>CADBQA010000027.1 GCA_902796675.1 uncultured Ruminococcus sp.
GACGAGTACTATCCGATAGCTCCCGAGCACGATCAGAGCTACAGATACTTCATGAACAAGTACCTTTTCAACAAGGTCAATATCGACATGGCAAATACACATCTTCTTAACGGTCTTGCAGACGATCCCGACGCTGAGTGCAAAGCGTACGACGACGTGATCGAGGCTGCAGGCGGCGTTGACCTCCAGGTGCTCGGTATCGGCAGAAACGGCCACATCGGCTTCAACGAGCCCGGCGACAAGTTCATCATGGGTACGCACGTAGTTACTCTCACGGAGAACACGATCGAAGCTAACTCCCGTCTCTTCAACAGCGCGGACGAGGTGCCGCGCAAGGCGCTCTCCATGGGCATCAAGGCTATCATGAACGCAAAGCAGATAGTTCTCGTTGCCAACGGCAAGAACAAGGCTAAGGCCATCAAGGACGCTCTCGAAGGCGAGATCACTCCTTACTGCCAGGCTTCCATCCTCCGTCTCAGAAAGAACGTCGTATTCGTTCTCGACGAGGAAGCGGCAAGCGAGCTCACAGAATACAAACCCCTTTGAACGAGATACGAGAGAGGATAAAGAAATGATCAAAGCCGTACTCGACCCTCAGTTTGCGCCGATGTCCGTCGTACTCGACGAGTTCGCCGAAAAGGTGGCGAAAGCCTCCGAAAAGGCGACTTTGACAGTAGGCGTTGAGCGCAACAAGGGATACGTTTCAACATATTCGCTCGACATCTTCGCCGACGGGACGGGACACGACGAGGAAAACTACGCCGTCGCCGAGAGGATCATCAAGACGATGCTCTGGACGCGCGGCGGCTGGAAAGTCATCGTTCACGGCTCGAAGTATATCGGCGAAAGACTTAAAGACGATTACAAAATCGGCGGAGAGCACGAATTCGACGCGAAATTCATGGCAAGAGTATATGAAAAGCCTTTCGAGGTCGAAGTTCTCTGCCCCTCCTGCCCCGCTCCCGTAAAGAACGAGTCGTCAGCCTCCGTCGGCCGTCACCTCGACGGCTGCCGCATCGGCTTCGACGCGGGCGGAAGCGACAGAAAGGTCTCCGCTGTCATCAACGGCGAGTCCGTTTATTCGGAAGAAGTCGTCTGGTTCCCGAAGACGCAGACAGACCCCGAGTATCACTATCAGGGCATTCTCGAGGCGATGAAGACAGCCGCGAGCCACATGCCGCGTGTCGACGCCATCGGCGTTTCCTCCGCGGGCGTTTACGTCGACAACAAGATCATGACCGCCTCCCTCTTCATCAAGGTAAACGATGAGGATTTCGAGCGCCGCGTCAAGAATATGTATATCGACGTCGCAAAAGAGATCGGCGACGTTCCGCTCGAAGTCGCGAACGACGGCGACGTCACGGCGCTTGCCGGAGCTATGGACCTCGACGACACGAACGTTCTCGGTATCGCGATGGGCACGTCCGAGGCGGGCGGCTACATCGACGGCGAGGGCAACATCACGGGCTGGCTCAACGAGCTTGCGTTCGTACCGGTGGATTTCTGCCGCGACGCGATGGTCGACGAGTGGTCCGGCGACTACGGGTGCGGTGTCAAATATTTCTCGCAGGACGGCGTTATCAAGCTTGCGCCCGCCGCGGGCATCGAGCTTGACGAGACGCTCTCCCCCGCCGAAAAGCTCAAAGTCGTTCAGGGACTTATGAAAGAGGGCGACGGGCGCGCCGCGAAGATATACGAGACTATCGGCGTATACTTCGGCTACGCCATCGCTTATTACGCGAAGTTCTACGACATCAAGCACGTTCTTATAATGGGCAGAGTCACGTCCGGAGAGGGCGGAACTATCCTTCTTGCAAAAGCGAACGAGGTGCTGAACAGTGAGTATCCCGAGCTCTCGAAGAAGATAACGCTCCACATCCCCGACGAGAAGAGCCGCAGAGTCGGTCAATCCGTCGCGGCGGCAAGTCTCCCCGAAATAAAATAAAACGAGAATTCGGCTTCCGCCGCAAGACGGAAGCCGTTTCACTAAGAGGAACATTCTATGAAAGCTGTAATTTTCGGCGCGGGCAATATCGGGCGCGGCTTTATAGCGCCGCTTTTCTCACTTGACGGCTGGGACGTCACGTTCGTCGACGTTCAGGCGCCTGTCGTTGAGAGGATAAACGCCGAGGGAAAATACCCGCTCTCGATAGTTTCAAACGACAAAACGGAAGTTATAACGATCGGGCGCGTTCGCGCCGTCGACGGAAACGACAAGGACGCCGCCGTCGCCGCGATAGCGGAGGCTGACGTTTGCGCGACTTGCGTCGGAGCGAAAGCGATAAAGTATATTCTCCCTAACTTCTCCGCGGGCGTAAAAGTCCGCGCGGCAAAGGGAAAGTATACGAACCTGCTGATCTGCGAGAACTTAATGGACGCCGACCTTTACGTAAGAGGTCTTCTGTCCGATATGCTGACGCCGGAGGAGCTTGAAACTGTCGGTCTTATCGAGACCTCCGTCGGAAGAATGGTGCCGAAGGCAAAAGGCGAGGTCACGGATCCGCTCGCAATAGCCGTTGAGGAGTACGGTGTGCTTCCCGTCGACAAAGCGGCGATAAAGGGCGAGTGGCGAGAGGTCAAAAACATCGTTCCATTCACTCCGTTCCACTACTACGTCGACAGAAAGCTCTTCATCCACAACATGGGGCACGCGGTATGCGCTTACCTCGGCAAGACGGTCTTTGACTGCGAGTACATTTACGAAGCTGTCGGTCATCCGTGCATAAGGCTCATCGCGGAGGACGCCATGGTCGAGAGCGCGATGGCGCTTACAAAAAAGTACGGCGTTCCGTTTGAGCCGATAATGAAGCATATATGGGACCTTCTCACGAGATTCTGCAACAGGGCGCTCGGCGACACCTGCGAGAGAGTCGGCGCGGACATCCCGAGAAAGCTCGCCCACGACGACAGACTTATCGGAGCCGCGAGATGCGCGCTTGAGAAGGGTATTTACCCGGTATCTATCTGCGTCGGTATCGGCGCAGCTCTGAACGAATACATAAAGCAAAACGGAGGAGAGCCCGCAGAGGTGTTGACCGCTCTTTCGTCGATAGAAGACGGATTTATAAAAGACACTTCCCTTCATTTCTACGAGATGTTAAAGTCAGGCGCGGGGCTTGACAAAATCAGAGAGGACGTCGACCGCATACGCCGTCAGGCGTCCGGCATGATAGTGTAAAAAATAAAAGGAGATAAAAAATATGTTAGTTTCTGCAAAGGAAATGCTCACGAAGGCTAAGGCGGGTCACTACGCCGTCGGCCAGTTCAACATCAACAACCTCGAATGGACGAAGGCTGTCCTTCAAACGGCAGAAGAGTTAAACAGCCCCGTTATCCTCGGCGTATCCGAGGGAGCGGGCAAGTATATGTGCGGCTTCAAGACCGTAGCCGATATGGTAAAAGCTATGATCGAATCCCTCGGGATCACGGTACCCGTAGCTCTCCATCTCGACCACGGCACGTACGAGGGATGCTACAAGTGCATCGAAGCGGGATTTTCGTCGATCATGTTTGACGGCTCCCACTACCCGATCGAGGAGAACGTCGAAAAGACGAAGGAGCTCGTCGCCGTAACGAGGGAAAAAGGAATGTCCATCGAGGCCGAAGTCGGCTCCATCGGCGGTGAAGAGGACGGAGTTATCGGCATGGGCGAGTGCGCCGATCCGGATGAGTGCAAAATGATAGCCGACCTCGGCGTCACAATGCTCGCCGCAGGTATCGGCAACATCCACGGCAAATACCCCGAAAACTGGCCCGGACTCTCCTTTGAGACTCTCGACGCCATTCAGCAGAAGACGGGAGATATGCCCCTCGTTCTTCACGGCGGCACGGGTATCCCCGCGGATATGATAAAGAAAGCGATCTCCCTCGGAGTTTCCAAGATCAACGTCAACACAGAATGTCAGCTTGCGTTCGCGGAAGCGACAAGAAAATACATTGAAGAAGGAAAAGACCTCGCCGGCAAGGGATTTGACCCGAGAAAACTTCTCGCTCCCGGCACGGAAGCAATAAAAGCTACCGTAAGAGAAAAAATGGAGCTCTTCGGGTCTGTCGGAAAGGCATAAATCTTTCCGGATAACCGGCGTCGTCAGTATAATATATGAAGCTCGGTTTATTCACACAGTATAAAGGTCTGAGAAAAGAAATATGGATACTGTGCGTCGGCCGTATCGTCACGAGCCTCGGCTCGATGATATGGCCCATGCTCACTCTGATAATGAGCCAAAAGATGAATTTCAGCGCGACTGAAATTTCCGTTTACTTTGTCGTCAGCTCGCTTATTATGATGCCGGCGAATCTTCTCGGCGGCAAGCTTGCGGACAAGGTAGACAAAAGGCGGCTCATTATATACTGTGACGTCGTATCCATTATATGTTACATAATCTGCGGACTCATTCCGCTCTCGTTCGCCTCTCTCGTTATTATGACGGTCGCGAGCATTTTCCAAAACGTCGAGGGTCCCGCCTACGACTCGCTCACGGCGGACCTTACGACGGTCGCCGACAGAGAGAAGGCGTATTCGCTCGGCTATCTCTGCTCCAACCTCGGTATGATACTCTCCCCGACGCTCGGAGGGATCCTATTCAACGATTACCTCTGGCTAATGTTCATAATATGCGGCGCATCTATCGGACTCTCTACCGTACTTATCTTCTCTTTCATCAAAAAGATCGAAAAGGTCGAAGACAAAAGCGAAGAGGCTGAATATCAAAACGCTGATGAAAAAGGCGGTATATTCACCGTTATTAAAAACAACAAAACGGTATTCCTCTTTCTCATTATCACGTCCATTTATTACGCCGCCTACGGTCAATGGGGATATCTTATGCCGCTCGATATGGGCGAGGTCCACGGCGACGAGGGCTCAGTGATCTACGGGACCGTCGCAAGTCTCAACTGCGTTATAGTTGTGATATTCACGCCCATAATAACAAGAGTGTTCCGAAGGGTCAACGAAACGGGCAAGCTTATCCTCGGAGAGGTCTTCCTCGCCGCGGGATTCGCCGTGTTTATCACGATGATAGGACATATCCCCGTCTACTTTGCGGCGATATTCCTCTTCACGATAGGCGAGATATTCGATACGATAGCGGGCGGTCCTTACGTCTCGCGAAGGATACCCTCGTCTCACCGCGGGAGGATCAACGGTGTCTCGGCGGTCCTCGGTACTCTTATATCGGGCGCGACCGATCTTACGATAGGTCCCCTACACGACAACTACGGCTCGGGACCCTCATGGGTATTCGTAATATCGCTCCTCGCCCTCGCAACGGTTCTGACTGTTATACTCGGGAAGCTCGACAAAAAGAAGTATCCCAAACTGCATAACAAAACATGAAAAAACGGACGCCGCGAGGCGTCCGTCAGAGTGAAGACAAAGTCTTCAGGCTGAGTCAGAGTGAGAGAAACGC
>CADBQA010000028.1 GCA_902796675.1 uncultured Ruminococcus sp.
CGGTTCCTTCACGCCGGCGACAGACATATACGAGCCGGAGCCGCAGATGCCGAGTCCTCCGATACGTTCGTTATCGACGTAAGGCAGCGAGCAAAGGAAGTCTACCGCGCCCTCAATATCGCTTTCCTTCACGTCGGGCAGTTCCTGTCCGCGCGGCTCGCCTTCGCTTTCGCCGAAGTATGTGCCGTCGAACACCAGCGTGACGTAGCCCGCTTCGGTGAGGCGCGCCGCGTATACCGACTGCGCCTGTTCCTTTACCGAGAGCATCGGCCCGGCGACGACGGCTGCTATCGCCGATGCGAGAAGCGCAAGTATTATTATGATTGCAAGGTGCAGTTTGCGGTTCGTTTTCACCTATTGACTCACCCTCCGAATGTGAGCGCCGTCTCAATGAGCGCGTCTGTCAATGCCGGATAAGCGGTAGAAATCGTTTTTATGGGAATACATGGCGCGGTCCGCTTCAACAACGAGCTTTTCGGCGGATATGCCGGGATGGTCCTTTGCGAAGGCGTAGCCCGCCGCGAGATTGAGACCGTCCTCTTCCTCGGCTGCCTTAAGCCGTCTGAGCGCGTCCTCCGCCCGCTCTTCGTCGAGAACGGCAAATACGATAAACTCGTCTCCGCCGGTGCGGAAGCACCGTCCCGTCTTTTTGAAAACGCGCTTTATGCACTCCGCCGCGCCGCAGATGAGCTTGTCGCCTTCCGCGTGTCCCTTGGTGTCGTTTGCGAGCTTGAGGCCGTTTATGTCGATGGAAAATACGCAAAGATCTTCCGGAAGCTCGCCCTTCTCGTCATAGCTCTCGAGAGCCTTCGCGTAAGCGTAACGGCTGTACATACCCGTCAGCGTATCCGTTGAGATCAGTATCTCCTGCTCGCGAAGCTTGTCGTCCGACGCCATCCTGGAGAAATCGGAATAGTGTATATAGAGAAGGATCGCTCCTATGGTCAGCGCGATATAAGACGTGCGGAATTTACCGCCGGATATCTCCTGGATCAAGATCCCGCTCACGACGAGCAGCACAACGGCGTAAAGAGATATACGGTTCTCCTTCCTGTACGACTTGCCGTAAATGACGAATTCTATGATGACTATCGTTATGACGGCAAAATATACAGCCATGTACACGAAGTACAGCGGACCGTGAGTGTAGTGGTTGTGCTCGTCTATCTTTATCATCCAGCCGCCGAAGCATGCGACGATCTGAAACGCCGTGTTACCGAGAAGCAGATAGTTAAGAGTCCTGCTCCAGCCGTTGCGGAAACTGATCTGCCTTACGATGGCGCCGCCCGCCATCGGCGTCAGTATATAATCAACGCATTTGACCGCCGCCAAAAGCTCCTTCGGCATGTTTTCCGCTCCGTCGAGCAAAAATCCCGTCCATTCGGCAAGAGAGGTGAGCGCGATGAGTATATACGTCAGGTAATATAACTTTTTATCTTCTTTTTTATCCTGTCGTTCTCGCCTATCAAAATGCTGAGCGTCAGGAGAGCCAAAAGGCCGAGTAATGTAATTGAGGTATAATAATTCATCCGTCAAAGAGTTCCTATCAAAGTTGATCCCGACAATCGAATAACCGATGAAAGATGGATAAACCTGTCGCGTTGCCGCGCATTATTTATATGTGTCGTGATTTAATAACTAATTTTACTATACTATTTTGCAAATGTCAATAATGCCGTTTGAAAAAATGCAATAAAAATGTATACTAATTTTGTTTATTTTTCACAGTCGCCCTTCCCCGTCCCATTTGCGGTAAGGGTCGAGCTCGATGAATATTTATTCACATTTTCATTTTCCACGGGTAAAATACGTCGAGATCGACGTCGGCGTCGATGCCGTCGATGCGCCCGATGCCCTGCTGCCAGAGGAAATAGTCGCCGGTATAGTTCGTCTCGTCGACGTAGTGGGCGAGCCAAACGCCGCCCGTCTTCGACGTGTCGTACCAGAGCGCGCCGAGGTAGTATTTGCTGTTATAGAGCGCCGCCTTGTAGCCCCTCTTTTCCGCCTCGTCGCGGAAAGCCGCGAACATATCGTTGAGGTCGTGCATACTCATTTTATATTTATGGAAGTGAAGGAAGTCCTCCCAGTCGAAGAATATCGGGAAGTCGAGCGCCTCACCGCCGAGGAGCGAGTAAAGGTAGTCGGCGTCCTGACGGACGAGCGCGGCGCTGTTCTCCTCGGAGTACCAGTAGACGCCGATCTTCAGCCCCGCCGCCTTCGCCTTCTTTATGTTCTCGGCGAAGCGCATATCCTCGAAAACTCCGTCGTCGTAACCGCCGATACGCATTATCACGAACTCACAGCCCGCCTGCGCCACTTTGTTGAAATCTATCTCGCCCTGCCAGCGCGAGACGTCGATGCCGACCGAGGCGCCGTTCTTTTTGTAGATCGAGGTGAACTCGGCGAACGTCATCGGAGGCTCGGGCGTTGCCGGTGTCGACGGCGTCGTCGTTGTCGGCGGAACGTAGTCCTTGACCGTGACGTACATATTCGACGACGAGGAGTTGCCGGCGTCGTCGGTGAGCGTCAGCGTCAGGATGTATTCGCCCGATACCGACGTGTTTACGCGGCCGGCGACGGTAAGCTCGACGTCGGCGTCGTAGTCGTCGATATAGGATATGTATTTATCAAGCTCAAAATCACCGCCGCGGTAGACCGTGACCTTCGAGACGAAGTAGTGGAAAAACGGCGGCGTGACGTCGTAAGACGGTACAGACGGCGCCGGAGGCTCCTCTTCCGTTTCGCTCTCCGTCACGACCGGCGCCTCAGCGGTCTCCGTTTCGGTTTCGGTTTCCGTATCCGTATCCGTTTCCGTTTCCGTTTCCGTTTCCGTCGCGGTCTCGCTATCGGTCTCCGTTTCGGTCATGCTGACGCTCTCCCATGAAAGGGTGAGCGTTTCGCTCTCCGTTTCCGTCGCGGTCTCCGGGACGCTCTCGCCGCCGCAGGAAGCGAGCGCAAAAAGGCATAGGATAAGCGCGAATATAAATACTGTTTTCAGGATATATCTTTTCATCTTTCCACCTCACATTCCCCGTCAGCGGCGCTCCGTGCATATATTTTATCATATCCCGCGACAAAAATATACACCCTTCGGCAAAAAAACCGAAAGGCGTAAAAATTTACAATATGACGGCGTTGAACATCAAAAAACGGCCCGTTAAAGCCGTCTTTCGTAAGATATATTTACTTTTTGCTTTTCAACACTTTATCCGGAAATACGGAAGCGTTGATAAGGTCCGCGGGGTCAACGTCAAGCGCGTCGGCGATACTGAAAAATATGTCGAGCGAAAAGCTCTTTGCCATACCCGGTGCTTCAATCGTACTTATCAACGAACGGCTGACCCCTGCCTTCTCCGCCAGCTTTTCTTGCGATAAGCCGCGCATTTTGCGCAGAGTCGATATTGCGATCCCGAGTTGGATCAATCTGTCACGGTTATTAAAATCCACACTTTTACTCATTATATCGTCAGCCCCCTTTCTCTTTTTATTATACTTTTGCCGCATTTCAAATGCCGTATTCATACGAAAGCACTTGACTATATTTGTAAGCAAATATATAATATATTGAGAGTATGCTTTTCCCATAAAGCAAAACGAGAGAGGACGAATACTTTGCACGGACTGTTAAACATATACACGGTGAGTTTTTTCGGGCACAGGGAAGTTGAACGCTTTTCTTATATTGACGCTCAGGTTTTTTCGCTTGTCCGGGAACTCATTATGACAAAAGAATACGTGGATTTTTTGATCGGACGCAACGGCGAGTTCGATCAGATAGTTTCGTCCGCCATAAACCGCGTTAAACGGAACTGCCGTGACGACAACAGCAGCCATATTCTCATCCTTCCATATGATTCCGCCGAGTATCGTGAAAACGAAGCGTCGTACCGGAATTATTATGACGAGATCGAGATACTGACAAGCCCCGACACGCACTATAAGGCGGCGATCCAAAGGAGAAACCGCGCCATGGTCGACAGAAGTGATCTTGTCGTATTCTATCTCGAGCGCGAGAGCGGCGGCGCTTATCAGACTTTTCGCTACGCCGTCGGTCAAGGAAAGAGGATCGTCAAACTTAATGCGAACGGCTGAACATTTCAAAAATCATTTCAAGGTCATACCTCGCCCCGGACAGGTTTTTACCGCTGTCCGGATTTTTTTGACGTCGGGTATTGACACGGTGTCAATGATGTGATATAATGACTGCGCTGACATCGTGTCAGCGAATAAAGAAGGAGGCGCGCCAAATGGTAAAAGGAACGCCGGAACTGATAGCGCAGCGACGCGAGGAGATCGTGAACGCCTGCGAAAAGCTCTACCGCACGATGAGCTTCAAGGATATGACCCTCAAGGACATAGGCGAAGTGGTGCCCTTTTCGAGACCGACGATATACAACTATTTCAAGACGAAGGAAGAGATCTTTCTCGCCCTGCACCAGCGCGAATACGACCGCTGGAACGAGGACCTCGAGGAGATAATGAGGTCTCACGACGCCCTTCGCCCCGCGGAGATCGCCGACCTCGTCGCAAGTTCTCTCTCGAAGAGGGAACAGCTTTTGAAGCTGATCTCGATGAATACGTACGATATGGAGGCGAACAGCCGCGAGGAGCTTCTCAAGTCCTTCAAGGCGTCGTACGGAAGGTCGCGCGAGAACTTCGGACGCATGCTTGAAAAGTTCTGCCCGGGCATGAGTCACGAGGAGGCGGAGGACCTCGTCTACGTCTTCTTCCCGTTTATGTTCGGCATCTATCCGTATTCGGTCGTGACGGCCAAACAACGCCGCGCGATGACGGCGGCGGGTGTGTCGTTCAGATATATGACGATTTACAATATAACCTACAACTGCCTTATAGGGCTTTTGGGAAAATAAACTCGCATCAGGCGCAAAAGGAGGCGATAGGATGGCTTCAAACGGGTTCAGGATTCTTGTTGTTGACGGAGAAAGAAAATCGAGCGAACAGATAAAAAGCTGTTTTGAAAAAGAGGGCTACGACGTTCTGACGTCGGGCGACGGCGCGAGGTTCGGCGGCGGCGCGACGGACGAGGACGTGCGCGGCTGGATCGAGAGCCTTGATTAAAAGATGACGGTGACCGCAAACCCGTAGGGCTCGATGCCCAATCCATAGGGCTCGATGCCCACATCCGTAGGGCTCGATGCCCACATCGAGCCGTGACGGTATAACAAAATAAGATCGGCTTCCCGTTAAATAGGCGTTGAAAAGAGACCGCAAACCCGTAGGGCTCGATGCCCACATCGAGCCGTGACGGAATAACAAAATAAGATTGGCTTCCGCGTGAGCGGAAGCCTTCTTTCGTTATATAAAAAATATTGTTGAAATATGTATGAAATTGCGGTATAATCAAAAAAGTAAACAGAATAAAATGATTCGGGAGACGTCAAAATGAAAAAGACACTCGGAACGGTCGTTACGGTCTGCGCCATCGTCGCGCTTACTGTCCTGTGCCTCGTATGGGGAAGGTGGGATATCACGGAGTCGCAGCTTGCGACGCTTAAGATCCTTCTCATTGTCTCGGCTTGCAGCGCGGCGTACTGCTTCGTCGTCGGCGAGATAACCAAAAACTACTCACAGATGGACAAGCTCTGGAGCCTTCTTCCGATAGCTTACACCTGGATCATCGCATCCCGCTGCGGCATGAGGCTCCGCCCCGTCATCTTTGCGGTGATAGTCACGCTTTGGGGCGCGAGGCTGACCTTCAACTTTGCGAGAAAAGGCGCGTACCGCTTGAAATTCTGGCAGGGCAACGAGGATTACAGATGGTCTATCGTCAAGTCAAATCCCGTTTTCAGCCGCGGCGTCCTCTGGACCCTCTTCGACCTCTTTTTCATAAGTATTTATCAGAACGCGCTTATCCTCGCGATATGCCTGCCGTCTCTCGCCGCGTCCGAATCGTCCGCGCCTCTCACCGCGTTCGACGCCGCCGCGGCGGTCGCCGCCGTTCTCTTTCTCGCGCTTGAGACCGTCGCCGACGAATATCAGTGGAAGTTCCACCAAAAAAAGAAAGAGCTTTACGGCAGGGCTCCGTTTGAAGAGCCCGGTCTGCCCTACTCCCTCGGCTTCAACACGACGGGACCGTGGTCGAGGATGCGCCACCCGAACTACCTCGGCGAGCAGGGTATATGGATGAGCCTCTACTTTTTCACCCTCGGCGCCCTCGGCGCGTCGCACGGCGTTTTTCACCCCACCGCCGTCGGAGCGCTCCTTCTCATACTCCTTTTTGTCGGAAGCTCGGCGCTCGGCGAGAAGATATCGTCCGGAAAGTATCCGAAATATAAAGAATATCAGGAAAAAGTATACAAATATCTGCCCTTCGGGAAATATGCTCCCGGGAAGTGAATTATGGAATTTAAGAAAGCGAAACTCAAGGAATATCTCGAGTGCGCCGTCGCGGTCAACACCCACGGAGTCGCGGGAACGCTCAAAATGGAGAACCGGGCGGACAGCCCGGAGGTCCTCTCGCGCCTGAAAACTCTCTACGTCGAGCTAGGCGGCGCGTACCTGCCGATGAAGGTCGAGCGGGCGTCCGTTCAGAAGTCGTTCGTTCTCGTGAAACTGGGGGGCGTCGACACGTTCGAGGACGCCGTGAAGCTCAAGGGCACGTCCTTTTTCGCCGCGCGGGGCGACTTTCGCCTGCGCCCGGGCGACTTCTTTATAGCCGACGTGCTCGGACTTCCCGTTTACGACGACGAAACGGGGCGCGAGATAGGGACGCTCGACGACGTCCTCGCCCCCGCGGGTCAGCAGGTCTACGTCATTAAAAAGCCGGGCGGCGGGACCTTTATGGTGCCGTGCGTGAAGGAGTTCATAAAAGAAGTCTCCTTCGGCGACGACCGCGACGCCGGGATATACGTCAGCCTTATAGAGGGTATGGAAGAATGAGGATAGATATTATGACCCTGTTCCCCGACCTCGTCGAGACGGTGCTCTCCGAGAGCATCATCGGCAGGGCGCGCGCGGCGGGGACGCTCGACATCAGGACCTACAACATAAGGGACTACTCCGACGACCGCCGTCACCGCGTCGACGACACGCCCTACGGCGGCGGTATGGGTATGCTGATGGCGGCGCCGCCGATATACAACTGCTTCGAGGCGGTACGCGCCGACGGAGGACCGGACGAATATCACGTCGTCTATATGTCGCCGCGCGGCAGAGTGCTGACGCAACAGGTCGCGAAGGAGCTTTCTCAAAAGGAGCGCCTCATCGTCCTCTGCGGACACTACGAGGGCGTCGACCAGAGGATAATCGACGAGATCGTCGACGAGGAGATCTCGATCGGCGACTTCGTCCTCACTGGCGGCGAGATACCCGCCTGCATTTTAGCGGACGCCGTCGGGCGGCTCGTCCCGGGCGTGCTCTCCGACGCCGAATGCTTTGAAAAAGAGTCCTTCGAGGACGGGCTTCTCGAATATCCGCAATACACCCGCCCCGCGGTCTTTCACGGCATGGAGGTCCCCGAGGTCCTTCTCTCCGGCCACCACGCGAATATCGACGCGTGGCGTCATGAAAAATCGGTCGAGATAACGAGGAAGAACCGCCCGGACCTTGCTGAAAAGCTCCCGCCGGAGACCGAAAAGCCGAAGAAAAAGAGAAAGAGAAAAACCCCCGCCGACGGCGAGGGAAATATATGATTCACATCATCCCGTAGTACGCGAGGACTCCGTTTGAAACGCCCGCGGCGAAAAGGTCCGGGCGCGTCGCCATAAGGTCCGCGTCGTCCTCGTTCGTGATGAAGCCGAGCTCGACGAGCGTCGCCGGCATCGCCGTCCGCCTCAGAACGTACAGATTCGGTCTCGCGCTGACGCCGCGGTTGCGAAGCCCGGTCGAGCGTGTGAGCTGATATAAAATGTTTTCGGCGAGGGAGAGCGCGGGGCTCGACGTCGAGTAGACGAAAGCCTCGTTGCCGGTCGCCGACGGATTGTCGGACGCGTTCGCGTGGAGGCTGATGAAAATATCCGCGCCCCAGGAGTTCGCCCCGTTCGCCCGCGCGGCGAGGGACGACGCGTTAGACGTGCCGAGCTGCGTCGACGGAAGCGGCCGCGAGACCCTAACCTCAAATCCGCGGTCGCGAAGACGCTCCGCCGTCAGTATCCCTATTCTGTAAACGAGGTCCTGCTCGCGGTAGCCGTTCCCCTCGGCGCCCGAGTTCGCCCCCGACGGATTGTGACCCTGATCTATGTAAACTTTTATCGCCATATTTACCTCCGGCTCCTTTATAATACCATTATATGAAGGACGCCCGGGCTTGACACACGGAGAATAAATGAACGAAATCCAGAAGAAAGAACTTCAAAAGATCCTCTCCCGCGTCCGCGCGGCGGTAGAAAGATATGAGATGATCTCACACGGCGACCGCGTCGCCGTCGGCGTCTCCGGCGGCAAGGACTCCCTCACTCTCCTTTGCGCCCTCGCGGCGCTGAAGGAATTTCTGCCCGCGAAGTTCGACGTCGTCGCGCTCCAGGTCGATATGGGCTTCGATAAGTCCTCCATCGCCGCCGCCCCTAATCCCCACGCGGAAATTCGCGCCCTGTGCGAGAGCCTCGGCGTCGAATACTTCGTCAAGGAGACCGAGCTTGCGCGCGTCATCTTCGACGTGCGGCGCGAATCAAACCCCTGCTCCCTCTGCTCCCGTATGCGCCGCGGTATCCTCACCGACGCCGCGAAGGAGCTCGGCTGCAACAAAATAGCCCTCGGACACCACTTCGACGACGCCGCCGAGACCCTTATGCTCAACCTCTTCTTCGAGGGCAGATTCGGCTGCTTCCGCCCCGTCACCTACCTCTCGCGCTCCGATATGACGGTCATCCGCCCCCTCGTGCTTACCGAGGAGCGGCTCATAAAATCTTTCGTAAAAAAGACCGCCCTCCCCGTCGAGACCTCCCCCTGCCCGGAGGATAAACACACCGAGCGCGAGGAGATGAAGGAGCTTCTCCACGCCGAGGACCGCCGCCACCGCGGTATCTATCACCGCGTCGTCGGCGCGCTCGAACGAAGCGGCGTCGACGGATGGAAAGAAGAATAATTGAGAATTGAGAATTGAGAATTGAGAATTAATGAAGCCCGGGAACGGATAAATCCGTTCCCGGGCTTCTCGGTTTATTATTCTTCCGGGCTCCATGCTTTTACGCTGTACTCTTTGACGTCGAGGATTGTCTCGCCGTCGATCTGGAGAGCGCAGGGTTTGTCGAATTCGACCTTGATCTCTCGTCCAACGAGAACGTCGACCATATCGGTGCGCTTGACGTGCTCTCCCTTGAAGATCGAGGGGAAGGCGATGAGCGTCTTTAATTTTCCCTTGCCGTACATGACCATCGTTGAGACGGTCTCGTTCTTCATTCTGTCCTGGTCCGGCGTCGGGATCATGCCGCCGCCGTAGTATCTGCCGTTCATCGTGGGGGCGAGCCACGCTTTTTTATACTTCTTCGTGACGCCGTCGACCGTGACCGTCGCGTTCCTCGGCTTAAAGTGGAAAAGAAGTCCTTTTATGGCGATGGACGTATAGTTGACTTCGGTGACGCCCTTCGCGTGGAGCGCGTCGCCGACCTCGCAGCAGTAGCCGTCGATGCCGTATCCGACGCCGTTTATGAATTTATAAGTCTTGCCCTTGACAGTGACCGTCGGAAGGTGCTCGACGTATTTCGCGATCTCGATCGGCTCCGTGCCGACCTTTTTGCCGATGTCGTTGTAAAAATCGTTGCCGGTGCCGGTTGCGAAGAAAAGAAGGTTCTTCGGGTACTTCATGCCGTCCGTGTAGTTCGCGAAGCGGCAGAGAGTGCCGTCGCCGCCGCAAATAACGATCGCGTCGTCGTCCGTTACCGCTGCGAGAAACGCGGCGTAGTCGTCGATCGTGAGCACGTTGACGTACTCGATCTCTCGTCCGCCTGAATACTTTTCAGCTCCGTGGGAGGCAGCTTCGCCGTTTCCTCCGTTCGCCTTCGGGTTGTAAAGAATGTAGTACTTGTTCATCTATTTTACCTCCAAAAAGTCTTCAAGTTCACGTCTCACTCTCTCGCCGATCTCATTTGTCCGGAGTCCGCGGTACTCCTCCGGCCCGATCACGTCGAGGATGTCAATATAAACGTCAGTCCTGTGTCTTATATATCTTTTGTGTATTTTCTCCGTGCCGCGCACCGCCATAACGACCACGGGCGCCTCGGCTTTTTCGGCGGCGAGGAAGACGCCGTTGTGGAACGGGAGAAGCTCACACGTTTTGCTTCTCGTTCCCTCCGGGTAAAGTCCGATCGAGACGACGCCCGACTTCACCATTTCCGCCGCCCTCCCGAGAGTCTTTAAGGACGACCTCGGGCTCGAGCGGTCGATCGACAGAAAGCCGCAGCGCCTTATCAGCCTGCCCCACATCGGGACTTTGAAATTCGACGCTTTCGATATGAAAGCAAGATCATACTTCGCAAACGCCCGCCACGTCACGATCGGGTCGTAGTTCGAGCGGTGGTTGCTGACGAGTATAAATCGCCTGTCTTCGGGCAGCTTTTCAGCTCCCGTGACGTGAATTTTGACTCGTAAAACGAAGAGCCCGAGCGCCGTTGAGCTGTTCAGAAGAAACCTGTAATATTTGCTGTTTGTGCCGTACTCTTTCTTCGGATCAACGAAGAGTGCGGAGACGTTGCAGAGTATCAGATATGCGAGAAACGCTCCGGCGATACAGAGCAAAACTATGCCGACAAATTCCAAATCATCACCCCGGGGAAGTCATTATGTAACACGCGTTACTTTTCTTACCTATTATAGTCCTCCGCCTCCCCCTTGTCAAACAAAAATTCCCCTCCCTGTACTTTTTTACCCATAAACCGACAAAAACGGGGTAATAAATAATTGATAGTGGAGAATGGAGAATGGAAAATGGAAAATTAATGAAGCCCGGGAACGGATAACTCCGTTCCCGGGCTTTTTTCGCGGCAATTGAGTCTGAGTTCGCCGTTGTCAATTCGCTCCTGCGAGGAGTTTTTTGATATCGGCGAGGTCCCCGAGATTCAGCTTGCCGTCTTGGTTTACGTCCGAATTTGCGAGCACGTACGTTCCCTCGGTCGCACCCGCGAGCAGCTTCTTTATAGCCGCAAGATCGTTCAGGTTTATCCTTCCGTCTCCGTTGACGTCGCCGATAAGTACGTCGTCGCTTTGAACGGTGACCGTTCCCGACGCCGTAATCACCGCCGTCTCACCGTCAGCCGAGCGGGACGTCACTTTAAGTGAAACGGGGTATTCGCCGGACGCCCCTTTTACGGTAAACGTTAAGGTCAGTATCTTTCCGTTTACGTCCGTGTCATTCCTGAACGCCGCGACGCCCTTACCTGTCGCCTCGTCCCAGCTTGACATGACGGCGCCCTCGAACGTCCACTCGGCCCCTTTGAATTCGAGAGCCTCACCGCAAACTACGTCCGACACCGCGAGCGATTTTATCTCCGGTAAGCCCGACAGCGTAACGTCAAGCTTTATCTCGTCCCCGGGTGCGGCGACGGAGTCGGAGATCTTCGCCTCGCCGCCACACAGTCTGACGCTTCCGACGCCGGACGCCTCGACGCCCGACGGGTTCAGCTTGACCCGCGCCTCAAGGCTCCGCGCGTCTGCCGACGCCTCCGTCACTCTCGCCGTGATCCTTGCAAAATCTCCGTCAAAATCCTTTAGGGAGGAGACGGCGACGACGCCCTTGTTCTTCGACAGATCGAAGCTGCTCAGCGTGCTGTCTTCGGTCAGCATTTCGCCGCTTACGATCTCAAGCCCCTCTCCGGGTATCACCTCGACCGAGCCGGATCTCGCAGTCCCCGCGCCCGTGAGCGAAACCGTAAACGTCACCTCGTCACCTATGCCCGCCGTTTCCCTATCAACCTTAATATTTACCGCAAAGCCGTCCGCCGCAAATACCGCGACCGGCACGGCGAAGACGAAAAGCAGACAGAGAAAAAGACTAATTGCTTTTTTCATCGGTCACACCCCGCGCTCAGCCTATCGGGTACTCTTCGGGGAAGAAGGTGTAGAAAAGAAGATATATTGCGTCCTCGTCGGTAACTTCACCGTCGCCGTTGAAGTCGCACGGCTGTTCTATCGGGTAGTCCTCCGGGAAGAACGTGTAGAAGAGCAGATAGATCGCGTCCTCGTCAGTTATTGTCTCGTCTCCGTTGACGTCGCCGACGATATAATTCCTTACCGTGACGCCGCCCGTGACCGTCGCAACATTTATAGCGGCGTTGTTTTTGTCCTTCGCGCTGACCTTGAGCGATATCGAATAGAATCCCTCGTCAGCCGCGTCGCTCACGTGGAACGTCAGCGTGAATACCACGTTTCCGTTAAGGTCTTCCGCGCTCTTCAGCGTCACGACGCCCTTGCCGGTTCCGCCGTCCCAACTCGAAAGAACGGAGTTGTCAACGTTCCATTCGCCGCCGAGCAGCTCAAGCGCCTCGAGATCGAACGTCACGTCCGATATCGCCATCGACTTTATCTCAGGAGCGTTTTCAAGCGTAACGCTGATCTCGACATCCTCTCCCGCTTTCGCGACCGCTTCGGCAACGCTTGCCTTCGGCCCGTTCGGGTCTACCGGCACATAATCGGGATCAGCCGCCCCGCAAACGGTGCAGACGCCGTCGACAAAATTGTGCCCCGTCGCGGGAACTACATCACCAACGTAACTGTCGCCGCACCTTGTGCAAGTGTAGGTTGTGTATCCCTGCTCTGTGCAAGTAGGCGCAGTTACAACCGCCTCGTAATTGTGACCTAATTCAGCAATTTCTCTGTCCCATATTTCTCCGCAAATACTGCAAGTCTGCCTTTCCAACCCACCCGCAGTGCATGTAGGTGCGCTGATTATTTCTGTCGTTATATCGTGTTGACATTCCGCTTGTTGAACTTTAATATATGTCCAATCACCATCTGTGTAAATCCACGAAGCATTTGAATTTGTAGACTGAATCAATACTCTGTAATGACCAGCCGGTAAAACCCTTGTTAGTCCGTTTTCCGCGTAATGAATGGTTTCATATGTACGCGTATAATCTGTGTCTTCTTCAGATTCTACTAATCTTATATATAGATTATTATGAGTTGTATTCTCCGTATCGGTCCATGTAAAGGTTATCTCTTCATTGTCTTTGTACAAACTCTTAAGGCCTATAAACTCTGGCTTGCCGGGAGCCGCAATACTGCTTTGACAGTAAGAACAATTCTCATCTGTTCTTGTTTCTGCAAGATTTCTTTGTGCCGCTCCACATATTGAACAATAATAGCATTTATAATGCGGGTGCGCAGCTTCGTAAAATGCAAATCCGCCGTTTAAGTCATGCGTATGTTCTCCTACAAAATCAGGTCTAATAACGCCATAGAACGTGCCCCACCCATAATAGCTATAAGTATGAACTCTACCCGTATGTGTTGATCCAAGAAATTCCGCAACAGTCATTGTATATGAGTCCGCTTCAAGGATTATAGCAACATGTCCGTAGTTATCTGTACCGTAAGTCCAAACCGCAATATCACCCGGTGAAGGAACAAACCCTGCATGATCGGGTATTCTGTTCCATCTCGAAGGAAGACTATTATATGCGTAATCACATGCATTACCACCTACAGGGCTTACACCTAAATAATCGTAATACGCCAAAATCAAGTCAACACATTGAACTCCATAAACTCCGTCATAATCAATAGGACTACTCGCCTTGTTTTTCGCCCATAAAACAGACTCCGATGCAGTATGCTTTATAGTAGCATTTACACTTACCGCCCCGAGGGGGATCGTTGCGATGAGCATAATTGCCGCGAGCATAAAACTGATGATTTTCTTCATATTTTCCTCCAAATGTAATAATTTCAAAATAATGATATCACAATTTGTGATACAAGTCAATATCTCGCTCTGTGATATCTATAATAAAGATAGAAAAAACAGATGAGAGGCGACATATGAGAATAAGGGATTTAAGGGAGGACGCCGATCTCACTCAAAAGACGGTGGCGGACTACCTGCACATCAGGCAAAGCACCTATTCACAGTACGAAACGCGGCAGCGTCAACTGCCGATTGACACTCTCATTAAACTTGCAAAATTATACGACGTTTCAACGGATTACATTCTCGGATTGACCGATATTAAAGCCCCCTATCCGAAAAACACATAAAGAAAAGCCCGAAACCGTGAGGTTTCGGGCGATTTTTGTGTATGGTGTCTGCCCTCATCCGTCAAGCAAGCGCGAACCCCGAAAAACCTTACGGTTTTCCGAGGACCCCGGACGCAAAGCGACGAATGAGGACGCTTTCAGCTTTCAGCTTTCAACTATACGCTATATACGGATGAGGGCGAAAAAACGCGGCGGGGGATCCCGCCGCGTTTCGTATTCTCTTAATATGAGATCTCATCCATGATCTTATAAAGATCCACAAATCCCTGATGCTTCGCCTCGCAGATCGCCTTCATTTCGGCTATCTGCTCCTCGGTGTAGCGGTCGAGGTCTCCTTCGCGGAGCTTATTTTTATACATTCTGTCCGTGATAAGGGCGAAGTTTATATCCGTCGTGACGATCTTGCCGCCGCGCTCGCAGACGACGAGGTCGCTCTTTCCGGCGAGGAGCTCTTCGACGGCGCGGGTCGCCATTCTCGCCGCGGTAACTCTGTCACGGAGCGTCGGGGAGCCGCCGCGTACGACGTGAGCGAGGCGGGCGAACTTCGTCTCGATGCCGGTCGCCTCCTCGATCCTCTTTGCGAACGCTTCGGAGTAGTAGGGGTTGCCCTCGACGACGACGACGATAAATTCGCGTTTGCCCTCGGCGCGGAGCTTTATCATCTTCTTCATGAGAGCTTCCTCATCGAAGGGAAGCTCGTTTATCATACAGCCGACCGCGCCGCAGGCGATAGCCGTGTTGATCGCGATGCCGCCGGCGTCGCGTCCCATGACCTCGACGACGTTGCATCTCGCGTGGCTCTCGCAGGTATCGCGGAGTCTGTCTATCATCTGCACGGTCGTGTTCATCGCGGTATCGAAGCCTATCGCGTATTCCGTCGCCGTGATGTCGTTATCTATCGTACCGGGGATGCCTATCGTCGGGATGCCGCGGTTGGAAAGGTCCGTCGCGCCGCGGAACGTACCGTCGCCGCCGCACGCGATGATGCCGTCTATATCGTACTTTTTGCAGGTCTCGATTGCCTTCTGCATACCCCACTCTTCCTTGAACTCAAGGCATCTTGCGGAGTAGAGGAACGTGCCGCCGACGTTAATTATATTCTTGACGTCGCGCGCGCCGAGGTGAACGACCTCGTCGTGGATGAGCCCGTAATAACCGCCCTTGACGCCGACGACCTCGACGCCGTGCTCTATCGCGCTTCTCGTGACCGCGCGGATGACGGGGTTCATGCCCGGAGCGTCGCCGCCGGACGCCAGAACGCCGATTCTTCTGAATTTCTTTTCCATATATGCCTCCGATAAAGTGTTATTTTTCATCATCTTATTCATTTTAATACATACGCCGTGAAAAATCAAGTCAAAATGCAAATTTTAAGGGTACGCCGCGCTCCGCCGCAAACAAAACCTCCGGCACTACGTTATATTCGCCATAAACGGAAAACGTGAAAACAGTTGAAAGCCTTCGTTAATTTTCCATTCTCAATTTTCCATTCTCAATTTTCCATTCTCAATTATCCGTTCTCCATTATCGTATATTGACATTCTTCCGGTTATTTGGTACAATTAACAGATACGATAACCATTCCCGGAGGGATAATTTTTATGCCGCAATTCGTTAAAATCAGAGGCGCGAGGGTCAACAACCTCAAAAATATCGACGTCGACATCCCGCGCGACAAGCTCGTCGTGCTGACGGGGCTCTCGGGCTCCGGAAAAAGCTCGCTCGCGTTCGATACTCTCTACGCCGAGGGGCACCGCCGCTTCGTCGAGAGCCTCTCGTCCTACGCGAGACAGTTTCTCGGTCAGATGGACAAGCCCGATCTCGACTCGATAGAGGGACTTTCCCCCGCCATTTCGATAGACCAGAAAACGACGTCGAAAAACCCGCGCTCGACCGTCGGCACCGTGACGGAGATATACGACTACCTCCGTCTTCTCTACGCGCGCATCGGCGTTCCGCACTGCCCTGTCTGCGGCAAGGAGATACGCCAGCAGACGACGGATCAGATCATCGACCGCATCCTCTCACTCCCCGAGGGCGAGCGTTTTATGGTCCTCTCCCCCGTCGTTCGCGGCAAGAAGGGACGCCACGAAAAGGTCTTTGAAAAGGCTAAGAGAAGCGGCTACTCCCGCGTGCGCGTCGACGGCATAATCTACGACCTCTCCGAAAACATAACTCTTGAGAAGAACAACAAGCACGATATCGAGATCGTCATCGACCGTCTCGTCATAAAGGACGGCATAACGAGCCGCCTCACCGACTCCGTCGAGACCGCGATAAGGGAATCCGAGGGCTCCATCATCATCGCGACCGTGCCGCGCGAGGGCGACGGCGAGGACATAAAGTTCTCGACCTCCTACGCCTGCGAGGAG
>CADBQA010000029.1 GCA_902796675.1 uncultured Ruminococcus sp.
AAACGCGCGCAGCGGGTTTTGGGGGTTCGCGGACGAAAAGCAATGACGGCGGGCATTTTGCCCGCCGCTCTTTTTTATACCGACACGGCTCGATGTGGGCATCGAGCCCTACGGATGTGGGCATCGAGCCCTACGGATTTGTAGGTGTTCCTTCATTATTAGCTAATCATTGCTGCTCTACCAAGTTTGTCTTCACTCTGACACAAGGGACGGTCCCGCGTCTTTACAGACGCGGGACCGTCCCTTGTGCTTGGAACATTTACAGAAGTTTTTGATAGTCTCTTGCGCCGTAGATAATACGGTAAACAATAACTGTTTTCTCGCTCTCAAATACCTTGAAAAATAGAATATAGTTATCGATCAACGCCTTGCGGTATCCTTCCTTCTCCAGCCGCGCGTCTGCACTCTTGGCGAAAACAAGCGGGTTTGAGCGAAGATAAGAATAGCATTTGTCCACTTCGTCAAGCAGTTTTCCCGCCGCGGTCGGATTTGATAACTTGACGGCGATATATTCCACGACCGCGTCCAGATCTCTCGCGGCAAGCTCGGTCAATAGAACCTTATACATTGTACTTTTCCCTGATGCTCTTCAAGCCATCGCCGGCGTCAAGTACCTTTCCTTGCTGAACCTGCTCCCCGGCGGCGTCAAGCCTTGCATACACGTCGAGCATATACATCTTCTTTTCGTACATTTCCATGCTCATAATAACCATATCGCCG
This sequence comes from uncultured Ruminococcus sp., assembly GCA_902796675.1. Lineage (GTDB taxonomy): Bacteria > Bacillota > Clostridia > Oscillospirales > CAG-272 > RUG14199. The sequence goes on from CADBQA010000029.1 coordinate 721, forward strand.
TAGCCGTTCTTTGTAATAAAGATCGGCTCGGTAGCGTCTTTACACATTTGAGAGAGCTCGGCAGTCTTTTTTAAATCTCTGATAGGAATAATCTGAGGCATAGTGCGCATCTCCTTTCGTAACATTATTGTATCACAATTATGACCCAAAGTCAATACAACCATTCTGAAAAAGATTACATACGAAAACTGACCCGTATTTTGATCCGCAATGCGAACAAATTTTCATTTTTCTATTGACAAACGCTTGTTCGATGTGATATGATTAATTAGAACATATGTTTGAAATGGAGGAGACTTTTATGAAAGTTGTTCTGACTTCCTGCGGATTAGAAACGGAAACGATTAAAAACACTTTTATCAATCTTTTTGAGAAAGACCCGGATAAAATGACAGCCCTGTTCATTCCCACCGCCGCCATATATCCGGATGCGATAGGCGTTTTGCCCAAGTGCATGAACGACCTGTTAAAGTGCGGTATACCCTCAGAAAACATTGTAGTTTTCGATTTACACAGAAATATGGATTTCGACGAATTGAGCAAGTATGATATAGTATATTTGTGCGGTGGGAACCCTTCATATTTACTGGAAAGAATCAACGACTCCGGCTTTTTCGCAGCGTTCAAAAAACACGTGGACAATGATGGAATCATTTTAGGCGTCAGCGCGGGCAGTATGGTTTTCGCGTCAAATATGGAAAACAATCTCGGGCTTATAAACACGAACTTATACGTTCATTGCGGTGCCGGAGAACCGGAGGGTCCACTGACATATCCTTTTGAAAAAGACGTTGCGCTTACTAATAATCAAGCGATGATAATACGTTCATTTGATAATATTCGCGTTATCGGCTCGTAAGTTCAGGAGAAAAAAGCATGATATTTGCCGGCGAAACGATTGATATTAGCACAGATACATTGTATTTATGCCAACGGGGGCTCCGGGACATTACTCCGATTAAAAATCTGCCAAATCTGGTTTTCCTTGCGCTTGAAGAAAACGAAATAGAAAATTTGCAACCGCTGGCGGGTTTGTCTAAATTAGAAACATTGTATTTATGTCATAATAAAATCAAAAATGTAACCCCTTTAATGAATCTGTCAAGATTGAAAATACTTTCATTCTGGGATAACGAAATAGACGACATTTCACCTCTTGCAAAACTCACACAGCTCGAAATGCTTGGGCTTGGCAGCAACAAAGTGTCTGACTTAAATCCGCTTACCGGAATGCGTAATTTATTTGAAGCGGATCTTGAACATAATCAAATATCAGATTTGTCGCCGGTAAGTGCGCTTTCCGGTATATCAAAGCTATATTTGTCCGATAACAATATTGAAAATATTGAACCGTTAAGTGCGCTGACAAATCTCACGGAATTGGGCTTATACAAAAACAGAATCAGCGATTTGGCGCCTTTATTCCCGTTAAAGAAATTAACAAAGCTGGAATTGAGCGACAACCCTATAGGCGAAGCAAAATTATCCGAATTACATAAAGCTATTCCGCAATGTGAAATCATTTTTTAGCAGATACCAAAACAGATTATTTCTTGTTATATTTCTTGATTCATATCGAAAGGGTGCTACTATGAGGCTCGGAACTTTCTATATCATCACACAGAACGTCGATAAATCCGTCGATTTTTACAGCAAGCTTTTGCAGGAACAACCCATTTTCTCGAACGAAAACAGATGGATTCAATTCAGCAATTTTATAGCCGTTTATAACCCTTCATACGACAAGAGAATCATCCCGGACAAGGCGAACGAGAATTTTAACCAAGCGTATATAGATGACGTCAACGAGAATCGCGGCGAACAGAAGAACAACACGGCAGTCGTGAATTTTATAGTTGACGATCTTGACGCCGAGTATAAAAGACTGAAAGAGTTGAACATCGGAAAAGTATCAGATTTGATGTACCTAAACGTTTTTGCGCCGTACTGGTATTTTAACATCACCGATCCGGACGGAAATACGATTGAGATTACCGGCAGCAGGAAAAACTTACAATGACGGCGAACGAGCTGAAGCAGATAAGGCTGTATCGTCAGCACCTGACAGACCGCGCGGACAGGATAACCGTTGCAAAAGATCTGCTCGGACTGCAGAGTCAGTTTACGTCTATGGCGTACCACTCTCTGATTATAAGATGCAATGAAAGCCTCGATGTGTCAAACTGGGGATCGGGACTCGTTAAAACCTGGACGGTTCGCGGCACGATCCACATTATTTCTAAAGAAGATCTGCCTCTTTTCAAATATAACAATGAAATATACAAAAGCCATGAATGGGAAAGTGAAATGTACGGCGGTACGGTCTGGCTTTCCGCAAAACGGAAAGAGTTTTTTGCAAAGCTTATCGTAGAGCTTGTCGCAAGCGGAGTCGGCGAGAGAGACGAGCTGCGGAGAAGATGCCGCATCGCGGGCATGACAGATGTTGAAGAATCTTACATTTTTAACGGGTGGGGCGGTCTGTTCCGCCCTCTTTGCGAAAGAGGATTTTTAACTTATACGGCTCAGGAGAAGAAGGAGTTTGCCATCTCGCCCGAATATACTCCGATGGGTGAAAAGGACGCAAAACTCGAAATGCTGCGGCGTTACCTTGAACATTTTGCCCCCGCGACTATCCGCGATATTTCATACTTTTTCGGTTATACACAGTCGGAGGTAAAACTGCTTCTCAATAAACTGCCCGTAAATACAACTTCCGTCGAAGGCGCGGAGCATCTTTTTACGGGCGAGATCCGTACTGACTATCCCGACTTACCAAAATGCCTGTTTCTTGCCGGATTTGATCAGATTATGCTCGGATACAGAAAAGAGGACAGCGTCTTCTTGCCGTCGAAATATATTCGCGGCATTTTCAATCTTACCGGAATTGTTTTGCCCGCCGTTCTTCTGAACGGAACAGTCGCGGGAAGATGGAAGAAAAGGGGGAAAAAGCTTTTTATATCTTGCTTCAGGACGTTCAAGTCCGGGGAAAAGAGAGCTTTGGAGTCAGCCGCGCGAAAGACTTGGAAAGACGCCCTTACTATAGAGTATAATTAAAACAGCCGCCGGAATTCCGGCGGCTGTTCTTGAGTTTTCTTTGCTCCTTTCTTTTTCAAAAGAAAGGAGTTTTCTTTTCTTCTCTTGTTTACTTCCCGAAATACTCCGCGATCTCTGTCATTCTTTCGCTTTGGGCGACGGAGAATGGGCAGCGGCTGTCGCAGTGTCCGCACGAAACGCACGATGAGGCGGTGACGTCGAGCTTCGCGTAGTGGTCGGCGGCGAGGGAGTCTCCGATTTTGGCGAGGTCAAAGTATTTGTTCACAAGACCGATATCGATCCCCATCGGACAGGGGGCGCAGTGGTTGCAGTAGACGCACTTTCCCTCCGCCTCGGGCGGGGCGAAGGTGCCGACGACGGAGTAGTCCGTCTCCTCATCCGTCGCGTCGCAGTACGCGGCGAGGCGTTCTACCTCCTCCGTGTTCGCGGCTCCGGGAAGGACCGTCAGAACGCCGGGGCGGTCGAGCGCGTATCTTATGCACTGATACGGCGTGAGGGCGACTCCGAAGGGCGAGGTCTTCTCATCGAGAAGCTGACCGCCGGAAAAGGGCTTCATAACGGAGATGCCGACGCCGCGCTTTTCGCACTCCGCGTAGACCGCCGCCCTCTCGTCGACGGCGCCGAAGGCGTACTCGCCGCGATTGTACTCGTACGCCGGGTTTATCGAGAACATAAGCATATCGACGACGTCCGTTTTCAGTATCTCAAGGATGACCGACGGCGTGTGCGAGGAGAGCCCGACGTGGCGCACGACGCCCTCGTCCTTCAAGGACATCAGGTAGTCGAAAACTCCGTTTTTGCGGTAGGTCTCCCAGTCCTTCAGCTCGTCCTGACAATGGATGAAGCCGTAGTTTATGTAATCGGTTTTAAGGTCGCGAAGCTGACGGTCGACCGACCGCTTTACCGTATCGAGGTCGAGCGACCAGCCGTAGGTACCCTTTGAATAATCCGCGCCGAAATGGATCTGATAGATCACTCCGTCGCGCACGCCGGCGAACGCCTCGCCGAACATCGGGAACATGGCGCCGTCGCCCGCCGCGAGGTCGAAATAGTTAATGCCGAGCTCGCGCGCCCGGGTCAGAGCGCGCACCGCCTCGTCCGCGCCCGCTTCGTAAAGGTACGCCGTGCCGAGACCTATCTCGCTGACGCGGTCGCCCGTTCTTCTGTTCACTCTGTATCTCATAGCAGCCTCCTTTATTTTATCAAGTTCAGTATAACAAATTATCCGTATAATTGTCAACCGGACAAAAAAATTAACCTTTGCGACACATTTTTTCTTGACAAATGCCGAATAAAGATGTAATATTATTATAAGTATGCTATATAGGGAAAGAGTTTATCCGGACCGGATAGCCTAAACTAACGCATATCTAATAAATTTTATGGAAATGGAGGTGCAAAGATGGATAAGATCTTACCGTACCTTATCACAGCGGTAGTGTGCATATTGATCTTTCTTCCGCTCGGCATCGTTCTCGGCGTCAGACGCAGAAAACGCATAGCCGAAGCGACGATAGGATCGGCGGAGCTCCAGGCGAAAAAGATCCTCGACGAGGCGATAAAGAACGCCGAATCGAAGAAGAAGGAAGCTCTCATCGAGGCGCGCGAGGACATACTTAAGTCGAAGAACGAGTTCGACCAGGAGATAAAAGAGCGCCGCAACGAGCTGACACGTCAGGAACGCCGCGTCACGTCGAAAGAAGAAGCCCTCGACAAGAAGACCGAAGCCCTCGAGAAGAAGGACGAGACGCTGAACCGCAAGATCAAGGAAAACGAAGAGAAAGCCGCCGAGATCGACAGACTCAAGGCGGAAGAGCTGGTAACGCTCCAGCGTATCTCCGGAATGAGCCGCGAACAGGCGAGAGACAAGCTCATCGAGGAAATGGTCGAAGAGGTCAAGCACGAGCAGGCGATACGCATGCAGCTTCTCGAAGAACAGTTCAAGGATGAGGCTGACACGAAGGCGAAGAACATCATCGCGCTCGCGATACAGCGCTGCGCGGCGGAGCACGTCGCCGAGGTCACGGTTTCCGTTGTCACTCTGCCGAGCGAAGAGATGAAGGGCAGGATCATCGGACGCGAAGGACGAAACATCAGAACGATAGAGACTCTCACCGGAGTCGACCTCATCGTCGACGACACGCCCGAGGCGATAACGATCTCCAGCTTCGATCCCATCAAGCGCGAGATCGCAAGGATCGCTCTTGAAAAACTCATAGCGGACGGCAGAATTCATCCCACCAGAATCGAAGAAATGGTCGAAAAAGCGACCAAGGAAGTCGAGCACGCGATCAAGAAGGCAGGCGAACAGGCTACCTTCGAGGTCGGTATCCACGGCTTCAACCCCGAGATAATAAAACTTCTCGGCAGACTCAAATACCGTACGAGCTACGGTCAGAACGTCCTCAATCACTCGATAGAGGTCGCTCTCCTCTCCGGCATCATAGCGGACGAGCTCGGCATCGAGAGCACGATCGCAAAGCGCGCGGGACTTCTCCACGATATAGGTAAAGCCCTCACGAGCGAGATCGAAGGCTCACACGTACAGCTCGGCGTCGACGTTGCGAAGAGATACAAGGAAAGCCGCGACGTTATCCACGCTATCGAAGCCCACCACGGTGACGTCGAACCCACGACGCTCATCGCCATGATCGTTCAGGCTGCCGACGCCATCTCCGCGGCAAGACCGGGAGCAAGGCGCGAAAACCTCGAGAACTATATCAAGAGACTTACCAAGCTCGAAGAGATCTCGATGGAATTCAACGGCGTCGAAAAAGCGTTCGCCATCCAGGCGGGACGCGAGATCAGGATCATGGTCAAGCCCGAGGTCGTCACAGACGATCAGATGACTCTCGTCGCGCGCGACATCGTCAAACGCATAGAGTCCGAGCTTGAATACCCCGGCCAGATCAAGGTCAATATCATCAGAGAAAGCCGCGCCGTCGATTACGCAAAATAATCGCGCGCGAAACCTTGCCGCACCGCGGCATAGCTTATTATTTGTTCCGGCACTGCCGGGTACCGCCGCCAAATCACGGCTTAACATACATTTATATAAAGCTATAAAGGTTACTCGAGAGCAGCCAGCTCTCATAATATAAAAGGCGAGAGAGATCTCGCCTTTTTGTGTGTAACGAAAACTGCTCCCGAAATCGAATGATTTCGGGAGCCTTTCGGTTTTCTTTGCCGCTCTTTCTTTTTCAAAAGAAAGAGCGCCGCGCCTTTATTTCAAAGCCTTTTTGACCTCTTTCGCTTTTTCCTCCGCGAAGTCGGCGATCTCCTCGCGGTACGTCCACGCGAGGTACGCGCCCGCCGCGGCGACGCCGAGGATTATCACGCGGCGAATCGCCTTTTTGCGCCTCTTTTTGAGTTCTTTTTTAACTTTTGCCTTTACGGCGTCCTCTACCGCGCTTTTGATCTTCTCCTTCGCCGCGTCTTCGACGCCTGCGAGCGCCTCGTCGAGTCTTTCTTTGATCTCCATATCTTTCCCTCCCGGTCATTGTTATCTCTTTTAATTATATCACCGCCGCGCTGTCTTGTCAATAAAACTCGTTTTTCGGCAAATCTTTGAAAAATCCCAAAGATTTGCCGAAAAACCGGTTTTCTTTGCCCCGCTTTCTTCTCTTAATTTAATTCGGGAGATTTATGAAAAAACGGGCTCCGGAATTATAAACCGTTTCCGGTTTTCTTTGCCCCGCTTTCTTTTTCAAAAGAAAGCGGGTGCGCTAAACGTAGAAATTCACCGCCCGTTTTTATGGATAATGACGAGAAGCCAAAACTTTTATTAAAGGTATTGAAAAAAACTTGTTTTTAATATATAATAATTTGGTAGGACTGTAATGAAAAATAATTATTAAAATACGTATAGACGACACAAAGGAGAAGTTATGGCAAATATCACTACCAAAGACGTCCGCAACGTCTGCCTTCTCGGCCACGGCGGCTGCGGCAAGACCTCCATCGCTGAGGCTATGCTTTACGCGGTAAAGGACATCGACAGAATGGGCAAGCCGACCGACGGCAACACCGTCTGCGACTACGATCCCGAAGAGATCGCGAGAGGCTACAGCATTTCCACGGCTGTCGCATCCATCATGTGGAAGAACACGAAGATCAACCTTCTCGACGCTCCCGGATACCTCGACTTCGCGGGCGAGGCTATGGAGGCTATCAGAGTTGCCGACGCGGCTGTCATCGTCGTAGACGGCAAGGGCGGTCTCGAAGTCGGCACCGAGCTCTCTTGGGAATACGTTGAGAGCGCAAAGCTGCCCCGCGCGTTCTTCATCAACAAGGCGGACGACCCCGAGTTCAACTTCGACAAGGTCTACGAGCAGCTCCACGACAAGTTCGGTACGAGCCTCTGCCCCGTATTCGTCCCCGCCGAAAAGGGCGTCTTCATCAACCTCGTACACATGGAAGCCTTCAAGTTCGGACCCAAGGGCGAGAAGCAGAAGGCGGAGATGACCGACGCTTACAAGGCAATCGCGGAACAGTATAAAGACGCGTTCAACGAAGCTGTCGCCGGCACGAGCGACGAGCTTATGGAAAAATACTTCGAGGGTGAGGAGATCACCGGCGAAGAAGCCGCTACCGCTCTCCACGACGGTCTCGTACACGGCGACATCGTTCCCGTATACTGCGGCTCCGCTCCGAACCTTTGGGGCATCTACAACCTTATGGACTCCATCGTCGACTCCTTCCCGCGCTTCACCGCGAAGGTAAACGAGAAGCTCGAGGACGGCTCCGACAAGGCGATCGAGGAGAACGGCGACACGGCTCTCTTCGTATTCAAGAGCGTTTCCGACCAGTTCGGCAAGCAGACGATGTTCAAGGTCATGAACGGCGAGCTGAAGCGCGACATGACCCTCAAGAACGTAACGAGCGGCGCGAACGAGAAGTTCGGTCACATCTACATCATGAAGGGCAAGAAGCAGATCGAGGTCGACGCTCTCTGCTGCGGCGATATCGGCGTAGTTCAGAAGCTCTCCGGCACGAAGACCTGCGACACGCTCACCACGGGCGCGGAGTTCGAGTACAAGAAGACCGAGTTCCCGGAACCCTATATGTGCAAAGCCATCCAGGCGGCGGCTAAGGGCGACGAGGATAAGATAACCCAGGGCGTTCAGAGACTTCTCGACGAAGACCCGACCCTCATCTACGAAAACAACCCCGAGACGAAGCAGATGCTCCTCTACGGAATGAGCGACATCCACCTCGACGTCATCCTCTCGAAGCTGAAGAACCGCTATGGCGCAAAGGTCGTCACCGCGGAGCCGAAGGTCGCTTACCGCGAGACCATCAAGGGCCGCTCCGACGTACAGGGCAAGCATAAGAAACAGGCCGGCGGTTCCGGTCAGTACGGCGACGTCCGCATCAGATTCAGCCGCGGCGAAGAGGAAGGGCTCACCTTCACGCAGAGCGTCGTCGGCGGTTCCGTTCCGAAGAACTTCTACCCCGCAGTCGAGAAGGGACTTCTCGAGGCTATGCAGAAGGGCGTTCTCGCGGGATACCCGGTCGTCAACCTCGCGGCTGACCTCTACGACGGTTCTTACCACCCCGTCGACTCCAACGAGATCTCCTTCAAGCTCGCCGCAAAGCTCGCTTACAAGGAAGGTCTTCCGAAGGCCAACCCCGTTCTTCTCGAGCCCTACGGCTCGCTGAAGGTCTCCGTTCCCGAGAGCATGGTCGGCGACGTCATGGGCGACCTCAACAAGAGGCGCGGCAGAGTCCTCGGCATGAACCCGGACGAGAAGAGACGCGGCTACACGATCGTTGAAGCCGAGGCTCCGAAGGCTGAGATGATGGACTACACCATCGTCCTCAAGGCTATGACTCAGGGACGCGGCAAGTACTCCTTCAAGTTCGACCACTACGA
>CADBQA010000030.1 GCA_902796675.1 uncultured Ruminococcus sp.
AAAAGGAGGTATTTCAAATGGATATCAAAGCAAAGATCGCGGAAATCATCGAAAAAATAACGAAGGATTCTTCCCTTAAAGAAAAGTTTCAGAAGAATCCCGTCGACGTTGTAAAAAGCCTTGCGGGCAATCTCCCGACGGATCAGATAAGCGCCATCGTTGAGGGCGTCAAGGCGAAGCTCGGCGCCTCGGGTATCGGCGAGAAGCTCGGCGACATCGGCGACAAGATCGGCGGTATTTTCGGAAAATAAAAAGTTAACCCTTCGGCTTACGCCGAAGGGTTATTCTTTTATTTAACTACAAACGCGAACGGGAGTTTCCAGGACGAGTTCGTATAATAGAACGTGACGGAAGTCATAAGCCACTCGTGGTCGTAGTACATACAGGACGACGAGCCGCCGTCGAGGTTTGCCGCGTTGACCGCGCCGTACTGCGACATGATGTCGATAAGGTCGGAAGCCGACGCTCCGAGGTGGCCCGATTTGCCTCGCCCGTCGGTGACGAGCATAAGGACGGAGCCGTCCGCGCACTGGCCTATCGCCGTTCTCGGGTTAAGTCCGCTTCCCGCGCCGTTGAGCCCGCGCTCCTCGCCGTTGATTATAAGCTGGACGAAGTGGTTGTTGGAGTCGCTCGACTCCTCCTGGAACGTGACGGCGTCGCGTATCTTCTTCTCTTTGATGACCTGCTCCATCTGCTTGGGATTATACTTGTCGATGGGGAATATTTCGAGGATGTTGTCCTCGGTGAAGCCGATGAGGACGTAGCCGCGGTCTCCCTGAGGGTTGTTCATCTGGATCTCGCCGTTTGAAACGACGACGCCGAACGGCGCGCCGCCGGAGTTGTTGTAGGAGTTGTATATACCGCCGTTGATGCCGCCGATGGCGCCCGCGTCTTCAACGAGACGGTCGAGGGTCACACCCTCCGCCCGCCACGGGAAGATCGTCGCGAGGCTGACGCGGGACGGGTCTTTTACTTTAATAAGATAGCCGGTGTAGGTCCTTCCGGGGATCTCGATGACCTCGATATCCTTCTCGCCTGTACCGTTCTCGCCGGAGTTACCGGTGTTGTCCTTAACGTTGATGAGGTCGGTATTGACGGTTTCCGAAAATTCCTCCATCTTGTTTCTGTCGACTATCTCCTGGACCTCGTCGGAATCAAGGAAAAGAGAGACGACGAATTTGAGCTGACCCGTTTCGAGAAGGGTCGTCGTGAGTATCTCCTTCGCCTTCGGTGAGGTCGAGCCGAGGATCATCTTGACCGTGAAAACGAGGGTGAGCGCGATGAAAAGTACGAAAACGAGTATGACGGCGAGGACTCTGAGGACTATTTTCAGAGCTTTTTTGCCGCCGGAGGTCTGTGTATTTGTCATTTCGGTCACCTCACTTTCTGTCGACGATCGCCCAGTGCGGATTGTTCACGTTGTCGTCGGGCGTGTCGTCGGAATATACGAAGTAGAATATGCTGTCTATCTTGTCGACGTAGTCGTTGCCGTTGTCGAGGTGCATCGGTTTGTCGAACTTGATGCGGCAGGCGAAACAGTTGTCGGAGAACTTGACGTAGTCGGTTACGGACTCGTTTATGAACTTCGGGTTTTCAAGGTAGTGGCCGCTCATAAACGTAATGTCGACGCTCGTTACCCATTTCCAGACCACGTTGTAAAAATACGAGTCTTTTATGAGGTACGGGGTGATAAGGTTGAAGCCGTGCCAGGTCGTGCCGAGGTCGTCGCTCATGATAAGGCTCCACGTTTCAGCCATTTTGAGCGGATCGGGATCGCCGGACATACCGGAGGGCATCGTCGGCTCGGTTTTGAGTGACGACGCGTCGATGACGTAATCGCTTTCGGTGAACTCGATCTCGTTACCGGCGAGGTCCTTCACGGACAGCTTCGAGCCTTCCTCGTCGATGAGGCAGAGCTGATAGGTCGCAAGGTCGGGTACTTCGGGGCAGTACTCCTTGACGTACTGGTAGTCTTCTATCGGCTGGATCGTCGCCGTCGCGGCGTCTATCATCCTGTCGCCCGAGTAAACGCGGTAGTTCGACAGGACTTTTACCGTGTAGTTTACGAAAGAGACCTGCTCACGGCCGTTGAAGGGCGCCGTGTTCCCGGCGGAGTCCGTAACGACCGTGTCTCCCGCGAACAGGGAAGCGATAGTGTAGGATACGAATCCTTCCTTATCGGAGGGGCGTCCCTCGATGACGTTTCCGTTTGACGAGAGAGTCGCCGACGAGGGGAATTCAAACGAAAAGGTGTCTGCTTCGCTTGAGACTATCTGCCATTCGGTGACGGGGAAGATCGCGAGGACCATATCCTCCTTGACCGTCTTGACCTCGATCTTGCCGACGGCGAAGCCGTTCAGGTAGATCCGGTAGCTTTCGGTCTCGGAGCCGACAGCCGAGCGGAGCTTTTTGTAAGTGAGTTCTCCCGACGAGAAAGCCTTTTCATAGTCGGAAAGCTCCGCGTCCGTCGGAGAATAATCCTTGATAATTCCGTCGAGGGAAATCTCGTCCTCGATCCTTCCGAGCGCGGCGGCGGTCTTTATGTCTTTGAGCTTCGAGGCGATAACGTTCTCCACCTGTGACGCTTCAAAATCGACGAGAAGACCGTGAACGTATATCAGGAATACCGCCGCTATGATAAGAAGCACGCCGACGTAGATGAGAAATACCTTGCCGAAAACTTTTTTCTTTTCGGGCTCGGCGCGGCGCGCCACGCGGACGTTATCATCGTCCGGACGGCGTCTTGTCGCGGGTATCGCCCTGACGGAGCCCTTGACGGGAGCGCGTCTCGTTACGGCGCCCGTCGGTTTTCGCACGGGGGTCGAACGGCTCGCCGGGGACGCCGCCGGTCTTCTTGCGTTATTATTTTGAGGAACGCTGCGGGAACGGCGCTTTATCGGTATTGCGTCGTCATCAAACTGATTGTAACTGTTATCGTTTCTCATAACTTACCTTTCATATATCAACTTATACAACTTATTATAACATATTAGGCGTTTTTTTTCAAGAGAGGAATAGACAAATATCGACCGCGCGGCGCCGCCCGTTTTAGTCTTCTCGCCGAGCGGCGAAAAAAACGAGGTAAATTGTTTGTTCTTTGCTCTTTTATACCTTATATTTTCTTTGCCGCGCTTGATTTTTTCGTTTTATTCTGCAATAATGTATTCGTAGATATTCTATTCACGCGATCGGAGAATCTGACATGGAACTTACGAACAAAATAATAAATTGTCTGCCCGGCGATAAATGGTCTTCGGAGTATTCGGACGGCGGTGTGCTTCATCTTTCCTGCGGTACGCCCGACAGATTAAACAAAAAGAGAATTGAGAAAAGGCTCTCCGAGGCGGCGCGCCGCGCCGGTATCGAGGGGGCGGTGTGCGAGATAGTATCCGGCTTTGAAGATCTCTCGGCGATCTACGCGCGCGACCTGTATGCGAAGGGCGGCGTGACGCTCCGCGTAACTCAGGGCGAGTGCGTCGACGAGGACGAGGTCGAGCTTGAATTCAAGGTCAAAGAGATAATATACGACCACGACCTCGGCTCCGACTGCGACGACGGCGGCGCCATCGCCGTTTTGCTCAACGCTCACCGCGAGGGCTACTGCCGCGCGCTCGCGATAACGAGCTGCGTCTATAATCCCTACGCGTCGTACTGCGTCAGCCTTATGTGCGAATACTTCGGCGTCGACGATATTGAGATCGGCGTCAACACCGAGCGCGACCACCTGAACGACGAGGGCTGGTATCAGTGCTCGAAGGCGCAGGCGGAGAAGTATTATACCGCGCTTGCAAGACCTTATCCCGAATACGAATCGAACGTGCCGCTCATAAGACGCTGCCTCGCAAACTCACGCGGCGACGTCACGCTCATTACGACCGGCGCGCTAACGACACTCTATCCGCTCATGCAGTCAAAGCCGGACGGCATAAGCCCGCTCGACGGCGCGACCCTTTTTAGAGACAAGGTCGGACACTACGTCTGCGGCGGAGGTAAGTTCCCGGACGGCACGCTTGAGTCCAACTTCTACGTCGACCCCGAAGCCGTCGACGTCGTTATAAACAAATACCTCAAGGGTTATCCCGTGACCTTCTTCGGCGCGGAAGTCGCCGGCGGTACCTTCTCCGGCTACGTCATGAAGCAGGATAAATATAAGGACTATATCCTCCGCGACATCTACGAGCACCACAGACCCGAGACCTGCGACCACAACAGCTGGGACCTCGGAACGGTCCACTATTCGGTCTTCGGCACGTCCTACGGCTTCTTCGAAGAGAGGCGCGGCTACACCGTTGAGCCTTACGGCAAGATGGGCTGTATGCGCCTTTTCAACGGCGGCGTCCACAGCTACATCGTCCGCCGCGGCCCATACGAAATGCTACGCGATACCTTCAACGAGCTTATCGTACCGAGGGAAACGTATCTCGCAGAATGAACGTGATACGTCTTTCAGATTATAAAGGCGACGACAGGGCTCGCTTCGCCGCCGCGCTCAACGATGCGAAAAAGATCCCCGGAACGACGGTCGTCGTCGAGCCGGGGACGTATCTTATTACGACGCCCCGCGCCCGCGCCGCGCAGAACTCCGTTATGACGGGAGAGTACGGCGACAATCCTCAGCCCGTAATGTTCTCACCCGATTACGTCTATGACAGAGGGCTTGACTTTGACGGACACGACGGAACGACCCTCGAAGCCTACGGCGCCCTCTTTATAGTCGATGGCTTCATGGAGGATATTTCCCTTCGTAATTGCCGCGGAGTCACCCTCAGAGGATTGACGATAGACAACAGACGCCGCCCGTATACGAAAGGGTTTGTCAGAGAGATGGACGGCGATACGGCAGAGGTCGAACTTACCGAGTATATGCCTTCAGCCGCGCCGATAATGAGGACTGGCGTCTATTCGCGCAAATACGGCAGATTCGTTCCCGATAAAAGGACGGTCGGCAATATCGTGTCGAACGACGGGAGGGAAGCGAGGGTCCGTATAAAAGGCGACGTCACGGACGCCGTCGGAGACGAGATCTACTTCTGCCACACCTGGCACTTTCGTCCGTCGGTCCTTATCGAGAACGCGAAGGATATCCTCATTGAAAACGTGACGATCCATTGTCACGCGGGTATGGGAGTGACCGGATTTCACAGCGAGAACGTAACGCTGAAGAACTTTTCCGTCATACCCGCTCCCGGAGAAAGTCACTCGACAAATACCGACGCGACTCACTTCTCATCATGCCGCGGAAAACTCGTTTTCGACGGATGCAGATTTGAAGGGCACGGGGACGATGCGCTCAACGTCCACACATATTATTATACAGTTGCAGAACACGAGAAAAACCGCGCCGCGCTTGAAGTTAGGGCTCCTACGGGGACCCATACCCAAGCGCTTGACTATCCCCGCGCAGGAGACAGAATGGATCTTTGCGGCGCGGAAAGTCTCGACGTCATAAAGACTTACAGAGTGACGTCTGTCGAAGTCGATGAAAAGCGCGGAGATTGCACCGTCGAACTCGACGGCGCCCTTCCGGACGATATGAGCTCATATCTTCTTGCCGATCCCGACGAGACTCCGGAAGTCGAGATACGGAACTGCTCCTTAAAAAACCATTTTGCCAGAGGGTTCCTCATCAAATCGAGGAATTGTCTGATAGAGAATTGCGATTTTGAGGATATCTTCGAGCTCGGGGTAAAAGTCGCCGCGGAATCTTCCTGGCACGAAGGTGTCAACGTCGACAGTATAGTTATCAGAAACTGTCGATTCAGGAACTGCGGCAGAGAGAAAAGCATCTGCGGAGGCATCCATATTTATATGGAGGCGCCCGAACGGCGCGCAACACACGGATACGCGGAAATAACGGATAACCTTATCGACTGTCCGGAGTGCGACCACGGAATAATTATCAAGGACGTAAAACGAGCCCTTCTCCGTAATAATAGAGTCATATCCCGCAAAGATCCCGTCGTCATCGGGGATAACGTGAAAACGTTATAACGGCAGATCGACAAAAAATTTTGACAAGGCGCACAAAGCGCGCTGTAATAAACGAAAAAATCCCGCCGAACGCCGAGTGTTCTTAAGGACACTCGGCGAACGATGTGTTCCGCTGACAGCGGAACGTGATGTACGGCTGCGCCGAATGATGC
>CADBQA010000031.1 GCA_902796675.1 uncultured Ruminococcus sp.
AGCCGCGGCGGTCGTCGTCGCTCTCAACCTCTTCGTCTCGGCGCTCCCGTCGAACGTGACGAGCGTCGACACGTCGAAAGACAAACTATTCACCATAGGCGACGAAACGAAGGCGCTCCTTTCCGCGACGGACGACGAGATCGAGATCTTCATGTTCGTCGAGGAAGGGCATGAAAACAGCACGACAAACGAGATATCGGAGCTTATAAAGCAGTACGTCGGTGCGTCGAACAACATCAAATTCAGAGTCATCGACCCCGCGGTCTCGCCGAATTTCTCGAAGAAATATACTGACGAGGCGCTGACCTCGGGCTCCGTCATCGTCGCCTCGGGCGACAGGAGCCGCGTCATAAAGGGCGACAGCTGGTATATGTTTGAGACCGCCCAGGGCAGACTTACGGCGTCCGAATACCAGTATTACAGCTCGGTCTATTACTCCTACGGGCAGACCTTCGACGCGGTCGAAATCTTCCTCGGAGAGACGAATCTCACGTCGGCGATATCTTTCGTCACGTCCGACGTCGAGAGTAAAATATACTACCTCACCGGTCACGGCGAGACGGCGCTCTCCGGAGTTTTCTCCGAGACGGTCTCGGACATGAATATAGAGCTTACCGAGCTCTCTCTCCTCTCCGGCGACGGTAAGATCCCGGACGACTGCACGCTTCTTATCATTAATTTCCCCTCGAAGGATATCACCTCCGGGGAAGCGGACGAGATAGCCGCGTTCTATGAAAACGGCGGCGCGGTATGGCTGACGACCTACGTCGATTATTTCGGCGGCGGCGCGGAGCCGCACCTCTCGTCTCTCGCGGAGCGTCTCGGCATGAAGAGCGTCGACGGAATGATCCTCGAGGGCGACCCCGCTCACTATCAGTCCTATCAGTACAACGTGATACCGTCGCTCTCATCCTCCGTTCCCGAGGAGCTCTGGACCGACAGCGCGCTCACCTACGTCGCATCTTACGCTCACGGGATCGAGAGCGCGGGCGGCGAGGGATTCTTCCCGATCCTCACCACCTCCTCCCTCTCCTACCTTAAAAACAACATCGAAGAAATGACGACGCTCGAGCGCGAGGACGGCGACGCGGAGGGACCCTTTACGGTCGCCGCCGCCGTAACGAACGGCGACTCAAAGTTCGTCTGGTACACGACGCCGACTCTCACCGACCCGAGATACGACTACGGCGGAAACTCCGAGCTGTTCGCGTCTATCGTCAAATGGACGTGCGAGGGCGAGGCTGTCACCGCCGTCGCGCCGAAGACCGTCACGACCGGTTATCTCGTCGCGAGCGAGGCGGGACGCAACACGACAATGTTCGTCCTGACCCTTCTTGTCCCGCTCGCCGTCCTCGGCGCGGGCTTTGCGGTGTGGTTCGTAAGACGCCGCCGGAGGTAACGGCGTGAACAAAAAAGGACTTATCGGAGCCGCCGCTCTCCTTCTGGTACTCGCGCTGCTCATCGTCGGCTACACGGTAATAAAAAACCGGAACGGTGCGGAAGAGGCGCCGACCGGCGTCGCCGTCAACACCTATAATTCCGCCGACGCCGTATCGTTCTCCTTTGAAAAAGAGGACGATTCCCTCTCGTTCACGCGCGACGCGAACGGCTACTGGCACCTTGCGGACGACGAAGAGCTGCCGATATTCTCATCAAGCGCGTCCGCTATGATAAACGCGCTCTCCGGACTTACCGCCGACCGCGAGATAATTTCGGGCGAGGCGCCCGACTACGGCTTTGACGAGCCGTCGCTCACGGTCGAGGCGAAGTATCAGACGGGCGACAAACTCTCGCTCGTATTCGGAGCGACGAACGATTTCAACGGAAACGTGTATCTGAAAGACAGGACGAACGGCAAGGTCTACCTCGTCTCCGCAAGCGCCGTCACGCCATTCAACGTGACGAGAAACGGCATCATCGAAACGGACGAAATGCCGCTTATCACGGCGGAGGACGTAACCTCCCTCACCGTAAAGGACGCGGACGGAAACGAGGCGACCGTGACCGACAGCGCGGCGCTAAACGACGGCGCGACGATCTTCCTCTCGCTCGGCTTCGACCCCGAGGGATGCCGCTCCGCCCTCGGCGAGGACAGACGGACGCTCGGTATCGCGGGCGACTCATTTGCAAGAATCAACTACAAGACAGAAACAACGGTAACTAATTCTGACGGCACGACCTCGAAGGTCGACGTCGACGAGACTTTCACGATCTACCTCGGCAACGAAACGGAGTATGGCGGCGAAACGTATCATTACTACACCGTTCCCGGGTCGAATATCGCGTACCTCGCCGACGACGCCTCTTATTACACTCTGACAAGATACGCAACGTATACGAATACAGAAGAAGGAGAAACGAAATGATTTACGACAAGATCTCAAACCTCAAATTATATCTCCCCTTTGACAGCCGCTTCAAGACGGTCATCGACTACCTCGCGAAGACGGACGTCGACGCGCTCGAGCCCGGCAGCTACGACATAGGCGACGGGATCAAAGCGAACGTCTCGGAATACGCTCCGATCAAAGAGGAGTTCGCTTTCGAGGCGCACAGAAAATACGCCGACCTCCAGTACCTCCACAGCGGCGACGAGACGATCGAATGGATGCCGCTCGACGAGATAAAGGACGCGTCCGAATACAGCGAGGAGTACGACTATCTCGGCACGACGACCGTCGCCGGGACGAAAATATCTCTCGACGTGGACGCCGGATGCTTCGCGTACTTCGCGCCAAGCGACGTTCACCGCCCGGGTATGTTCAGACACGCGGAAAAAGTGAAGAAGATCGTTTTCAAGATCCCCGTTTTGAATAATTGAGAATTGATAATTGAGAATTGATAATTTAGAATTGATAAAGAATGAGGGCTTCCTTGCGGAAGCCTTCATTTTTTGTTTTTATTTATCTCCGCGCCGAACATAAGGATCAAAACGCAGAAGTAGACCCAGAGCATAAAGAAAACGACGGCGGCGAGGGAGCCGTAGAGATACGACAGGCGCGGGAACGAATCAAAATAAAAGGAATACGCGAACGAAAAGACCGTCCACCCGACGGCGGAGAAAACGGCGCCCGGGAAAGACTCCTTCAATCCGTCGCCGCCGGCTCTCGAGTAGACGAGGGCAAAGAGGATAATCAGCGCGAAGAAGACTATCGCCCCGCGGTAGTGCGACGGCGCGCCGCCGCCGAAGACGAGCGCGGCGAGAACGGAAGTTATGACGACGACGGACGAAAGCGTGAACAGGATCGAGCGCGCCGCCTTCGCCGCGAACGAGACCTTTTTATTTGAGCCGTATATCGCCGAGATACCTTCCGTCAGGGCGGAAACGCCGCGAGAGGCGGTCCACAAAAGTCCGAGCGCGGCGAACGAAACGAGGGAGACGTCGCTCTTCGCGGCGGTCTCCTCGGCGACGGTGTCGAAGAAATCTCTTGCCGACGCGGGCAGCGCCTCCCTCACGACGCCGAGCGCGCGCGTCACGGTATCGGGCGAGAGAAGGCGCGAGAGGGATATTACGAGAACGGCGAGAGGGATCGCCGAGATACAGATAAAGAACGAGGACTGCGCCGCAAAGATCGTTATCCCGTCGCGTGCGGCGGAATCTATGGCGCGGATGACCGTCCGTACCGGCTGAAAGCTCAAGATTTTACTTTTCATATACATTATTATTATGATTCGCCGGCGGGATTATTGACGGAAATGAAAAAATTTGATAAAATCAATAAAAAAGATACGAGGGCGGTGACGTTTATGTTTTATATAGGCTGCCATCTGTCGGTCTCCGGCGGATATTTACACATGGCAAAAGAAGCCGCGTCCATCGGCGCGAACACTTTCCAGTATTTCACTCGCAATCCGCGCGGCTTTTCATCGAAAGAGCCGTCGCCCGAGGACGTCGCGGGAATGGTCAAATTCATTGAAGAGAACGGTTTTCACGCGCCTCTTGCCCACGCGCCGTACACGTACAACCCAGCGTCGAAGGACGCGCACATCAGAGAATACACCGCCGAGGCAATGGCGAAGGAACTTCGTTTTCTCGAGTCGATCCCCGGCGCGCTCTACAACTTCCACCCCGGATGTCACGTCGGTCAGGGGATCGAGGCCGGCGTCGGCTTTATCGCCGATATGCTGAACGCGATAGTCCTTCCCGGACAGAACACGACGGTCCTTCTCGAAACGATGGCGGGCAAGGGCTCGGAGATCGGAAGCCGTTTTGAAGAACTGCGCGAGATAATCGACCGCGTGGACGAAGACAAGAGAACAAAGATCGGGGTCTGCCTCGACACCTGCCACGTCTCCGACGCGGGGTACGATATCGCCGCCGACCCGGACGCCGTCTTCACGGAATTTGACAAAACCGTCGGACTTGAAAGGCTGAGGGCGATCCACACGAACGATTCGAAAAACCCCGTCGGCGCGCACAAGGACCGCCACGAAAAAATAGGCGACGGATACCTCGGAATTGAAGCTTTCCGCCGTCTCGTCAACCATGAGGCGATCCGTCACCTTCCCTTCTATCTCGAGACGCCGTGCGACCTCGAAGGGTACGCGGGGGAGATAGCTCTTTTGAAGGAGATGCGACAGGAAATATGAGAAGAGTTACGGATATAAACGAAGTTTTACCCGTTCTCGCGGGGTGGGACGAGACCTTTGTCAAGACCTGCCTCGAGGGCAGGATAGGCTCGATATGGGCTGCCGACGGCGAAGTGTGCGAAACGGTACTTCTTACCGTCGGCGAGTTCGTCCTCTTCGCGGGGACGCCGAGCGAGGACGCCGTCCGTTTCGTGCCGAAGGGCTACAAAACCAATTTCGCCATTATGTTTTCAAAGGGCGACGACGACAGATGGGGACGCCTTATCGAAAAAGTGTACGGAGATAAAGCCAAAAAGACGACACGCTACGCGATAAAAAAAGAAGGAGTCTCATCCTTCAGCAAAATCAAGCTCGCCGCCATCGCCGCAAATATCGCGGAGGGTTACGGGATCGTTAAGATCGACCGCGAGCTTTACGAATACTGCCGGGGCGACGAATTCTTCTCCGACCTCGTTTCGCAATACCCGACGTACGGGGAATACGAGCGTCACGGTCTCGGATTTATGGCGCTGCACGACGGCTCGCCCGCCGCTGGATGCTCGTCGTTTTCCGACTACCCGGGAGGGGTCGAGATCGAGATCTGCACCCGCCCCGAACACAGACGGCGCGGGCTTGCCTCCGTCCTCGCGGCGAGGTTTATTCTCGAGTGTATAGAGCGCGGTCTTTACCCCTCGTGGGACGCCGCGAACCTCTCGTCCCTCGCCCTCGCCGAAAAACTCGGTTACAGGCTCGACCGCGAATACGCCTGCTACGAAATAACGGATTATAACAAATAGAAAAACGCCGCACAAGGGAGGCACTTCGTAAGGAAGCTGCCTCCCTTTGGGCTTTTGTAATCAGCCAGAATGATGGAATTGCAGAAATTTTTATAATCTCAAAAAACACTTTGCCGTTCTCAAACGTTATAAGAGTGAAAGCCAAAGGAAAGGAGAGCGCCATGATCGCAGAGCTATATACCAAGTATCGGACAGAACTGTTGAAATACTGCTGTATGATATGCGGAAATGTCAGTGATGCAGAG
>CADBQA010000032.1 GCA_902796675.1 uncultured Ruminococcus sp.
CTTTTTTCTGGTGACCCGTGGGAGAATCGAACTCCCGTTACCGCCGTGAAAGGGCGGTGTCTTAGCCGCTTGACCAACGGGCCGGATTTGGCTCGGTAGATACTTCCGCCTCGCCAAGTGGTAGCGGAAGTTGGACTTGAACCCACGACCTATCGGGTATGAACCGATTGCTCTAGCCAACTGAGCTATTCCGCCATGACGCCGTTACCACCGACGCTTGATTATTATATCATGCCAACGCCCGTTTGTCAACACTTTTTTTCATTTTTTTGAGGTCTTTTGTCGTATCAGTAATCAAAGCCGAAGACGTCCGCGAGAATTTCAAGTATGCGGAACCTGACCTTGTACTTTCCTCCCGAATTCCCGTCTATCAGCCGGTACTGATCGCCCGTGAAACCCGCCGCGATAAAATCCTCTTTGCGCTCGCCGACGGAGGTACAGAGCGGCGGAAAGAGGACGCACCACCAGTTGTGCCCCTCGCCCTCTCCTATCACGACGCGAAGGGACGTGTACTCTCCGGCGGGGAGCGCGAAGCCCTCGTAATATCTGACGGGATAGCTCTCGCGGTCAAAGAAGACCTCCACCGCGTCGTCGGAGCCGTTCTCCCTCACGGTATCCTCCGCCGCGCGCCTTATATCGTCCGCGTGAGACGAAATGGTATCAGCCGCCTCCGGGCTGCTCGCAGGCGAGGGGTACGTCGAGACCTCCTCCAGCACCGCGTCGCGGACCTTGAGCTTCAGCGTCTGGTCCGCCTCGCTGTCGGACGCGGCTATGACGTGGAGCCTTATCACATCGCCGTAAATCTTTTCCTCACCCCTGACGGGAAGATAAGTCAGAGCGAACGCCGCCAAAACCGCGCACGCCGCCGTCGTCAAAACCGCCTTCATTCCTCTTTTGTCTTTCATACGTTACCTCGAATAAGTAAGATAACCTATTATCGGCGGATATTCTCTGTTTTATTCAAAAAATTTCCCCGCCGGAAGGCGGGGGCTCCGAAGATGTGTCGCGGCAGTTATATTGAAAGCTCTGCGGGCTTTCAGTTTAAAAAGAAAACCGCCGCGGCGATGCCGCGGCGGTTATTCTTTTTACGCCCAGGGATCCTGTTCCGCGGGGACGCGGATATCGGGAAGAAGGAACTGCTCCCAAAGGTACCAGTTCTCGCCCTTCGATCTCATTTTGACCTGTCTCGGTGAATCGGCGCCGCTCGATTTGATCCAGAGGACGGCGTAGTTCTCCTGCGTGTAGGAGTAGGGATTCTCTTCAACGGTTATCGTATAGGGGACGGAAGGCGTGTAGTTGTTTGCGGGGGACGTGCCTGCGAAGTAGGAACGCGGAACGTAGCTCTTGCCGACAAGTCTGTCGCGAAGGAACTGCTTTTCAAACGGCGACAGAGGCTGAGGACCCTTTAAGAAGTTCAGCATTTCGACCGTCGCGTCGACGTTCTTCTCGTAGTTGCAGAGGACCGCCGCCGTGAGCGCGGCGGTTGCGAAAGGATCGGTCAGCGCCGCTTCCGGCAGAGCTTGAAGCTCAGCTAAATTTTCCGGGAGTTTTGCAAATGTAAATGTTTTCATATTTCTACCCTTTCTGATATTAGAATCTTGACGTGTTGTGGCTGACACCGCCGGACGACGTATGAGAACCGCCACCGCCGCTTCTCGTCGATTCGCTTGCACGCTCCGTTCTCGAAACATTTGCGTAGAGGAAGAGGTCTCGGCTCTCAACGAGGTTGAAGCTGCCGGGCACGACGTAGCTTGCCGCCGCCGTCTGACGCCCGACGCTCTTGAGTTTACTTTTCATAACAAGGACTGCAATACCGGCTACGGCAAAGCCGATGAGAAGGGATATTATTATTTTCTTCGCAAGGTGGAAGCCGTGTTCCTCGTTGTACTTTTCCAAAAACGCCGATTCGGCTTTGATGCAATCATCAATGGCAGCCATATAATCGTGGTTTGCCAAATTGTCCTTATAGCGGTAGTCGAATTCGGAAATTACGTAATAAGGTTCGCTGTTGTCCGAAAGCGCGCCGCATAGCGATATGACGGTATTGCTCTGGAGGCTGTCGTCGGTAATTATCACGGTGATTATTCCGTTTCTCTTTCCTCCCGTGCCGTATCCGTTATCGTCGTAGATCGCTTCGGCTTCGGCGTCTGTTAAATCTTCCGGAACGAACGCGATAACTACATCAACGCCGTATTTGTTGCTCATATCGACGAGTTTTTGTCTCACGGAAGCTTCTTCCGAATCGGAGAGAACGTCCGAATCGTCGTGAATGTATTTTTTATCCGACGAGTCCTCGGCTGACGATACGAATGCAAAAACGCCGATAGAAAATACCGCGGCGATTACGAGAATTACTGATAAAATCTTTTTCACGCGCTCACCCCCTTAACTTCCAGAAGAGGAAGAGTACGGCGAGGACCGCCGCGGCGATACCGAGACCGAGGGAGAAAA
>CADBQA010000033.1 GCA_902796675.1 uncultured Ruminococcus sp.
CCGGACGAGCTCTCCGACATGACGCTTGACGCGCGGCTCGATGCCGTCGCGCCGACGGAGACCCTCTTCGAAGACCTTCCGGAAATAGTCCTCCCTCCGTTTTTCGCGCGTCTCGCAAAGAACGGCGGCGAGGTCTATCTCAAAAAAATAGGCGTCTCGTACCCCGTCGGCGCCCGGGTCAGGCTCTCGTCGTCAGACGGCTTCTTCGCCCTCGGCAAGGTGGCGGAGTACCCGGACGGCGACGCCGTGAAAGCCGTTAAACTCTTTGTTTTGTAAAATACGCGCATCGACGCGAAACATAAAAACCCGGACTTTGAAATGAGAACAAAAACAAAACAGTTACACGTTCAGGAACAGCTCGCGCACAAAATAGTAAGGCGCACCGCCTTCCGCGGCACGGCTCTGACCGCTCTCGGCGCGGTGCTTTGGGCGTTTTCGAGCGCCTGCGGTCAGTTCCTGATGCAGAAAAAAGATTTCCCGCCCGAATGGCTCGCCTCGACGAGGATACTTCTCGCCGGATTTCTTCTGACGGCGATAGGCGTCGTGAAGAATCCATCGGGTATCAAAAAGATATTCAAAAGCGGCCGCGACGTCGTGACGCTCGTCCTTTACGGCGTTCTCGGCTTTATGCTCGCGCAGTATTCTTTCCTTATCGCGATAGAGGCGTCGAACTCCGCGACGGCGACGGTGCTCCAGTACACCGCGCCCATCATAATCGTGGCGATAGTCTGCATAAAGGACCGCCGCGCGCCGGCGTGGACGGAGACCGCTTCGATGATACTCGCCGTGACCGGCGTCTTTCTTCTCTCGACGCACGGAAACCCGACGGCGCTCGCGATAAAAAAGGAAGCCCTGATATGGGGTCTTCTCGCCGCGGTCGGCATGGTGTTCTTCTCGCTTTTGCCGTCGAAGATAATACCGAAATACGGAAGCATCACCGTGACGGGTCTCGGTATGCTCTTCGGAGGGGTCGCGATGCTGTTCGTCGCGCGGCCATGGAATTATGAGGTCCGCTTCGACGCCGCGAGCGTCTTTGCTTACATAGGCCTTGCCGTAATGGGAACGACGGTAGGCTACACGCTCTATATGCAGGGCGTGTCGGACATCGGCTCCGCCAAGGCGAGCCTCATCGCCTCTATCGAGCCCGTGACCTCGACCGTCTTCGCCGCCTTTCTCGGCACGATGTTCGTCCCGCTCGACTTCGTCGGCATCGCCTGCATCGTCGCGACGATATTCATACTCTCGATACCGCCGAAGAAGCTGCACATCTCGTTTCACCCCGCGCACGCCAAAAAGAAAAAGGACAATAAAGAACAATGAAGAATAAAGTATCGTTTGATGTGAAACTCGACGCCGAAACGTACCGCAAGCTGATGTACGTCGCCGCCGCCGAGGGAAAGAACCTGAACAATCACGTGCTCCACCTCGCGAGGACGAATATCGCTTACTTCGAGCGCGTTCACGGAAAAATAAAGAGCGCCGAACTTGAAAAAATACCGCTCCCGGACGGAGCGGACGAAGACAGGGGGTAAAAAGTGGTCTTTTCGTCCCTCGAATTTCTCTTTCTCTACCTCGCCGCGTCGATGATAATATACTTCGCCGTTCCGCTCAAGTGGCGAAACGCGGTGCTCCTCGCGGTCAGCCTCGTCTTCTACGGCTGGGGCGAGCCCGTCTACGTCTTTCTGATGATAGGTACTATCCTCATCGACTACCTTTGCGGCTATCTGACAGACAAATATAAGAAGGCGGGCAGGATAAAAGCGGCTCGCGCGGCTCTTATCGCCGCCATCGTCTCGAACCTTCTCTTACTCGGCTTCTTCAAATACTGGAACTTCCTGATAGACAACGTGAACGCGCTTCTCGGCGTGTCGATAAAGACGGTCACGGTCGACCTTCCCATCGGCATCTCGTTCTACACCTTCCAGGCGCTCTCCTACGTCATCGACGTTTACCGCGAGGACGCGAAGGTCCAGAAGAACCCCGTCTCCTTCGGCGCGTACGTCACCCTGTTCCCCCAGCTTATAGCGGGACCCATCGTCAGGTATCAGGACGTCGACGACCAGCTGCGCGAGCGTGAGCACAGCCTCGTTATGATGTCCTCTGGCGTACGCACTTTCATCTGCGGCTTTGCGAAGAAAGTCCTTCTCGCGAACTCCGCAGGCGCCGTCTGGGAGACCTTCCGCGCGTCGGACACGGTCATGGGCTCGTGGCTCGGGATCATCTTCTTCTCGTTCCAGATATACTTCGATTTCTCCGGCTACTCCGATATGGCGATAGGCCTCGGAAAGATGCTCGGATTCACCTTCCGCGAGAATTTCTATTATCCCTACACGTCGACCTCGATAACCGACTTTTGGAGAAGATGGCACATCTCCCTCGGAACGTGGTTCCGCGAGTACGTCTACATACCGCTCGGCGGCAACCGCCGCGGCAGGGCGAGGACTTATTTCAACATTTTCGTCGTGTGGTTCCTCACCGGTCTCTGGCACGGGGCGTCGTGGAACTTCATCCTCTGGGGGCTTTACTATTGCCTCATCCTCGTTATCGAAAAGCTCTTCCTGCTGAAGGCTCTGAATAAGGCGCCGAAGGCGGTGGCAAGGATCTATTCGCTCGTTCTCATCCTCTTCGGCTGGTGGCTCTTCGTCTTTGACGATATGGGCGCCGGGCTTGCGTTCCTCGCGAAGATGTTCGGCGCGGCTCCCTTCACGAGCGCCGCGGTCAACCTCGACGCGCTCTCGAACCTGCTTCTCCTCGCCGTCCTCGCCATAGCGTCGACGCCGCTTCCCAAGAAGATATATTACAAGCTGTACGAAAAATCCGCCGCAGCAAGATGGGTCGGGACGGCGCTCGCCGTCGCCGCGCTCTTCGTCTGCACGGCGTATCTCGTCAACTCCTCGTACAACCCGTTTCTTTATTTCAGATTTTAAGGGGAGGACGGTATGATAAAAGAAAAACATTCGCATATTGACGCGGACGTCGAGCAGAAAACGCTTCTCGACGAAGCGAGGCGCAACAAGACGAGAGACCGCGCGCAGAACGTCGCCGTCGTCGCCCTCTTCTTCGCGTTCATCTATATTTTCGCGATCCTCTTCTGGGTCCTGCCCGACCGCGACGTGTCGCGCGAGGAAAACCGCGCGCTCGCGTCCGCTCCGCAGTTCTCGTTTGAATCCCTCGCAAGCGGAAAATACACATCCGAATTCGCAACATATATGGCGGACCAGTTCCCGGCGAGAAACTTCTTCGTCGGTATGAAAGCCCTCTCGGAGAGAATACTTCTGAAAGGAGAGAACAACGGCGTCATCTTCGGGGACGGCGGCTATCTCGTGAAGAGGTTCGACGTCACCGACTACGATACCCTGAAGCGCAACGTCGGCGCCATCTCCGCTTTCTCGAAGGCGGCAGAGGACGCCGGGGTCGACGTCACCGTCGCCGCGGCGGGGCGCGAGGCGGACGTCGCGGACTCCGTTCTTCCCGCCGTTTACCGCGGCGCGACGGACGGTTACTGGACGGCGCTCGCGGACGACTTCGCGTCTTTGGGCGTCGAATGGGTCGACCTTAAGACTCCGCTGAAGGAGCTCTTCTCGAGGGGCGAGTACGTCTACTACAAGACCGACCACCACTGGACGACCTACGGCGCCTATCGCGCCTATGAAATTCTCGCGAAGCAGATCGGCACGAGCGCGCGGAGCCAAGACTTCTTCACGGTCGAGCGCGCCTCGGACGAATTCTTCGGCACGACGTGGTCCGCGGCGGGCGCGAAGTGGATCGACCCCGACGTCATCGAATACTACCGTTTCGACGGCGACGACGACCTCGTGACCGACCGAGGCGACGAGACCTTCGACGGTCTTTACAAGAGAAGCTTCCTCGGTGAGAAGGACAAATACTCCTCGTTCCTCGGCGGAAACGCCGCAAGGATCGACGTTACCTCGAAGTCGGGCGGACGGGAAAAACTGCTCGTCATCAAGGACAGCTTCTTTCACAGCATGGCGCCGTTCTTCGCGGCGGACTATGACCTCGTCATAGTCGATATGAGATACACGACGGACTCCGTCGCAAAGATCGTAACGGACGAGGGTATCGACCGAGTGCTTATACTTCTCAACGCCGAGACTCTCGGCGAGGAGTGCGGTCTCGGACGCCTCGCGATGGGCGTCGACGCCTTCTTAGGAAACTGACGATAAGATAATAAGAATCAAGATATAAAGACAGGAGACAGAAAAATGAAAAGAATCACAGCCATCCTTCTCGTCGCATTATCAATACTTGCGCTCGCATCCTGCTCGCTTATAAGAAAAGCGACCGACCCCGCCGACGTTCCGCGCGCCGCCGAGGGAGGTGACGACGCGGAAGCGGGAGAACCCGCGGTGAAAGAATACACGGTCGCCGAAGCCATTGAGATCGTAAAGAACTCATCGAGCGCCGACGCCGCGGTCGCCGCGACCGGAAAGATCGTCGCCGAAAACGACGGCACCGAATTCTACGTTATCGAGATCACCGAGGGCGACAGAAAGAGCCTGCGCTACGTCTCTAAGGCGGGCGAGGTGCGCGGCGCGCTCGCGGACGGCAACGTCGACACCTCCTACGCCGAAAACGCTTTCAAAAACAAATACGGCGAGGAGAACGCCAAGACGGGCGGTAAATACAAGCTCGTTTACGAGGGTCTTCTCAAGAGCGGCGAGACGTACTGCTACAACTTCGCGGTCTACGAGGTCGCGGACGGAAATGAGACCTACTCCTTCAACTTCCTCGTCACGGTCGACGGCAAGATGAGCGCCGAGACGAAAATCGACCACTGAATAACACTTCAAAGGTGAAATAATGGCAAAACAGAACAAAATCCCGAAGTACGACGACCAGTCGATCGTCATGCTCAAGGGCGCGGAGCGCGTCAGGCTCCGTCCCGCCGTCATTTTCGGCTCGGACGGTCTCGACGGCTGCGAGCACTCATTCTTTGAGATACTCTCGAACTCCGTCGACGAGGCGAGAGAAAAATACGGCGACGAGATCATAACGACGGTCTTTCTCGACGGCTCTCTCCAGGTGGAGGACCACGGCCGCGGCGTCCCTCTCGGCTTCAACGAGGCCGAAGGGCGCTACAACTGGGAGCTCATATACTGCGAGCTTTACGCGGGCGGCAAATACTCTAACAACGACGAGGACGCGGCGTACAAATACTCCCTCGGTCTCAACGGCCTCGGAGCCTGCGCGACGCAGTACAGCTCGGAGTGGTTCGACGTCTCATCCTACGACGGCGCGAACGTCTCCTCGATGCACTTCGAGAAGGGCGAGCCGGCGGGAGAATTCACGACACGTCCCATAGAGCGGCGCGACATCCGCCACGGTACGATCCAGCGCTGGAAGCCCGACCGCGAGGTCTTCACGGACACCGCGATCCCGCGAGATTACTTCGAGCAGACACTTAAAACACAGTCCGCGGCGAACGCCGGGATCAAATTCGTTCTCAAATACGAGACCGCGCCGAACGTCTTCGACGAGGAGATATTCTACTACGAATCCGGTATCCGCGACTATATCAAGGAGATCGCCGGAGAGGACACTCTCACCGCCCCCGTCTACTGGTCTTTCGAGACCTCCGGGCGCGACCGCGAGGATATGGCGGACTACAAGCTCAAGGGTGAGTTCGTGTGGTGCGCCTCGGCGAAGGTCTCGGCTCTGCGCTACTTCCACAACTCGAGCTGGCTCGAGCACGGCGGAAGCCCGGACGACGCGGTGAAGCGCGCCTTCGTCTACGGCGTCGACAAGAGACTCCGCGCCGCCGGAAAATACAACAAGAACGAATCAAAAATAAAGTTCACGGACATCGAGGACTGCCTCGTCTTTATCTCGAACAGCTTTTCGACCCAGACCTCTTACGAGAACCAGACGAAAAAGTCGATAACGAACACCTTCATCGCCGACGCGATGACGCAGTTCTTCAAGGAACAGCTCGAGTTCTACTTCCTCGAAAACCCCGCCGACGGCGACCGCTTCCTCAATCAGGTACTTATCAACAAGCGAAGCCGCGAGAAGGCGGAGACGACGAGGATCGACGTCAAAAAAGCCCTCGCGACCTCGAACGATATCACCGGAAGAGTCGAAAAATTCGTCGCCTGCCGCTCGAAGGACCCGGAGCGCCGCGAGCTTTACATCGTCGAGGGAGATTCCGCTATGGGAAGTTGCAAGCTCGGACGCAACGCCGAGTTTCAGGCGATAATCCCCGTGCGCGGCAAGACGCTCAACTGCCTCAAGTCGACCTATGACAAGATCTTCAAAAACGACATCATAGTCGACCTTCTCCGCGTCATCGGCTGCGGCGTGGAGATCGCCGAAAAGAAGGTCAAGGGCGACGTTTCGCCGTTCGACCTCTCCGCGCTCCGCTGGTCTAAAATAATAATCTGTACGGATGCGGACGAGGACGGCTTCCAGATAAGGACCCTTCTTCTCACGATGTTCTACCGCCTCCTTCCGACCCTTATAAACGAAGGGCGCGTCTACATCGCGG
This sequence comes from uncultured Ruminococcus sp., assembly GCA_902796675.1. Taxonomy (GTDB): domain Bacteria; phylum Bacillota; class Clostridia; order Oscillospirales; family CAG-272; genus RUG14199. The sequence continues at coordinate 6,506 of CADBQA010000033.1, forward strand.
AGACTCCGCTTTACGAGATAACCTGCCGCGACGAGATCTTTTTCGCCTACGACGAGGTCGAAAAAGCGCAGATACTCGAAAAGCTCGGCTCGAAGAAGTACACCCTTCAGCGTTCGAAGGGTCTCGGCGAGAACGACCCCGATATGATGTGGAAGACGACGATGAACCCCGAAACGCGCCGTCTGATACGCGTCTCACGCGCCGACGCCGAGGCGACCGACCGCATTTTCGATACGCTCCTCGGCGACAACCTCGCCGCGAGAAAAGAATTCATCTTTACCTACGGCAGCCTGTACGCTGACGAAGCGGACGTGTAAATGAAAAAAGCCCCGAGGGGCTTTTTTCATTTAGCTGATAGCTGAGAGCGGAGAGCTGAAAGTGCCCTCATCCGTCGGGCAAGCCCGACACCTTCCCCCGAGGGAAGGCTTACGGTGCGTAACTCAAGGCTTCCCCTTGAGGGTAGCGAAGCGGCGCCGCGGCGTTGAATGACAGTCCGGTGGACTGTCAGATCCGCGGCGTGACCGAGCCG
>CADBQA010000034.1 GCA_902796675.1 uncultured Ruminococcus sp.
AAGTTCGACCCCGCTCTTTGCGAGATCCAGATTGTCCGAGATCCCCGGGAGCGCAAATCCGATGACCGCGGTGCGGTCTCCGTCGTCGATCGCTCTGCCGTTCGTCACCTCAACGTTTCTGAACGTTTCGTTATCGAGCAGCGCGCCGGTCGCCACGACGAAAGGTACCGCAATTTTCTCGTCCTCACCGTCCACCGTGACCGTTCTGTACTCATTGTTTTTATAGTCGAATCTGACAGTTACTTTGCCGCTCTTGCCCGCGATCTCATCCGCGGTAACTTTCTTGCCGTCGAGTGTGTAGCTGACGGATATCTCAACGGGGAGCGCCTTCGCGCCGTTTCCTCTGTAATACACGTCGCGCCCGTCCGCGTCCCACACTATATTATTTCCGTCGCGGCGGTATTCGCCGTCGCTCTTAACGTTTTCTATATCCTCAAGGTCCGAGACGTCGGAAAGAGTTTCCGCGCCGTCCGGGTTTTTCAGGTGACAGCTCGATATTATCCTGTCCGCCGTCCCGTCCGCGTTCGCTATGACGTATACCGTCTCCTCCTTGACGGCGTCGCCGCCGTTGTAAGTCACGCTGACGCCGTCTGTCAGTCCGCCGTCGGCGGCTGACGAAAACATGGCGCAGCCCGCCGCCGTCAGCGCCGCGAGGGACGCCGCGAGAGTCCTTAATAATCCGTTTTTCATTTTGATGCCTCCGTTTCTGACTTTTTCCCGCTTTTCTTTATTTTGGTCATACCGAGCGTCGTCCTGCACACGACTCCGTCAAAGAGGAGCAGGAGCGCCGGAAGTACGAAGATCACGAGGAGCATACTTATCACCGCTCCGCGCGCCATAAGCATACACATCGACCCGATAATATCTATATCCGAATACACGGCGACGCCGAACGTGGCGGCGAAAAGACCCATGCCGGAGACGATGATCGACGGTGTCGACGACGAAAGCGCGATCCAAACCGCGCGTCGGCGGTCCTCTCCCTTTATTCTCTCCGTTTTGTATCTTGTCGTCATCAGTATCGCGTAGTCGACCGTCGCGCCGAGCTGTATCGTGCTGATACATATCGGAGCTATGAACGGCAGGCTCTGGCCGATATAGTGAGGTATGCCGAGGTTTATGAATATCGCAAGCTCTATGACCGCGATAAGTATGAAGGGAAGCGATATGCTCCTTTCAACAATAGCGATTATTACGAAGATCGCCGCTATCGACACGATGTTGACGACCTTGAAGTCGTAATCCGTCGTCTCTATCATATCCTTGGTGCAGGGCGCCTCTCCTATCAGCATACCGTTCGGATCGTACTTTTTGATGACGGACGAGATGCTGTCTATCTGACCGTTAACTTCGTCGCTTGCCACCTTGTATTCCGAATTTATAAGGAAGAGTTCCCACTTGTCGCTCTTCAGTATTTTCGTCACCGATTCCGGGAGAAACTCCTCGGGGACGGACGAGCCGACGACGGACTCAAGCCCTATCGCGTACTTCACGCCGTCGACGTCGTTTATCTCTTTCAGCATCGCTTTGACGTCCTTCGACGGGAGAGACGAATCCACGAGCGCCATATGAGTCGACGCGATATTGAATTTATCGGACAGTTTGCTTTGCGCGACGACGTATTCGATGTCCTCGGGCAGGCATTTGCCGAGATCGTAGTAGACCTCCTCGTTCGTCTGTCTGTACCCGTAGTAAGCCGGCGCGATGAGAAGCGCGAATATGACGAGGAATACCGGGAACGCCTTGACGACGCCCTTTGAAAACTTCTTCACGTCCGGGATCAGCGGGCGGTGCGACGCCTTTGAGAGCGGACGGTCAAGCATAAGTATCATCGCGGGCAGCACGGTAACGCAGCCGACGACTCCGAGCACGACGCCCTTCGCCATAACGATACCGAGGTCGCGCCCCATCGTGAAGGACATAAAGCAGAGCGCAATAAACCCGGCGACCGTCGTCACGGAGCTCCCGACCACGCTCGTCAGAGTTTCGCCGATCGCTCTTGCCATCGCTTCTTTATTATCTTTCGACGACGCCTTGTGCTCTTTGTAGCTGTTCCAGAGGAATATCGAATAGTCCATCGTCACCGCGAGCTGGAGCACCGCAGAGAGCGCCTTCGTTATATACGATATTTCGCCGAGAAAATAGTTCGTACCCATGTTTATGAGTATCATGATCCCGATAGACGCAAGGAACACGAAGGGCGCGAGCCAGTTGTCGAGGAATATGAGCATCGCCGCGAGCGCAAGCGCGACGGCGATACCGACGTAGATCGGCTCCTCCCTCTCGCAAAGGTCCTTGAGGTCCGTAACGAGCGCCGACATACCGGAGACGAAGCACTGTTTTCCGCAAATCTCTCTTATCTCGCGGATCGCCTTTATCGTCACCTCGTCCGACGTCGACGAATCGAAGAATACCGCCATCATCGTCGAATCCTCCGTGTTGAACTCGCGGAAGACCTCGTCGGGAAGCAGCTCCATCGGGACCGTTATATCGGCAAGAGTGTCATACCAGAGGACCGAGTCGACGTGATCGACCGCCTCTATCTTCTCTTTTATCGCCGACACGTCCCGACTCGGCATATCTTCGACTATTATCAGCGAGACGGCTCCTTTTCCGAAGTCATCCATCAGAATGTTCTGCCCGACCATCGTCTCCATATCGGAAGGCAAATAGGTCAGCATATCGTAATTTATCCTCGTCGCCGCCATCCCGAGTATCGACGGGACTAAGAGCACGACGGCGATTATCAGTATCGGTATCCGCCATTTGACGACCGCTTTTCCGAATTTCACTTGTCGATGTCCTCCTTTTCATCGTATTCCGGATCTATTATATCCGGATACTGGTTCTTGACTATCTTGACGGCTTCGAGCGCGACTGCGAAATTCAGCGCGCCGTCGCATATAAGCGTCGCTCCGAGGATCGCCGACATCACGGCGACGCTCTCGGCGGGACGTATCACGAGCGCGAGCCCGGCGGCAAACGAGATCATGCCGAGCGCGGTTATTACCCACCAGAGCGGTAAGCCGAAGCGCTTCGCGTCGAGGGCGATACGCGCTTTGAACAGACCGTCGAAGACGGTGAGAAGTCCGACCGCGGTCGCGAGCATTGTGATTGAAAAACTCGGGTGGAGCATCATTACCGCGCCCGCCGCTATCATTACCACTCCGAACTCAAGGTCGAACTGAAACGCAAGCCTGTAAAGGTCCTTTGAAAAATACCCGATTATCTTGACCGCGCCGAACAAAACCGCGATGGCGCCGAGCGCCCTTGTAAGCGTCCGCAACGCGCTCTCGGGGAACGCAACGAAGGCGATGCCCGCGGCGACAGTCAGCGCCGACATGACTATATATCCTATCTTGGCTGTCATCATGGGAGCCGTTGAACGTCTCTTCATTTTCACTCCTCCTTATCTTTCCACGACAGTATATTCCTCCGCGGCGCGCAAATCAACGGACAAAAAAAGCCCCGTGTACGTTTTTCGTACACGGGGCCCCGATTTGTCCGAAATTTGGACATCCGGCTCTATTTGTCTGATTTTTCAAAGACCGCCTTTTCGATGAGCTCGCGCTGCAGCCTCGTTATACGGAGGATATCTTCCTCGGCTCCGTCCTTTATCCCCTCGCGCAGATTCTCCATCGCAAGCCCGAAGACGACGGCGCGGTAAAATTTCACGAGAGCGGCGCGGTCTTCCGACATAAAGCCGCTGACCTCTTTTGAAAGCGCGTCGGCGTACGCGTTCACAACGTAGTCGCACACCTTCCAAAGATAGGTCTCGAAAATATCGCGGCGCGCCGAATTATATATATGAAGGATCTCACGCCTGTTGTTCGCCGTGAAATCCATCGCCGCCTTTATCCCCGTCTCTATGGAATCTATGGTGTGGTAGTCGGCGATTATCTTATCCGCCTCCTCCGTCACTATCTCCTCGATAAGCGCGGGTATATCCTGATAATGATAATAAAAGGAGTTGCGGTTGATGCCGCATTTCTCGACTATATCCTTGACCGTTATCTTTGAGAGCGGTTTTTCACCGAGTATTTCGGCAAACGCGTCCTTGATCGCTCTTTTCGTAAAGTTTGTCAAACGTACCACCTCCCGTGGCTTCTATTATATCACAAAACTGCGCCGCTTTCAATATATTCTTTTTTCACGCGCGTTATTTCATCGGCTCCTTGATTTTTTAATATAAATGTGATACAATCTGTAATCACGGAGGTGAGCATTATGCACGACGAACTCACAAAAGTTGATATTGAAAAAATGCAATCGGAGATCGACGAGCGCAAAGCGAGAAACGCGGGGCTTCGCGAAGCGATACGCGCGGCGAAGGAACTCGGCGACCTCTCCGAAAACGACGAATACCGCAGCGCAAGGCGCGAATGGAACAGAAACAACAGCAGGATAGAGTATCTTGAAAATATGATAAGGACCGCCGTCGTCATAGAGGATAATTCCGCGCCCGACGCCGTAGGCCTCTTCGACAAGGTGACGATCTATTACGAGGACGACGACGAGGAGAGGACGATACGGCTCGTGACGACGCTCCGCAACGACGTTTTCAGCGATAACATCTCGAAGGAGAGCCCGCTCGGCGTCGCCCTTATGGGAAAGAAAGCCGGCGACCGCGTCCTCGTGAAGGTGAGCCCCGCCGTCAGTTACTACGTCACGGTAAAATCCATAGAAAAAAGCGACGTCGACCCGGACATACCGATCTCCGCGTTCTGATCCGTCGCAAAACGAAACATTCCCGCGCATTTTCCGATGCAAATCAACCGGAAAGGCGCGGGAAATTTTTTTAGTCCGTCCCGTCCGCCGCGTTTCCCCCGACGGCGGGATTTTGCGTCAAAAAAACACTCCGTCATATCGACCTTCCGCGCGTCATATAAATATTAGAATCGGGTAAAAAGATGCGAAAAAGAAAGGAAGGTCCTATATGAATAAAAGGATGGAAAAAGAAAAGATCAAGGTCGCAAGAGCGGCTGACCTCGGCGAGAGCGCACGCCGCGCGGCAAAGAGGGCGGCGTTCCCCGTCGCGCTCGCGGTGTTCTCCTTCGCCGTGTCGGCGTCCTCGCCCGCGCTCGGAGCGACGCCGATAGGCCCCGCGCTCCTCTCGGCAGCCCCCTCTCTCGTCTCGGCGCTGCCGGTGCTCACAGGCGCGCTTCTCTCGTCCTTCAGGCTGGGGGCCGCCGCCGCGCCCTTCGCGCTTATAATGGCGGCGCTGTTCGTATTCCGCCTCGCCCTCGGCGCTCTCGGAGGAGCGAAGACGAAGGCGGTCGACGGGAAATACTTCGCGCCGCTGCGCCTCCCGGAGCCCCTTGACGACGCCGTACTTATCAAACTCAATTCCGCGTTCAACACCTCGCTCGGGGTCAGATGCGCGACGGCGTTCGGCGCCGCCGCGGCGCTCGGCGCGGCGAACGTATTTTCGGGCGAAAACTTCTGGTACGAGGTTTTCGGCTCCGCGCTCTCGTCGACCCTCGCGCCTCTTTTCTGCCTCGCCGTGTCGGCTCTCGCGGAGCCGGGGGCGAACGTGATGCTGAGAAAAGCCGGCGTCGGCGTTCTTCTGTATACCGTCGTTCTGTCGCTCGGAAACGTGACCGTCGGCGGCGTTAATATCGCCCTTACCGTCTCCCTCTTCGCCTCCCTCGCAGCGGGGCGCACTCTCGGCGTCTCGGACGGCGCGCTGATGGGAGCCTTCGCCGGGCTTGCCCTCGACGCCGGAAGTATGGGTATGATGCCCGTCGCCGCGATGTGCTCGGGCGCGCTCTCCGCTTATTCCGCGGGAGCCGCGGCGATATCGTCCTCCATCCTCGGGATGAGCTGGGCGCTCGCGGCAAACGGCGTCGCGGCGGTCTCGTCGACCCTTCCCGAGGTGACGATCGCGGCGGCGCTCTTCTACCCCGCGGCGAGGTTTTCTCTGATACCCGAGGACTTCTCCCTCTTCGCTAAATCACCGCCGAAGACGCCGCATGGCAAAACGGGGAGCGTCGGCGACAGGATGAGGGAGGTCGCCGACGCGATGAGCGAAACGTCGAAAATAATTTCGAAGCTCTCGTCCCGCCTCTCCCGTCCCGGCAGGGAGGAACTCGTCTCGCTCTGCGAACGTGAGTTCGCGCCGTTCTGCTCATCCTGCCCCAAAGCGGAGTGGTGCAGACCGTCGGACGGGCATATCGTCCGGCGTGACGCCGAGAGTGCCGCCGAAGCGTTATCGGAAAGGGGCAGAGTGGACGCGTCTTCCCTTGACCCCGAGACCGTTCGCCGATGTCCTTCCGTCGACCGTGTGATAGACGGGATAAACTCGTCCTACGCGAAGCTTATCGAGGACGCGCTCGACGGGAAAACAGAGGTCATCTCCCGCGACTTTTCGAATTTTTCCGATATGATAAAAGGGCTCGTCGACCGCGCCGATGAGGAGTGCGAGAGGAACTCCGCGCTCTCCGACGCGCTTGAAGATGCCTTCCGCCGCGAGGGTATCGGCTGCGCCTCCGTCAGCGTATACGGAAAGAACCGCCCCGAGGTGTACGCAAGGGGGCTGTCTGTCAAGGACCTCTCCTGCGGCGCCGCCGATCTTCGCCGGATCGCGGAGGACGCCGTCGGCTCGCCCCTTTCGGAGCCGGAGATGTCTCTTGACGGCGACGCGCTCGATATGTACTTAGCCCCGAAGCGCGCCCTCTTTCCGAAGTACGGCTCGTACAGCGCTCCCGCAACGCCGGGCGAGGCGAACGGCGACGCGGTCCTCTCGTTCTCCGGCGGAGGTTACTTCTTCGCCGCCGTCTGCGACGGTATGGGCAGCGGGCGCGAGGCGGCGCTGACCGCCCGAGCGTCCGCGGTCTTCTTACGTCGTATGCTCGGCGCGGGGTGCGGCGAGCGCGAGGCGCTCCGCCTTTTGAACGACTTCACAAGGGAGCGCAGCATCGAATGTTTCTCGACCGTCGATCTTCTTAAAATAGACCCGTACAGCGGAGAGGCTCTCTTCGTCAAAAGCGGAGCGGCGCCCTCGTTCGTTTACCGCGCGGGGAAACTCTTCCGCATAGAATGTCCCTCGTCGCCCATCGGCATACTCGAGCGCGTCGGCGCGAAGACCGTCAAATTCTCGCTCGAGGAGGGAGACGTCGTCGTCCTCGTCTCCGACGGCGCGCTTCCCGACGGCGACGCCGAGTCGTGGCTTTACGAATACCTCTCGGACGGCAAAAACCTGCGCGGCGACCCGCCCGCCGTCGCGAAAAGAATAGCGAGGGAGGCCTCCTCCCGCGCCGCCTCCCGCGACGATACGACAGTAGGAGTAATACGCATAGACTCCGCCGCATAACCATAACGGAGCGGGCGAAGCCCGCGAGAATTCACGAAAAGCACCGCCCCCGGCGGTGCTTTTCATTTCACGGAGCTGCGCGAGATTTCACGAACGGCGCCCTCGCCGTTCATTTCACGCGCCGCAATCGCGACGCTGTTTTCCTTCCTTGCTGCGTTTCGGATCGATGAAGGGCATCGATCCCTACGAGTTACAGACGGTCACCTGTATACCCGTAGGGCAAGATGCCCACATCTTGCCGCTGTTTCTGCGCAATGTGGATTACCTACCAACGCAGAAGGTTTTATTTCGCGCGTACCAAGGCTTCCCCTTGAGGGGAAGGCATAAAAACGGCGTCACCCTCGTGAAAGGCTTTGCGCCTTCGACGCGTGAAATGAGCGGCTTTGCCGCTCGTGAAATGAACGACGGGGCGTTCGTGAAATCTCGCGCTTCGCGCTCCGTGAATTCTCGCGG
>CADBQA010000035.1 GCA_902796675.1 uncultured Ruminococcus sp.
GCGCTGATCGCGGTGACGTTCAGCGGAATGATGACCGTTGAGGCGATACGCGAGCCGGTCGTGGAATTTATCGTCAACACCGGCAAAGCGATCTCGTCCGTATTTACCGGCAAGGCGCCGGAATCTGCCGACACAGAAACTGAAACCGACACCGAAACCGAAGGGCTTGACTTTTTACCGGTCGTCCCGGACACGATCGAAACTGAAACCGAAACCGATACAGATACCGACACTGAAACGGAAGCAGAGACGGAAAGCGACACGAGAGAGGCGGAGATATCCGTTATGCCTTCCGCGGACACGGAAGAAGAGAACTTAATTCAGATCGAGTTTGAAAAATCGGGAAAGCTCGGAGACTCTGCAACATGGTATTTGAGCGGGCGGACTCTCGTAATTGAGGGAAGCGGAAACGCCGTCATGCCCTCTGACTATACAACGTTTTTTCTGGCGTTAATGTCGGCGAAAAAACTTTCGGTCAAAGAAGGCATTACAAACATACCGGAAGGAATGTTTTCAACCGGTCACTGGATCACCGAGGCAACCCTACCTGACAGTCTTGCGTCGATCGGTTACGGTGCTTTCTCAAACTGCACGATGCTCGAGTCGGTAAGTCTCGGCTCAGGGATCAAGGCAATCCCGTCTGAATGCTTTGCGAATTGCAGCAACCTCAGCGCGCTGAATATCCCCGAGCACGTAAACAAAATAGGAAATCGGGCTTTTGCCGCATGTTACAAAATTACAAATCTGAACATACCCGACAGCGTTACAGAAATATCCTCATACGCTTTTGAAAACTGCACGGGACTCGAATACGTCAAGATAGGAAGCGGCGTTTCCGTCCTGAGGTCGGGGACCTTTTCGAATACAACCTCACTTACTACTCTGATAATTCCCGCCTCGGTCTCAAAAATCGAAAAAGGGTTCATCAGCGGATGCGTTCCAACCGTTTACTACAAAGGATCTGCGGAAGACTGGGCAAAGATTGAAAAGGCAAAAGGCTGGTACTCGGATAAACAAAGCCCGCCCGTGATTTTTGAGGTTCAGTCAGATGTATCGACCGGTAATCTCGGGGACGCTTTCTGGAGTCTTAACAAAGATACAAGTACGCTGACGATAGACGGAAGCGGAAAACTCATATCGGACGTACCGGGAGAATGCCCGTTCAAAAACGATATACCGTACATAGTCAACATTGTCATAAACGAAGGTATTACCGAAATCGGTAGCTTTGTTTTCTCCGGTTGTTCAAACGTCATATCCGTTTCGATTCCCGACACCGTTGAAAGAATAGGCGAAATGGCTTTTTCAGGATGTACATCACTTAATGAAATAGAGCTTCCGTTGTTGAAAGCGATCGGAAAAGGGGCGTTCCAGGGCAGCGGTCTTAAGGATGCCGTGATACCGGGGAGTGTCGGAACTATACCCGAAGAAGCTTTCCTCGGATGTGGCTCGCTTTTGCATATAGCGATCGAAAACGGGGTCACGTCGATCTCGGATAAAGCGTTCTATAATTGCGGCGCGCTGCAATCCGTATCGTTCCCGAACACATTGAAAACGATTGGCTCATCCGCTTTTTCATACTGCTCTTCTCTTTCCGACGCCGTACTTCCGCTTTCAACGAAAGAAATAAAAGACCACGCATTTGAAGGCTGTCTCCGACTCTCTTCTCCCGTTTATCTGCCAGAACTGACGCAACTCGGCGCAAGGGCGTTCTATCAATGCCATTCGCTAACATCAGTAGTGCTGTCCGACAAATTGACAACGATCCCCGACTATGCTTTTTACACCTGCAGTAAGCTTTCTTCGTTCATCATTCCGAACAGCGTAGAGGCAATTGGGAACAGCGCTTTTGAAAACACGGGACTTACGACTATAACCGTTCCGTCCGGAGTCACAAGCTTGGGAAACGCAGTGTTTCGCAACTGCATTATGCTAAGGAGGATGAAACTTCTCTGCAGTATCGGCTCCGTCCCGATAAATACGCTTTATTCCTGCAGTAAACTCGAAGAGGTCACCCTGTCCGACAGCATACAGACGATAGAGCGTCTGGCGTTCGAATACTGTCGGTCGCTGAAGCGCGTTTATCTACCCTATTCCGCCGAAGGAAAGTGGGAACAGATCGAGATAGAAAAGAACAACAGCACTTTGGCTGACGTTGAAATCATTTACTGACGATTCATTATTGCTTATATCATAAATGGAGGCTTTTATGAAAAGAATAATATCTTTTGCCATTTGTATGATCGTTGTTTTCTCCGTATTCCAAATGTTTCCGACTCGCTCCCTTGCCGCAGCTTCCGGCACTTGCGGCGACGATCTGACATGGGAATTCAATGACCGCAACGGAGAGTTGACAATCTCCGGTACAGGGAGCATGTATGATTATAACGATTCGATAGAGATTCCATGGTTCGATCATTTGAGCCAAATCAAACAGATAACGGTAGGCGATGGAGTTACCCGTATCGGGAACTGCGCTTTCTTATGGGCAAACAATCTTACGACAGCACTTTTGTCTGATACGGTTGTTTCGCTCGGCGACTATGCTTTTGCCAAGTGTCTGAGCATGCACACCGTTAGAATACCGCAACGGCTGACTTCTTTCGGAACGGGTTGTTTTATGCTGTGCCAGAATCTGCATAATTTCGTATTTCCCGAAGGAACTAAATCCGTTCCCGACAAAATGTTCAGCGAATGCGGCGCGATGACTTATGTAGAAATGGCGGACAGCATTGAGTCGATCGGCGAGGAGGCGTTTATGGACTGCGTGTCTCTTGAAAAAGTACGCATCCCTCGTAACGCCGAAACAATAGAAGATAATGCTTTTGCGTTTTGCTCCGCGCTTACCACGGTTTATCTGCCGTCAAGCCTCGAAAAAATAAACGACGACGCGTTCTGGCGCAGCACGTCGCTGGCGGTCGCGTATTATGAAGGGACAGAGACAGAGTGGAACGAAAAGCTCGACTTGGGAAATAGAACGAGTGACGTTTTGTCAAGCCTCACGGTAAAGTTCGAATATAATTTTGGAGCGGACAGCTGCGGAGACTACGTCAGATGGTCATTTGACGAAAAAACCGGCGTTCTCACCGTGTACGGAAACGGCGATATGTACGATTACTTCGGGGCATATACACCGTGGAACTCATTTAAGGCGTCGATAAAAGCAGTCCGGATCGAAGAGGGAGTCTCACGCGTCGGGAATTATAGTTTCTCGCACTGTAATAACCTCTCGGAAGTATATATTTCATCTACCGTGATCGAAATTGCCGAAAGTGCATTTTATAATTGTAAATCGCTCAGATCGCTCGAAATATCGGACGGAGTCGTCGAAATCGGAAGCGATGCGTTTAGTGAGTCTGGGATCACAAACCTCGTTCTTCCGGAAAGCGTTAAAACGATTGGCAAATCTGCGTTTGCATTCTGTAAATCACTTAAAACAGTAACTCTTCCCGACGGCCTGCTGAAATTGAGAATCGCCGCTTTTGACTACTGCCAATCTCTTGAATATACAGAAAGCAAAGGCCTGAAATATCTCGGCAGCGAGAATAATCCGTATCTTGCCCTTATCGGAAGTTCCGATCCGTATATGACCTCGTGCGAAATCCATCCTTCTACGAAAATTATTTCCGGCGCTTCCCTCAAAGGAAGGCAGGCTCTTACGTCGATCGATATCCCGGAAGGTGTAAGATACATAGGGGGCGAGTCGCTCTCCTTCTGCAATTCGCTTGAAAGCATAGAACTTCCGTCCGGTGTAAGATATATTGACGAAAGAACTTTCTGGCATTGTGAAAAACTAAAAAGCATAACAATCCCCGGAAGCGTAAGCGAGATAGGGATGGGTGCGTTTTATGAGTGCGGCGCTCTTACAGACGTCTATTATGACGGACCTGAATCAGATTGGAAAAAAATCGCGATCGACAACGAATTAGGATTTAACAACAGCCTTTTGAACGCCGAGATCCACTTCATGAAATCACGGCACGAGCACAGTTGGGACGAATTTCCCCGCGTAATTACAGAAGCGACTTATACTTCGGAAGGAGAAGCGGAATACACTTGCCTGATCTGTGGAGAAACGAAAACCGAAACAATCCCGAAGATGATTTCCGATATTCCCGGAGACATGGACAACGACGGGGACATCACTGTGAAAGATGTTTTGTCGATGCGACGTTACATCGCGGGGCTTGACGCGGTGGATGACGAAATGATCCCTTTAGGTGACATAAACGGCGACGGCGATCTGACATCGAAGGACGTGCTGGTTGCGCGAAGAATGATCGCCGGGCTTGAATAAGTACATTGATACCTCCTATACAAAGATCTCCCGGCGGGAAACCGCCGGGGGATCGCAGAGTAAAGACAAACTTGGTAGAACAGCAATGACAAGCAAAAATGCGACGTAAACATAACATCATAAGAAGATATAGTTTCACCGAAAATCAAAGAGGACGGGGCTATGGGTAAATCCCATAGCCCCGTCCGTCATTGCCTTTCGGCGCTCTCGCCGCTGGACGTAGGTCACTACGCCTACCGCAGCGAGATCACCAAATCTACCTGCGTTTCTCTTCCTCTGCTCGTCTTTTATTCTTCCAGATTCTTTTCGATATTAGCGCGGACGGCAAAGAGGAATTCGGTCGTCGTGACCTTGAAGGGTTTTACGCTACCGTCGACGAGGGAGACGAGGTCGCCGGTCATAATGCCGCTCTTAAGGGTATCAATGCAGGATCTCTCGACGGCGTCGGCATAGTGTACGAGGTCGGACAGACCGTCGAGCTCTCCTCTCTTGCGGAGTGCGCCGCTCCAGGCGTATATCAGCGCCATGGGGTTGGTGGAGGTCTCCTCGCCCTTCAAGTACTTATAGTAGTGGCGGGTGACGGTGCCGTGAGCCGCCTCGTACTCGTACTTTCCGTCGGGGGAGACGAGGACGGAGGTCATCATGGCGAGGGAGCCGAACGCGGTGGAGACCATATCGCTCATAACGTCGCCGTCATAGTTTTTAAGCGCCCAGATGAAGCCGCCGCGGCTCCTTATGACGCGGGCGACGGCGTCGTCGATGAGGGTGTAGAAATAGGTGATGCCCACCTCCTCGAACTTCGCTTTATAATCTGACTCGTAAATTTCTTCAAAGATGAGCTTGAAGGTCTGGTCGTACTGCTTGGAGATGGTATCCTTAGTCGAAAACCAGAGGTCCTGTTTCGTATCGAGGGCGTATCTGAAGCAGGTATGCGCGAAAGAGCGGATTGATTTTTCGGTATTATACTGGCTTAGCAGGACGCCGGGGCCGGAGAAGTCGAAGACTGTTTTTTTGAACTCTTCTCCCCCCTCGCCCTTGAAGGAAAGCTCGGCGCGCCCGGCGCCGGGGACGCGGTACTCCGTGCCCTTATAGACGTCGCCGTAGGCGTGACGGGCTATCGTTATCGGTTTTTCCCACGTTCTGACGAACGGCTTTATGAAGTCCGTCAAAATCGGCGAGCGGAAGCAGGTGCCGTCGAGGATGGCGCGGATGGTGCCGTTGGGGCTCTTCCACATTTCGGAAAGCCCGTACTCCTCCACTCTCTGGCGGTTCGGAGTTATCGTCGCACACTTAACAGAGACGCCGTACTTTATGTTGGCGTTCGCGGCGTCGACCGTGACCGCGTCCTTCGTCGCCTCGCGGTTCGTGAGGGAGAGGTCGTAGTATTCGGTTTTGAGGTCGACAAACGGGAGGATAAGCTCGTCCTTTATCCACTTCCATATAACTCTCGTCATCTCGTCGCCGTCCATTTCGACGAGCGGCGTTGTCATTTTTATCTTTTCCATTACTGCTCCTTTGTATAGGGGAGAAGCCCTCCGGCAAAGAGCATCTTCCTCTGTCTTTCGGTAAAGGTGCAAACGAGGGGGACCGAAATGCCTTTCGTGACGTCGACAAGCGTCGCCGCCCCGTTTTCAAGGGAAGCGTGAAGGTTTTCGATTTTCAGCGCGTCGCCTTCGTCAAGACGGTCGTAGTCGTCGCCATCGGCAAACGTAAAAGGTATGATACCGGCGTTTATGAGGTTCGCGGCGTGGATCCTTGCGAAGCTCTTTGCGACGACCGCCTTGACTCCGAGATAGAGCGGGACGAGAGCCGCGTGCTCGCGCGACGAGCCCTGGCCGTAATTGGCGCCTCCGACGATGACGGTCTTCCCCGCCGCCTTCGCGCGTTCGGGAAACGTCTCGTCGCAGACGGCGAAGCAGAATTTCGACAGATGCGGAATATTCGATCTGTACGGGAGTATCTTCGCGCCGGCGGGCATGATATGGTCCGTCGTGATGTTGTCGCCGACCTTGAGCGTCAGCGACGCTTCTATCTCATCGGGAAGCGGCGCCGTTTCGGGGAAGGACTTGATGTTCGGGCCTTTTATTACAGGTACGCGTTCGGCGTCGGCGGCGCTTGCCGGCATAATTACCGCGCTGTCGTCGACTCTGTATTCGGACGGAAGCGAGATCTTTGGATATTCGCCGAGCGTCCTCGGGTCGGTTATCTTTCCCGTCAGCGCGGCGGCAGCCGCGACTTCGGGAGATACGAGATAAACGCCCGCGTCCGACGTACCGCTTCTGCCCTCGAAGTTTCTGTTGAAAGTGCGGAGAGACACGCCGCCGGAGTTCGGCGAGAAGCCCATACCGATACAGGGTCCGCAGGCGCACTCGAGAAGTCTCGCGCCGGCGGACAGAATATCGGTAAGCGCGCCGCAGTCAGCGAGCGCGGTGAGCACCTGCTTCGATCCCGGTGAGATCGAGAGACTGACCGAATCTGCGATCTTCTTTCCTTTTAATATAGCGGCGACTCTCAGCATATCGCGGAGAGACGAGTTAGTGCAGGAGCCGATACAGACCTGATCGACCTTCGTGCCGGCGATCTCCGAGACGCGCTTGACGTTATCCGGCGAATGGGGGCAGGCGATAAGCGGTTCGAGAGTCGACAGATCTATGTCGATCACGCGGTCGTAAACGGCGTCGGGGTCGCTCTCAAGGGGCGTGAAGTCCTCCTCTCTGCCCTGCGCCGCGAGGAACTCACGCGTAACCTCGTCCGACGGGAAGATCGACGTCGTCGCGCCGAGCTCCGTGCCCATATTCGTTATCGTCGCGCGCTCGGGAACGGAAAGCGTCTTCACGCCTTCACCTCCCCACTCGATTATCGCTCCGACCCCTCCCTTTACGGAGAGTATGCGGAGTATCTCGAGGCTGACGTCCTTCGCGCTGACCCACGGGGAGAGGCGGCCTGTCAGATTGACCTTATACATCTTCGGCATCGTGATATAGTACGCGCCGCCGCCCATGGCGACCGCGACGTCCATACCGCCCGCGCCCATCGCGAGCATACCGATACCGCCGCAGGTTGGCGTGTGGCTGTCGGAGCCGATGAGCGTTTTGCCCGGCTTTCCGAACCGCTCGAGGTGTACCTGATGGCATATTCCGTTGCCGGGGCGGGAAAAACGAATACCGTACTTCTTCGCGACGGACTGGATGTAGATGTGGTCGTCCGCGTTCTCAAAGCCCGACTGGAGCGTGTTGTGATCTATGTAAGCGACGGAAAGCTCCGTCTTAACTCTCGGAACTCCTATCGCCTCAAACTCGATATAAGCCATCGTTCCCGTGGCGTCCTGGGTCAGAGTCTGGTCGATGCGAAGGGCGATCTCGCTCCCGCGTATCATTTCCCCCGATACAAGGTGGCGCTGAATTATCTTTTCCGCTATCGTAAGTCCCATTTTCAGTTTCGTCCTTCCTTGATCCTCTCCGCCGCGTTTTTGACGTGGGTAACGGTCGCGCGCTCCGCGCCGTCGGCGTCGTGCGCGGCTATCGCCTCGTACATCGCTCTGTGTTCCGCGAGCGATTCTTTTGAATGTGTCTGATCCGCGAGCGACGCACGGCGGTATTTGACCACTTTTTTGTGTAACGCCTCGAGCGTGTCCGAAAGGGGCATACAGCCGGACAGACGGTATATCTTTCTGTGAAAGTCGTTGTCCTCGTTTTTGATCTTTTCGGCGTTTCCCTTTGCCGTATAGAACTCCTGAAGCTCGAGAGTCTGCCGCAGCGCCTCGATATCCTCCCCCGTCGCGCGGGCGGCGGCAAGGCGTGAGGCGAGCCCCTCTATCCTGCTTCTCATTTCGTATATTATCTCGATGTCGCCCTCGCTTATTCCGACGACGACGGCGCCCTTCGGGCCCGACTCTATCATATGCTCCTGCTCGAGACGGCGAAGCGCCTCTCTTATCGGCGTGCGGCTGACGCCGAGCTCCTCGGAGAGCTTTACCTCGGTCAGCACCGATCCGCGCTCTATTTTCCCGCTCAGTATGTCGCGCTCGAGATTGTCAAAAACCTGTCCGGCTATAGATACGGTTTTATGTTCTATCATCTTGTGCCTCCGTTAATTCTTGAATCTGCCCGGGGCAAACTCTTCTATCTTCTTTTCGATCTCGCTCGGCGAAAGGGTCGTGACGCGCCCTGTGTCGTACTCGTCGTCGATCCACTCTTTAAGCTTTACGACGAGGTCGTCGCGCTTGTCGACGGCGCGCTCGCCCGTGAGGTGATAGTTACCGTTTATCCAGTACGCGATGCCGGCGAGCCCGGACGTCTTTCCTATCATGACGGACGCCGGACGGTTCAGTATCTTTTCCGTATTGAATATATTGTATATCTCCTCGTCCTTGAGAAGACCGTCGGCGTGGATGCCCGCCCTCGTCATATTGAAGTTGCGCCCGACGTAGGGGGTCATCGGCGGGACGTCGTAGCCTATCTCGTTCTTGAAATAGTCGGCGATCTCCGTGATGACGGTCGGGTCCATACCGTCGAGGGAGCCTTTGAGAGAGGCGTACTCGAACACCATCGCCTCGAGCGGAACGTTGCCTGTTCTCTCGCCGATGCCGAGGAGCGAGCAGTTTACGGCGCAGGCGCCGTAGAGCCACGCCGTCGTCGCGTTCGTTACCGCTTTATAAAAGTCGTTGTGTCCGTGCCATTCGAGGTATTCGCTCTTGACGTCGGAGTAGTGCATAAGACCGTAGATGATACCGGGTACGCTTCTCGGAAGCGCGACCTCGGGGTAAGGTACGCCGTATCCCATGGTGTCGCAAGCCCTGATCTTTACGGGGATACCGGCGTCCTCGGACATCTTCATCAGCTCGTTTACGAAAGGCACGACGAAGCCGTAGAAGTCGGCGCGCGTTATATCCTCAAGGTGGCACCTCGGTATCATTCCCGTTTCGAACGCCTCGGCGATGACCTTGAGATAGTGGTTCATACATTCGCGCCGCGTCATCTTCATCTTTTTGAAGATGTGGTAATCGCTGCACGAAACGAGGATACCGGTCTCTTTGATACCCATATCGCGGACCATCTTGAAGTCCTCTTTATTAGCTCTTATCCAGGTCGTGACCTCGGGAAAACGGAGACCGAGGTCGAGGCATCTTTCGACCGCCTCACGGTCCTTTTTACTGTATACGAAAAACTCCGTCTGTCTTATGATACCGTACGGACCCCCGAGCTTCGACATCAGCTTGTAAAGATGAACTATCTGATCTACCGTGTACGGCTCGACAGACTGCTGACCGTCGCGAAGCGACGTATCCGTTATCCACACTTCCTCCGGCATCCCTATCGGAACGCGGCGGTGGTTGAAGGCTACCTTCGGGACCTCGTCATAGCTGTAAATGTCGCGGTAGAGGTTGGGGCTTTCGACGTCCTGCAGAGAGTAATAGTAAGACTTCTGTTCAAGCAGGTTCGTCTTGTTTGATATTTCCAGCATATTATTCACCTCCGTGTATTAGTGTATACAATTATACAACTGTCCGTTACCATTGTCAATACTTATCGTTATTTTTATTTCGATTATTTAATATAATGATAGAAAGCATGAAAAAAGCGCGGCGTCAGCCGCGCTTCAGACTGAAGACAAAGTCTTCAGTCTGAGTCAGAGTGAGAGAAACGCCGGTAGATTTGGTGATCTCGCCGCGGTAGGCGTAGTGACCTACGTCCAGCGGCGAGAGCGCCGAAAAGCAATGACGGATATGGGCTA
>CADBQA010000036.1 GCA_902796675.1 uncultured Ruminococcus sp.
AAGACAATAAACAAAAAGGAGAATCATAATGTCACAGGAATGTACACACGACTGTTCCACCTGCGGCGTCGACTGTGAGTCGAGAAACGCGCCTCAGAAGGAGACCCCGCGCGACGACAGCCGCATATCCCACGTTATAGGCGTCGTATCCGGCAAGGGCGGCGTCGGAAAATCAATAGTAACGTCCCTTCTCGCCGCGGCGACGGCGAAGCGCGGCTTCAAGACCGCCGTCATGGACGCAGACGTTACGGGTCCCTCGATACCGAAATCGTTCGGAGTATCGGGCGAGATATATCAGATGAACGGCGGGCTCGTTCCGCTTGAGACCGAGAGCGGCATCAAGCTCATGTCCCTCAATTTCCTTCTCGAGGACGAGACGTCCCCCGTCGTCTGGCGCGGACCGGTCATCGCGGGAGCCGTCAAGCAGTTCTGGACCGACGTGGTATGGGGCGACGTCGATTATATGTACGTCGATATGCCTCCGGGAACGGGCGACGTTCCGCTCACCGTCTTCCAGTCGCTTCCCCTCGACGGCATCGTCGTCGTAACGACTCCTCAATCCCTCGTCTCGATGATAGTCGAAAAGGCGGTCAGAATGGCAGACCTTATGGACATACCCGTGCTCGGACTTGTCGAGAATATGTCGTACGTGGAGTGCCCCGACTGCGGCAAGAGGATAAACGTCTTCGGCGAGAGCAGCGCGGAGCGCATCGCGAAGGAGTACAGCATCGGGAAGACCGCGTCTCTCCCGCTCGACCCCGCGCTCACCGCGCTCGTCGACGCCGGAAAGATCGAAGACGCGCCCGACCGTTACCTCGACGAGGTCGCAAAACTCGTTCTGTAAACCGCGAAAAAAACGAGACCGCATTTGCGGTCTCGTTTTTCTTTATTCTGCTTCGACAGGCGGTGACCAGATTTTCTTCACGGGTTCGACGAACGAGGTGATATAAGAGACTTCGGGGAGAGTTGAGAGCTCCATCGCGCGCTCGTAAGTCACCAGCGCGTGCGATTCCGCGTTGTATGAGTTCCATTCTTCTTCCTCGCCGTCACGGAATATCATCGCCCGGAGCGCCGCGTATTCGTCGTCTCTTCGCTGAATCGAGTGTTTGGTTTCAATAATCTCCTGAATTAGCTCTCCGTCCCTTAAGTTGTTGAAGTCTTCCATTGTCATTCCGTATCGCGACAGCGCTCGCGCCCACATGGCTCCTCTTACATCGCCGGGGTAGAGAATATCGAATTCATCGGGTTCGGGCGGCGGGAGCTGTAAGAAAACCTTGACGTGGATTTTTTTCGAATCTCCGGATTCGTACATTTTATACAGCGTTTCCGTTAGTTTTCCCACTCCGGAAAGATATATCTCGGAGCCGGTGTAGAAATCGCTCATTTCGAATTCTTCATAGTCCTGAATTGCGAGATCAATTTCATAATTTTCAGCCATATATGCTTTTATTCTGTCTTCGTCCATGATCGCAATCGCGACGGCATCAGTATTAACAAAATACTCCGCCGCGCTGCAGGAGAGTTTGTCCGTTATGCAAACGACGATTTGCGACAAGTTATCGCTTTTCAATTTATCGATGAGGGCTGAGTTCCTTGTTGCTCTTCCTTTCAGTATTTCGCGGTAAATATCCGTTTTTTTTGAAAAATATTCCTCTCTCGCCTCTATAAACTCATCATCGCTGAATTTAAGCGCGTTCGCCTCTCGGCTGCCGACGCCGCGCTCCGACATGAGTCTTTCAACAACTTTTGCCGCGGCGTCGGTTTCAGCCTTTTCGTATCCGGCAAGCATCCCGGTTATCCTGTCGTCGAATTCGGTTGTATTCAGGATATCGGCTCTTTTGATAAGTACCGCGTAATTGCATCCCGGATATTCCGCAAAAGCTCTTTCTATTCGGCTCGGTTTAACGTATTCAACCACAGCGCTGTCGTGGATCGACGAGCCCCATATTATCGGCGTTTTGTCGGTGTTGTCGACCCTGTCGGTTGAAACTGCGGTCGCGGTCTGTTCCGGACCGTCGGTCTCCGGGTAAACCGGATTTGTTCTGCCGACAGCGTAGACTGCAGCCGCGATAATTATCGCAAATACAGCGGCAGCCGACGCGAATCCGTAAACTCTTTTGAATCGCAAAGTTTTGTTTTTTGGTTTATCGGCGAGAGCTTCTTCGATATATTCGTCCTTTATGTTTCCCAAAGCCTCTGTGAGTATCTCCGATTTTTTCAAAGCCGTATTTCCTCCTTTTCGAGTCTTTTCTTCAGCTTGTCTCTTGTTCTTTTCAGCATCATTTTAACTTTTCCCTCGCTGAAACCGAGAGCTTCCGCGATTTCGCGGATACCGTCAAGCTTCCAGTATCTTCTGACGAAAACGGTGCGCTCCGTTGCGGCGAGAGACGAAAGGAAGGAGTTCAGAACGTCTGTCAAACGTTTTGCTTCAAGCTCGTCGTCGACGTCGGGACCGGGTATGCACTCTTCAAGCTCTTCGATGGGTGAATCAACTCTTCCGCCGCCACGTTTTTCAGCGTGTTTTTTTCTGTACAGTTTCAGCGCGAGGTTTCGGGTGAGCTTTGCAAGATACGCGCCGAGACGGTCCGGGTCGTCCGGAGGAATTTTGTTCCAGGCGGCTAAGAGAGCGTCGTTAAAGGCTTCTTCCGAATCACGCCTGTCGCAAAGAACGTTATAAGCGACGGACAAACAGACCCGTCCGTACTTTTCGCTCGACAGATTGATCGCGTCTTCGTTACGTGCAAAGAACAGCTTTTTTATTTCGTCATCAGATGCAAAACCGTTTTTCAAAACGTACCTCCTTTCTTTTTTTGTTGAAAACGTTTTCATAAGTTAAGTACCGTTTATTGCTGAAAAGTAACGGGCTTTGAAAAAATCAAAAACGAGACCGCGGTCTCGTTTTTTGTTTGGGTTTCAAAAGGGCGCGCCCTTTTGCCGCCGGAGGCGAATTCATTTTCCGAGAAGTTCTTTCACCCTCAGGACGAAGGCTATCGCCTCGTCCTCGGTCGTGCCCCAGCCGGTGACGAGGCGGATCGGGATCATACCGTCCTTCTCGCCCGCCCATTCGTAGAAGAAGAAATCGCGCTTTAGCTCCTTGACGACTTTTGCGGGGAGGATCGGGAAGACCTGGTTCGTAGGAGAGGTCCCGTCGAACGCGACGCCGAGGTTCGCAAGACCGCGGCGAATGACGTCGGCGGTCTCGTTTTCGCGGCGGGCGAGCCTGAAGTAGAGCGGGTCGTCGCCGGAGAGGAGAGCCTCGAACTGAACGCCGATAAGTCTGCCCTTGGCGAGCATGGCGCACTGGCGCTTTATCATCCAGCGGAAGTGGTCGTCGATGGCGGGGTTCGCAATGACGAGCGCCTCGCCGAAGAGAGCGCCGTTTTTCGTTCCGCCTATGTAGAAAGCGTCGGTGAGAGCGGCGAGGTCGGGAAGCGTCACGTCGCAGCCCGCCGCCGTCAGCGCGGCGCCGAGGCGCGCGCCGTCGAGGTAGAGATAAAGCCCGTACTCGTCGCACTTGCGCCGGAGAGCCTCAAGCTCCGCCTTTGTGTAGACGGTGCCGATCTCCGACGGCATGGAGAGGTAGAGCATACCCGGCTTCGGTGTGTGCTCGTCCTGATATTCGGTCATGGCAAAGTCGACGCCCTCCGGCGTGACCTTCCCGTCGACGGGAGGGACCGTCGTAACTCTGTGTCCCGTCGCCTCGACAGCTCCCGTCTCGTGGAAGTAGCAGTGACCGCTTCTTGCGGCGATGACCGTCTCATAGGGACGGAGAGCGGAGGCGATGACCGTCACGTTGCAGGGCGTGCCGCCCGTTATCATATGTACCGAAACGTCGTCGCGGCCGACGAGTTTTTTTATTATGTCCGACGCCGCGGCGCAATGTCTGTCGATTCCGTAGCCGTCCGTATGCTCGAAGTTAGTCGCCATAAGCGCTTCCATGACCGCGGGATGAGCCCCCTGGCTGTAATCGGATCTGAACGAGATCATACCGCCTCCGTGTTATTTGAGCTTTATTTCGAATTCGTCCGCCGCCTTGACGGTGTAAGTCTTGCCGAGGCAGTCGACGACGAATTTTTTGTATTTTTTCTTATATCCGTCGTGCGTGAGCTTTCCGCGGAAGACGCCGTCCGCGCTCACCGTGAAGAGATAGCTGTTATACTCGCCGTCTCTGTATGCGAAGTCCTCGCCGTTGTCCTCGTAGTGGACGTACTCGCCGTCTCCCGGGAAGACCTTGAGGATCAGCGTGTCGAGCTTCTTCTCGCCGACGTAGTTCATCTCCTCGTAGTTCGGGAAGATGGAACCGCTCTTTGCGTACATGGGAAGCACGTCGATCGGAGCGGGCGCTATTATCGACTTTCCGCCGCGGTACGTCTTGCCTGTGTTGACGTCGTACCATACGCCGCGGGGAAGGTAGACCGCGCGCTCGACGGCGCCCTGTTCGACGACGGGCGCGACGAGGAGGTTTTCGCCGACCGTGAACTCGGTGTTGCAGTGAAGAGCGCGTTCGTCGTTCTCAAAGTGGAGCGCGAGCGGACGCATAACGCCGAGACCCGTCTTCTCGCCCTCGAAAAGAAGGTCGTAAATGTAGGGGATAAAAGCGTAGCGGAGCTTGACGTATCGGCGCCAGATATCCGTAACCTTGTCGCCGAAGACCCACGGCTCCTGCATTCTCGCCCATTTGTCGCTGTGGCTTCTGAAAAGAGGTGAGAACGCCGCCGCCTCGACCCAGCGTGAGATAAGCTCGGGCGTCGTGTCCTGGTTGAAGCCGCCGATATCTGTGCCGACGAAGGTCATGCCGCACATACCGAGCGTGCAGAGCTGAGGGATCGCGGTGCGAAGGTGCGTCCAGACGGCGCGGTTGTCGCCCGTCCAGGCTGTCGAATACTTTTGAGTTCCGGCGTAGCAGGCTCGTGTTATGACGAATGGGCGTTTTCCCGTCGCCGCTTTGAGTCCCTCGTATGTCGCCTTGTCCATAAAGTGACCGTAGACGTTGTGGAGTTCGCGGTGGCACGTTTCGCGCTCGCCGTCGTGCATCACGACGTCGTCGGGAAGCTCGCCCTTGAAGGAGGCGGGCTCGTTCATATCGTTCCAAATACCGTCGACGCCGAGCGCGGCGTGGCGCGCCACATTCTCGCCCCACCACTTCGCACATTCGGGAAGACCGAAGTCGGGGAAGAGCGCGTCGCCCGGCCAGCAGGCGTTGACGTAGGGAAGACCGTTCGCGTCGTGACAGAAGACGTCGCGGCGAAGCCCCTCGTCAAAGACGGAGTATCCTTTTTGAAGCTTTATCGCGGGGTCGACTATCGTCACCGCCTTAAAGCCTTTTTTCTTCATATCGGCGAGAGTCTTTTCGGGGTTCGGAAATCTGTCGCGGTTCCAGGTGAAGTCCTTGTAGTATTCCATGTACTCGATGTCGAAGTGGACCGCGTCGCACGGGATGCCGTACGCTCTCATATTGTCCGTGACGTATTTTATGTCGTCGTCGCCCATGTAGCCCCAGCGCGACTGCTGATAGCCGAGCGTCCACCTTTGAGGAAGCGGCGTCGTTCCGGTCAGATAGCAGTAGCCGGAGACGATCTCGGGCAGAGTGTCGCCGCCTATGAAGTAGTAGTCGAGGTTGCCGCCGTCGACGCCGTACCACATATAGGACGGGTCGGTGTGTCCGAGGTTGAAGGTCGCCTTATAAGTGTTGTCGAAGAAAAGTCCGCAGGGCACGCCGTGCGGCTTTTTGAGCATCACGAAAGGTATGGATTTGTAAAGCTGGGGCATCTGCTCGTCGTGAACGTCCGTCGTGTCGTAGGTCCACGTTCTGTACTCGTACCCCTTCTTGTCGATGAAGCCCGCTCTGTCGCCGAGACCGAGGATGACCTCGCCCTCGTGAAGGTCCTTCGTGACGAGTATTTCCTTCTCCCAGTCCGGTATCCCGCTGTCGGCGTAGTAGTGATAAGTCGGCGAAAAGCGGCGAACTCTCGCCAACTTGCCCCTGTGGTCGCGGCAGAGCGTCTTGCCGTCGTATCTGTAAAAGTCGACCTTGAAGCCGCTGTAAACGCGGACCGTCAGATAGTCCGTGCGAACGACGAGGGCGGAGCCCTCCTTTTTGCAGGTGAAGGCTGTCTTTACCGCTTTTTCGCCCTCGATGGCTTTTGAGCGGTGCTCGTCGCATTCGAATGGCGAGAAGACGTTTATTATCTTGTCCGTTATGATCTCAAGTCTCGCCGCGCCTCCCTCGAAGGTCAGCGAAACGACGTTCCCTTTTTTCGAGAAGCCGGTAAGTTTTCCGAATTTTTTCATTGAGTTATACTCCTTGAAGCGCTTGTATTTATATGTCGATTTTATCATTTTGCGCCCGCGGTGTCAATAGCAATCGTAACGCCGGACGCCCTTTTTTCATATAATGGGGAAAACGGAAGAAAGGGGTTGATATCAACGGAAGACAATCAGCCTATCGGCTATCTTATGGTCAGCGTGACGAGCGGCGGCATGGCGTACCCGGTCGAGGGCGCGATAGTCCTTATCCGCGACGGCGATGAGGCGGCGGGGAAGACGGGCGTCATCTATTCGCTGAGAACTGACTCGTCGGGGCAGACGCCGACGGTCGCGCTCGAGGCGAAGGATCAGTCGCTCTCGCTCTCCCCGGGCAACGCGTCGCCGTTCACGCTTTACAGCGTGGAGGTGATAAAGCAGGGGTACTCAAAGTCGTTTATAAACGAGGTGCAGGTCTACGAGGGGATCTCCGCGACTCTCCACGTAAACCTCGTGCCGCTCGGCTACGGGGCGCCGCCCTACAGCGGAAACGGAGGCGCGACGTGACGGGAGCCGTAAGATATCCGGTAATACCGGAGAACATAACCGTCCACCTCGGCAGACCCGACGAGGCGGCGCAGAACGTGACGGTGCCGTTTTCGGACTATATCAAAAACGTCGCCTCGAGCGAGATCTACCCGACGTGGAGCGAGGAGGCGCTGAAGGCTAATATCCTCGCCGAGACGTCGTTTGCGCTCAACCGCGTCTACACGGAGTATTACAGAAGCCGCGGGTATGATTTCGATATCACGAACTCCACGGCGACGGACCAGGCGTTCGTTTACGGACGTGAGATATTCGATAACATATCGCGCCTCGCCGACGAGCTTTTCGACGACTACGTCTCGAGGCAGGGCGCCGTCGAGCCGCTCTTCGCGCTCTACTGCAACGGGACGACGGTCACCTGCGACGGTCTCTCTCAGTGGGGGAGCGAGGCGCTCGCGCGCGAGGGGCTTGACGCTCTCGAAATACTTAAGCGATACTACGGTGACGATATCGAGATCGTGACGGACGCGCCGGTCTCGGGCGTGACGGAGAGTTACCCCGGCGCGCCGCTCTCGCTCGGCGCGTTCGGCAACTCCGTGAGGCAGATACAGATAAGGCTCAACCGCATCGCCGTGAACTACCCCGCGATACCGAGGATAAAGTACCCTAACGGATTCTTCGACGACGAGACCGAGGCGGCGGTAAAGGAGTTTCAAAAAATATTTTCTCTGACGCAGGACGGCGTCGTCGGCAGGGCGACGTGGTACAGGATACTGAGGATATACGCCGGGGTGAAATCGCTCTCGGAGATCGCGTCCGAGGGGATACCGATAGAGGACGTGACGAACACGTTCCCGGAGGTTTTGCAAGTGGGCGAGCGCGGCGCGCCGGTCGTCGAGCTTCAGTATCTTCTGTCCTTCATAGCCGATTTCGTTCCGTTCATTCCCGCGCCAGCGGTCGACGGCGTATTCGGTGAGGAGACGGAGCGCTCGCTCATGGCGTTCCAGACTTACTACGGCATGGACGAGACGGGCGTCGCCGACGACGCGGTCTGGGCTAAGATACGCTCCGTCTACCGCGGTATGCTCGAGGCGACGGACGATTTTTACTTAAAGAACGAGGCGTACGTCGGATACCCGGTCGCCGCGGGGTCGAAGGGACCCTTCGTCGAGAGGATACAGAAGTATCTGACCGCGCTCTCGCGCGTTTATCCCGGGATCGGCGCGCTCACTCCGGACGGCGTTTTCGGACCCGCGACCGAGAGATCGGTCAAGGCGTTTCAGCAGCTATTCGGTATAGATGAGAGCGGCGCCGTCGGCGCGCTGACATACAACAGGCTTCTCGGCGAATACAGACGCCTTGAAGACGGTGACGGAGGAGAATGATGGAAGAGATAATAAGACCGACGGGTATAATCCCTTTTCCGTACAAAGCGGGTTACGAGATGGCGCCGGGAGACCGGTGCGACCTCGTTTCCATGCTCCAGATGATGCTTTGCGAGCTGAAAATATATTACGACGTCTTCGGCGACGTTGCGTCCTCGGGCGTTTACGACGTCGCGACGGAGTCCGCGGTCTCGGCGTATCAGTCGGCTTGCGGGATGGAGACGACGGGGCGCGTCGACGTCGTGACGTGGAACCGCCTCGCGGAGGAATACAACGCCGCGGTGTGCGAAGATCAGTAAATGTGACGCGGGGTGATTTTTTTGCCCTTCCGGCGGATAGAATATAGTATAAAACGATTTTGGAAAAGAGATGTTTCAACCGTATGAAAAAATACACGGAAACCGCCGGCAGAGTAATGAAGCGAGCCGTCGCCGCGGCGCGTGAGATGGGGCACCGGTACGTCGGCAGCGAACATATCCTGCTCGGACTCGTCTCGGAGAGCGACAGCGTCGCCGCCGCCGCCCTCGCGTCCGGAGGGGTAACTTACGAGGCGGTGAGAGCGTCGCTCAAAAAGAGCGCGGGCGCCGACGCGCCGACTGCGGTGACCGGCGCCGATCTGACGCCGGGCGCCAAACGGATAATCGAGACGGCGTACCGACGTGCCGCCCCTTACGGGGGCGTTATCGGAACGGAGCATCTTCTCTTTGCCATCCTTTCCGAACGCGAACTCTTGGCATACCGTACGATAGTCTCCGTCGGAGCGTCGCCCTCCGCCGTGAGAGCCGGGATCTCCCCGCTGCCGTCCGGCGATCGCGCCGACGCCGGGATACCGGGCTGTCCCGCGCTGACGAAGTACGGCAGGGAGCTTGTCGGCGCCGCAAGGCGCGGTGAGTGCGACCCTGTCGCGGGGCGCGAGGCGGAGTGCGAGAGGGTGATGCAGATACTGAATCGCAGAACGAAGAACAACCCTTGTCTGATAGGCGACCCCGGCGTCGGGAAAACGGCGATAGTCGAAGGTCTCGCCGAAAAAATCGCAAAGGGCGACGTGCCCGAGGCGCTCTGCGGCTGTCTCATAGTCTCGCTCGACCTCGCGTCGATGATAGCGGGCGCGAAGTACCGCGGCGAGTTCGAGGAGAGGATGAAAAACGTGATGGAGGAGGCGCGATGCCGCCCGGAGATAATCCTTTTCATCGACGAGGTACACACGGTGATGGGAGCCGGCGCGGCGGACGGGGCGATCGACGGCGCGAACATACTGAAACCCGCGCTCTCGAGGGGAGAGATAAGGCTTATCGGCGCGACCACGGTCGAAGAGTACAGACGTCACATCGAGCGCGACGCGGCGCTCGAGAGAAGGTTTCAGAGCGTCACGGTGAGGGAGCCTACGGGCGCCGAAACCGTAGCGATACTGCGCGCCCTCCGGGATAAATACGAGGCGCACCACGGGATAAAGATATCCGACTCGGCGATAGGCGCCGCCGTCGATCTGTCGACAAGGTACGTCGCCGACCGCAGGCTTCCCGACAAGGCGATAGACCTGCTCGACGAAGCGTCGTCGCGCCTCGTTATGGAGGCGACGTCGCTGACGGGCGACGTGAGGGAGATCGAAGAAAAAATCGCCGCGGCGGGCGCGGAGAAGCGCGAAGCGATACTCGCGGAGGACTACGACGCGGCGCTTCGCGCAAAGAGGACGGAGGCGGCGCTTCTCGAAGACTTCAGAAGAATAAAAGACGAAAAGTACGCCTCGGTAAAGCGTCCTTTCACGCTGACGGCGATGGACGTCGCCGAAACTCTGACGCGGCGGACCGGCATCCCGATAACGGGGGGCGCCGACGATCTGTCGAGGATAGAAGACGTCCTTCTGTCGAGGATAGTCGGGCAGAAAGAGGCGGTGTCGGCGGTGAGTCGCGCCGTGAAGCGCGGCAGAGCCGGCATAAAGGACCCGTCGCGTCCCGCCGCAGTCCTTCTTTTCACGGGACCCTCGGGCGTCGGGAAAACGGAGTGCGCGAAGGCGCTCGCCGAGGCGCTCTCGGGTACGGAGAGAAGCCTCATCAGATTCGATATGTCGGAGTATTCCGAGCCGCACGGCGTGTCAAAGCTGATCGGCTCGCCGCCCGGCTACGTCGGCTACGGCGACGCGCCCCGTCTTACGGAGGCGGTGAGAAGGGCGCCTTACGGCGTCGTCCTCTTCGACGAGATCGAAAAGGCGCACCGCGACGTTCTGAACGTCCTGCTCCGAATAATGGAGGAGGGCGCGGTCACAGACAATACCGGCAGGGAGTGCGATTTCAGAAACACGGTGATGATAATGACCTCGAACGTAGGCGCCGCCGCGCTCGGCGGGGGAGTTTGTCTCGGATTTTCCACAAGTGACGAAGACGCGGGAACGGACGATATGCGCCGCCGCGCCGCCGACGGCGAGCTTCGCCGCGTATTCAGCAGCGAGTTTATCGGCAGGGTAGACGAGGTGATACCGTTCCGGCAGCTCGGCGCGAAAGAGCTTTCGGCGATTGCCGAAAAGTTTCTCGAAAAGACGGTACGCCTCGCCGCGGAGCGGAAAATATTTCTTGAATTCGACGGCGCCGTCGCGCTCCGCGTCGCGTCTCTCACCGACGGCGCGAGGTACGGAGCGCGCCCGGTGCGTCGCCTTGTCACGACCCTCGTTGAGGACGACGTCGCGGATAAGATCACGTCGGGCGTCCTCGAGAAGAACAAAAAATACGCCGTCACGTATGACGGCGCGTCATTTGTTTATACGGAAAAGAGCGGATCGTGACGATCCGCTCTGTTTTATATCTTAAAACACTTTCTTACGTCCTTATATTCACCGATGACGAGGAGGGTCTTGTCCGAAGTGAAGACGGTCGAGGGCGTGACGGAGACGTTTATGTGTCCGTCTGATTTCGTCGCCATGACCGTGATGTCATACTTGCGTCTGACGTCGACCTCTCCCACGGTCTTACCGATCCACTCTTCGGGTATCTTGACCTCGTATATCGCGTGTTCGTCGTCAAGCTCGATATAGTCGAGGATCTTGTCCGCCGTGTAGGTCACCGCGAGCCACTTCGCTATCTGTTTTTCGGGGTAGGCGACGGCGTCGGCGCCGTTGCGCAGCAGAAATTTTTCCTGAACGTCGCGGTCGGCGCGGGAGACGACGAGCGAAGCGCCGAGTTCTTTTAAAAGAGACGTCGTTTCGAGCGAGCTTTGAAAGTCGTTCGCGATCGTCACGATGCAGACGTCGTAATTCTCGACGCCGAGTGATTCGAGAAACTCCCTGTTCGTCGTGTCGCCGATCCTCGCCTCCGTGACGTATGGGAGCGCCTCGTTCACGAGTTCTTCGCGGCGGTCGACGCCCATCACCTCATGTCCGAGGACGGAGAGCTGGTACGCTATATGTTTTCCGAATCTGCCGAGACCTATTAAAAGTACCGATTTCATAATTTCAACTCCTTAACCGACGGTTATATCTTCGACCGGATAGCGCGACGGGACCTTTGAGCCCGAAAGCGCGGCGTAAACCATTGTAAGAGCCCCGACTCTGCCGAGGAACATAAGAAGAATGAGTATCGCGCGAGAGGCGGCGCCGAGAGATGGCGTCACGCCGAGGGTGAGACCTACTGTTCCGACCGCGGAGGCTGTTTCAAAGAGGCATACTCCTATCGGCAGCCCCTCGACGGCGCTGATCGCCGCTCCGCCCGCCAGAAACAGCACGGCGTACATAACGAATACCGCGGCCGCGTTTTTGACGACGGTCTCCGTTATCCGCCTGCCGAAAAAGCTCGCGTCGTTGCGCCTTCTGAATACCGCGAAGGCGCTCGATACGAGGACGGCGAGGGTCGTCGTTTTCATACCGCCCGCGGTGGAGCCGGGCGAGCCGCCGACGAGCATAAGAGCTATCATCATGAGCCGCGACGCTCCGGTGAGGGTCGTGAGGTCAGCCGTGTTGAAGCCCGCGGTCCTCGTCGTCACCGACTGAAAGAGGGAGGTCACGACGCGCTCTCCCGCGGGAAGTCCGCCGTATTCCGCGAAGAAGAGATATATCGCGGGAAGAATTATCAGAAGCGCCGACGTCATAAGGACGACCTTGCTCTGCATACTGTATTTTTTGAGCCTGAATTTATGCTCCGCGACGTCGCGCCAGGTCAGAAAACCGATGCCGCCGACGACGATCAGTATCATAATGACGGCGCCGACGTATCCGCTCGAGGCGTAAGGGGTCAGCGACCTGTAAGGTGCGCCCTCTTCGCCCATAATATCAAAGCCGGCGTTGCAGAACGCGGAGACCGAGTGAAAGACGGCTTTCCAGATCCCCCTCGCGCCGTAGTCTTTTATAAATACCGGGGCGAGGGCGACGGCGCCTATCGCCTCGACGATGAACGTCGCCTTCACGACGAAGCCGGAAAATTTTACGACGCCGCCTATCTTGTGAGTCGACATCGCCTCCTGCATCGTGCTGCGCTGAAGCAGAGAGACTTTTTTGCCCGCCATGACCGTGAGGCTCGACGCGACGGTCACGACGCCGAGACCGCCTATCTGGATAAGGATCAGTATCACCGCCTGTCCGAACGGCGACCAGTACGTCGCCGTGTCGTGGACGACAAGCCCCGTGACACAAGCCGCGGAGGTCGAGGTGAAAACGGCTTCTCCGAACGGCGTCGCCTCTCCCGAGCGGGACGCGAATGGCAGGGAAAGGAGTACGGCGCCGACGAGTATCACGCCCGCGAAGCCGAGGATTATAAGCTGAAAGGGCGATAGGGAAAATCTTTTTCTTTCTGTCTTTTTCACAAAGGCGCCCCCTTTCCGACAATTCACTTTATTATATCATAACGCCGAGCGCTTTGTCAATCTTCTTGACTTAAACGATGATTTATGGTATTATAATGGGGTAAAATAAGAAATCAGTCGATTTACGGTGATAAAATGAAAAGAATCACGGCAATAATGCTCGGAGTATTCGCGGTCATTCTCCTGACCGTGTACGCGTATATAGGCGAGCCCGCGCGCATAAGAGGCGGCTCGGAGCCCGAAGTAACGGAGCCCGTCACGACGGTGACTGAGCCCGTCGAGACGACGCCCGCTCCGCCGACAAACGAGATACCGGAGTATCTTATCGGCGAGTACGGCTCCGACGGCGCGGACTGTATAAACCTCACGGAGGACCGCCGCGGAACGTGGACGAAAGACGGAAGGGAATCCGAGGTCTTCTGGATGTACGACGAGCGCACCGGGGAAGTCAGCGTCTTCGATTTCGAGGGCAACTCCTTTGTCGGAAGTTACGACGGCGGCGTCCTTTCCGGTCTTTACAATTACAGCGACCCTCTTGTCCTTTATAAGGGCAAGACGCCGGTAACTCCTCCCGTCGTCCTGCCCGATCCGCCGTCAAATCCGACGGTCTTCGAGACCATCGACACCTTCTTCCACGGCGGCTTCGGCTTCACGGTATACGGCGCGGAGTTCGTCCGCGACGCCGACGGCGACGAGGCTGTCCGCGTCTGGTTCGATTTCTCCAATTACAGCAAAGTGACCGTCGTTCCGTCCGATCTTATCGACCTGCGCCTCTACTCGGGCGACGTCGATCTTCTCGAGAGGGCCCCTTCGTCCGACGTTCCGGGGTGCGACTCATTCGAGCGCGAAGTCGTGGACGGCAGAACGATCCGCGTCGCCGCCGACTTCAAGACCTCGTGGACCTCGACCGTCCCGCTTTATCTCCAGATAAGACACGTCGAGTATAACGCGGCGGAAGCCGCGGGCACCGTCGCCCTGCTCACCGACGGCAAGTATATCATAGCGGCGGAGTTCGACCCCGCCTCGCTCCCGGCGCTCCCCGCCGGCGGCGTCCTCCCTCCTGTTATACAGTATTGATATTGTCAAAAACGCTCCTTCCGGGGCGTTTCAGAGCGAAGACAAACTTGGTAGACCAGCAATGACTGGCAAAAAAGGTGAGGTAAGCATAACATCATAAGAAGATAAAGCATCACCGAAAATCAAAGAGGATATGGGCTACGGAGTAAACCCGTAGCCCATATCCGTCATTGCTTTTCGGCGCTCTCGCCGCTGGACGTAGGTCACTACGCCTACCGCGGCGAGATCACCAAATCTACCTGCGTTTCTCT
>CADBQA010000037.1 GCA_902796675.1 uncultured Ruminococcus sp.
CCGCAGGCTGCACGACAGAAGGTTCTTACGACGAAGTCGTATACTGCACGGTGTGCGAAGCCGAACTTTCCAGAGAAAATAAGAAGATCGATCCCCTCGATCACGACTGGGTAGAACAGGGAACGACCGGCAACTGCGGCGAGTACGGCACTATCCACTATAAGTGCTCCAGATGCAACGAGGAAAAGACCGAAACCGGCGCCTTCATCGATCACGATTGGCAGGAAGTTTCGAGAACAGAGCCTACCTGCACGGAGTTCGGACACATCAATTACGTATGCTCGAGAAACGCTGAGCACACGAAGACCGATGACATCGATCCTCTCGGTCACAGCATGACGGCGCATGAAGCAAAAGATCCTTCCTGCACGGAAGAGGGCAACACCGCTTACTGGTACTGCACAAGATGTGAGAAGTACTTCTCCGACGCCGAAGGCAACAACGAGATCGCTCTCGCCGACACTGTAATTGAGAAGATTCCTCATACTCCCGGCACGGCGGTTCGTGAAAACGAAGTTCCCGCGACCTGCACGGTTGACGGCTCTTACGACGAAGTCGTATACTGCACAGAGTGCGGCACCGAGATCTCCAGAGAGACGAAGACGATAGCTGCTCCCGGCCATACACCCGGCACGGCGGTTCGTGAAAACGAAGTTCCCGCGACCTGCACGGAACCCGGCTCTTATGACGAAGTAGTATACTGCACGGTCTGCAATCAGGAACTCTCCAGAGAGACGAAGACGATCAATCCTCTCGACCATGATTACGTAGCGACAGTAACTCCTCCGACTTGCACGGAAAAGGGTTACACGACTTACGTATGCTCTCGCGATCCGAGCCACACGTACGTTTCCGATTACGTAGACGCTCTCGGTCACGACTACAAGGGAGTCGTAACTCCTCCGACCTGCACGGAAAAAGGATACACAACTTACACCTGCACACGTGACGCTTCTCACACATACGTTGGCGATTACGTTGACGCTCTCAACCACGACCTCGTGGCAGGCGAGGTTGTACCTCCGACCTGCACGGAAGAAGGCTACACACCTTACGAGTGCACGAGATGCGATTACGTCGAGAAGAGAGACATCGTTCCCGCTCTCAATCACGATCTCGTAGCAGGCGAGCCCGTACCTCCGACCTGCACGGAAGAAGGCTACACACCTTACGAGTGCACGAGATGCGATTACGTCGAGAAGAGAGACATCGTTCCGAAGCTCGAGCACACGTGGGACGAAGGCAAGATAACGAAGGAGCCCACGGTAGACGAGGAAGGCGAAAAGACCTTCACTTGCAAGGAGTGCGGTGAAACGAGAGTTGAATCCATTCCGAAGCTTGAACGCGATCCCGCGAAGGACGATACGCCGAAGTCTCCTACAACAGGCTACACGACAAGCACGAACAACGGTATGACCGTCGTATTCATTGCGATGATCGCACTCGTTTCCGGCGCGGCGGTAGTCGTTGCAAAGAAGAAACTCTTCAATAAATAATCGTTCAAAACAAAGATGAGGGGCTGTGCCATTCGGCACAGCCCCTTTTATATTATTAATAGGAGGAAAAACTGTCAATCCGCAATATCGCCTACGTCAACGAGAGCGGACGCGCCGCCGGTGACGCGGGGGAGAACGCCGTCCCATTTTTCAAGCTTCTTGTAGTTTATGACGTTCTCGGTGATGGATTCGCTGATGGTGCGGTTTGCGTCAGCCTCAGCCTCCGCCTTGATGCGGATGGTCTGAGCTTCCGCCTCCGCGTTCGTGATAGCCGTCTGCTTCTCGGTCTCAGCCTTGAGAAGCTTCTGCTGCGCCACCTGCTTCTCCTCGATCGCGGTGATGAACGCCTCGGAGAAGTCAAAGTTGATGATGTTGACGTCGGTGACGTAAAGGCCGATGTCGTTGAGCTTTTCGTTAAGTCCGTTTACGAGTCCGTCGGAGATAAGCGCGCGGTTCGTCACGCTCTGCTCCGCGGTGTATTGCGCTGTGATCGCTTTCAGCACTTCGTTGACCGCGGGCGTAACGAGGACCGCTTCGTAGTTCGCGCCTATGTTCTTATAGATGCTGTATGATTTTGCCGTGTCGACGCGGTAGTTTATCGCCAGCGTCGTCATAACGCTTTGCAGGTCCTTTGAGAACGCTTCCGTTTCAACTTCAAGCTTTACGATCCTGTTGTCGATCAGTACGCACTGTTGAATGAACGGCGCCTTGAAGTGTACGCCCTCCTGGAGCACGTTGTCGTTGACCTTGCCCATCGTGACGAGGACGCCGGTGTGACCGGCTTCGACTACCGTGAAAGAGTTCGCGATAACTATTATGAGGAGTATCGCGATTACGACGGGTATGACTACCTTTTTTGTGATTTTTGTCTTCATTATATTATACCTCCGTTTTTGCCGTTTGAATGATAAACGCGCCTTCCTTCGTTTTCTCGCCGGAAAACGAAATATTTTTTATTTTATTGCCATAGCGTATGAAATGTGGTAAAATAATAAAAAAGCGCGGAGGTAAAAACTAATGAAACTTCTTGAAGAGAGAATAATAAAAGACGGGGTCTTCCTCGGTAACGATATATTAAAGGTAGATAATTTTCTGAATCACCAGATCGACGTCGCCCTTCTTGACAAAATGGGCGCGGAGTGGGCGCGCCTTTACGAGGGTGAGAAGATAACCAAGATACTGACGATAGAGGCGTCCGGGATAGGCATCGCCTGCATCGCGGCTCGCCACTTCGGGTCCTGTCCGGTGCTCTTCGCAAAGAAGTCCAAGTCCTCCAATATCGGCGACGACTTTTACACGGCGAAGGCGTATTCCTTCACACACGGCAACGTCAACGACATCGTCGTTTCAAAGAAGTATCTCGGCAAGGGCGACCGTGTACTCATAATCGACGATTTTCTTGCAAACGGAGAGGCGCTCCTCGCGCTCACATCCATCTGCAATAAAGCGGGAGCCGAGATCGCCGGCGTCGGAATAGCCGTTGAAAAGTGGTATCAGGGCGGCGGCGACAAGATAAGAGATATGGGTATCAGAGTCGAGTCCCTTGCGAAAATAAAGAAGATGGAAGACGGAAGGATAGAATTCTGCTAAGGTCTTGCGAAAACGAGGCCGTCCGTCTCGAGTGTCACTGTGAACGGCGCGGCGTCGTCTCCTTTATTCATTATGAAAAGCGCGCCGCAGGTCGGGTCGACGCCGTTCTCCAAAACAAGGCGAAGGAGTGTCGACGCTTCAAAGAGTTCGTCGCCGTCAGGTTCTTCAAAATCCTCCCCGAAGACGGCGCGGTCGTCGGAAACGGCTTCAACCTCGTCCGGCAGCAAAGGGCATGAAAGTCTGTTGAGGATGACCGCGGTGACGCAGGTCTTGACGAAATAGCTTCTTCCGCGGCACTCTTCGGCGACGATTTTTGCAATGTATTCTTTTTCCGCGCCGCTCAGGCTCAGCCCTTCGTAGTCCGCTCTGTATATGGCGGACGACGGCGGGACGGAAAACGCCATGATTATAAAAGTTATTAAGATCAAAACAGTTTTTTTCATATTGATATTATCCGCGTTTTGCGTCTGATATTTCATTGTATTTTTTTCAAATTGAGGTGCAGTATGAAAATGAAAGGGGTATATCCGGCGGTCGTTGCGCTGACGTCTTCATTCGCGGTCGTTCGTACGGATGTATCTCTCTTTGACGGCGACGTTCCGCACGGAAAACTTGAAGAGTCCGACGTGTCGAGCGCGACGTATCGCGGAGGCGTGTCGTTTTCGGACGGCGCCGTCACGGTTTATTTCGACGGCTTCTCGGCTTCCTATGACACAAACAGCGGGCGTCTGTCAATCTCGCACGGATATGAAACTTCCGTGTCGCGCGGCGAGATGAACGTCTTCAAGCTTCAAACTCCGTACGGCGAGCTTGACGCGGCGGTGCGAGGCGTCGAGACGGGTCTTGACGTCACAGACGCCGCCGTCACGTTAACCGCTGAATATTTCAGCGAGATCAAAGGGACCGACGTTCAGTCGGCAAAGATAAAAATAGAGGCGAAATTTGAAGAAGGGGGCAGAGAGGATGACTGACAGAGAGTTCAGAGCGGCAATAAAGAGCGGTCTTTCGGGCGGCTATTTTCTCTACGGCGACGAAGAGTACGTAAAGAGCCGCCTTGTTTCCCTCGCCGTAAAATCGGTCGTCGGCGACGACGATTTTTCCGCGGTCAACCTTACGGAGTGCGACGAGAACGGTTATACCGACTCGTTTCTCGCGGACGCGGTATCGCAGATGCCGATGATGTCGGACAGGTGCGCGGCTGTCTGCCGCGTTCGCTTTTCCGAACTGAAAGAGGACAGAAAAGAGATCGTATATAATTCTCTCGCAAGGCTCGCCGACAATCCCTCGGTCGTGCTTTTTCTCGTCATACCCGCCGGTTATTTCGACGAGGGCGCGCTCAAAAA
This sequence comes from uncultured Ruminococcus sp., assembly GCA_902796675.1. Lineage (GTDB taxonomy): Bacteria > Bacillota > Clostridia > Oscillospirales > CAG-272 > RUG14199. The sequence continues at coordinate 4,430 of CADBQA010000037.1, forward strand.
AGGAAAACCGTCGGCGGACTATAAAGAGCTCTCGAAGTATCTGACGCCGGTCTCGCTCCCGTTCCAGACCCCCGCGGTGCTGAAGAGCTGGTGCGAACGCCGCCTTGCGTCAGACGGCTTAAAGATCGCGCCCGACGCGCTCTCCCGCCTTGTTGAGATCGCGGGACCGGAGATGACGACGGTATCGAACGAAACGGAGAAGATCGCGTGCTACGCCCTTGCAAAAGGGGCGGGCGAGATCGACGCAAAGATGGTCGACGAGGTCTCCTCGGAGTTCGGGGAGCCGGACGCTTTCGCGCTCTCAAACGCCGTCGTATCCGGCAACCGTGACGCGGCGCTCACGGCTCTGAAGGAGTGCCGCGATAAGAAACAGAAGGCGAGCGCCGTCTCGTCGAGGATGACGTCGGAGTTTATGAATATGCTGTCCGTCCTGCTCTGCATGAACGAGGGCATGATGAAGGGCGATATTTCAAAGAGGCTCGGTATACACGAGTTCCGCGTCGGAAAGTATATGGAGTCGGTGAGAGATACCGACCCGGCTTCGGTGAGAGCGGTGATAGAAAGGTGCGTCGAGGCTGACGGGATGCTCAAGAGCTCCGGCGGCGGCTACGACGTGCTTGAAAGATTCGTCTGCACTATACCGTCGAAGAGGTCGTCAAGAGGGTACGGCAGATGAGGGAGAAGATAAAGCTTTCGATCCCCGTCGTCGTCGAAGGGAAGTACGACAAGATGAAGCTCTCGGGCGTCATCGACGCCGATATAATAACGACGGACGGCTTCGGGATATTCAAAAAGAGCGAAAAGACGGCGCTGATAAGGGCGCTCTCCGCAAACGGAGTAGTTCTCCTTTGCGACAGCGACGGCGCGGGCGGCGTCATAAGGCGGTGCGTTATGAACGCGGTACCGAAGGATAAGATATACAACCTATACATACCGAAGATAGAGGGCAAGGAGAGGCGCAAAAAGGCGCCTTCTAAGGAAGGGACGCTCGGCGTTGAGGGAATGGACGACGAACTCCTTTACGATATGTTCAAGGGGCTCTCCGAGCGCCTCGGCGAGAGCGGAGAGATGAGGCGTGTCGGCGGCGTCACGAAAGCGTTGTTTTATGAGTACCGCCTTACCGGCTGTGAGGGAAGCGGCGCGAGACGCGACGCGCTTTGCCGCCGCCTCGCCCTTCCCGACGGGATGACGCCCGGCGCGCTTCTCGGCGCCGTGAATGTACTCATGAGCCTCGATGAATTTATAAAAATCGCCGACGAAATGAAGGCGCAAGGGGAGATTTGACATGGCAGGATTTTTGCCGGTAACGCCGGAGGAAGTGAGGGCGCTCGGACGCGACGTGCCCGATTTTGTCTACGTCAGCGGAGACGCTTACGTCGATCACCCGTCCTTCGGTCCGGCTATAATAACGAGAGTCCTCGAGGACGCCGGATTCGTCGTGGCGATGCTTCCTCAGCCGGATTACAAGTCGTGCGACGAGTTCAAAAAGTTCGGGCGTCCGCGCCTCGGATTTCTCGTCTCGGCGGGCAATATCGACTCCATGGTCGCGCACTACACGGTTTCAAAGAAGAAGAGAAACAACGATTATTACAGCCCGGGAGGAAAGGCGGGATACCGCCCCGACCGCGCGGTCATAGTGTACTGCAACAGGATAAGAGAGGCGTACGGAGACGTGCCGATAATCATCGGCGGACTTGAAGCGTCTCTTCGCCGTTTCGCTCACTACGATTATTGGGACGACCGCGTGAGAAGGAGCGTCCTCGTCGACAGCCGCGCCGATCTTCTCGAGTACGGTATGGGCGAGGCGACCACACTTCGCGTCGCCGAGCTTCTCGACAAGGGCGTGCCGATAAAGAAGATACACGACGTTCGCGGCACAGTATATCTTACGTCGAGGGGAGACAAACTCCACTATCCCGCCGCTATGGGATACGACGACGGCGGCGAGCCCGTGGGCTTCGATTACGACCGCCTCAAAACGGACAAAAAGGCGTACGCCGAAGCCTTCGCGGTACAGTACAGGAACAACGACGCCGTAACGGGGCGGGCGATAGTCGAGTATTACGACGGAAAGATGCTCGTGCAGAATCCGCCGATGGCGCCTCTTGAAACGGAGGCGCTCGACCGTGTTTACGCGCTCCCGTATATGAGGACTTATCACCCGATGTACGAGAAGGACGGCGGTATTCCCGCGATATCCGAAGTGCGCTTTTCGATAACCCACAACAGAGGGTGCTTCGGCGAGTGCAACTTCTGCGCGCTCACCTTCCACCAGGGCAGGAGCGTCAGAGCGAGAAGCATCGAATCTGTCGTCGAAGAGGCGAGGCTTATCACGAAAATGCCCGATTTCAAGGGATACATACACGACGTCGGCGGACCGACGGCGAACTTCCGCCATCCGGCGTGCAAGAAACAGCTCACGAAGGGCGTCTGCACGAACAGACGCTGTCTCACTCCCGAGCCGTGTCCGAATCTCGACGCCGATCATTCGGAGTACGTCGAGCTTCTCGACCGCGTGGCGGCGCTCCCGGGCGTTAAGAAGGTCTTTATCCGTTCCGGAATAAGATATGACTATATGCTCGCGGATAAGAACGACAGATTCTTCAGAAAGCTCGTCACCGAGCATACGAGCGGTCAGCTCAAGGTCGCGCCGGAGCATTGCACGTCGCACGTCCTCGCCTGCATGGGCAAGCCGGACATAAAGGTCTACGACAGATTCAGAAAAAAATTCTTCGAGATAAGCCGCGAGGCGGGGCTTGAGCAGTTCCTCGTACCGTATCTTATGTCGAGCCACCCGGGAAGCAGACTTGAGGACGCGGTCGAGCTCGCGGTATATATGAAGAAAATAGGGCTAAATCCCGAGCAGGTGCAGGATTTCTATCCGACGCCGGGGACAGCGTCGACCGTGATGTATTATACGGGTATCGACCCGCTTACCGGAAAGGACGTCTTCTGCCCGACGGACTATCATGAAAAGCAGCTTCAAAGGGCGCTTTTACAGTATTACAAAAGAGAAAACGCGCCGCTCGTGCGCGAGGCGCTGAAGAAGTGTCACAGAGAGGACCTTATCGGATACAAAGATGCGTGTCTTGTAAGACCCGAGGGAGGCGCGGGCGCGCCGCGCCGGCAGGACGGCAGGAGCCGCCGCGGAGGATCGGACAAAAAAGCTATCGCGCCGAAGGGAATACCCGAGCACAGGATCATAAAAGAATCCGACCTTAAAAAACCGCACAAGTTTTCAAGAAATAAAAGCGGAAAAAAGATTAGCCGCGGCAAAAAGTGAATATACTAATTACGGGCGGCGAGAACGCCGCCCGCACAAAACGGTCTTTGACACGTAAGACGGAGCCTTCTTTTGCTCTCCGTGACCACGCCGGGCGGAGAAAAAAGGGGACGATCTGACGTTTCAGAGACTGTTTTGTTCTTTTTACAAACGCTCAAAATGATACGGTTTGCGGAAGACATCCGTCGGGAAATAACGGCGGGAAATTGTATATTTTTTTGTCAAGGGCTTTGAAAAAATAAATCAGATTCTACATACATACATTTGCCGTTTAACTCTACCGGCGGGAGAATTTGCCCTTTTCTACAGTTAGAAAGCCGTCTATTTTGAAAAAAATCCTATGCGCAACGGCACTTTTCTATATTTTGAACAGGGTTTTCTACATCCGAAACAGTTTTCTACTTCGGCAGAACGTGTACGTCCGTATAAAATGTGAATTTTAACATTTTTGTAGATGATACACAAAAAGCGGCGCGGTTGACAACAAGTATGGAAAATAGTGGTATGAATACGTGGCTGAATAAAAGGCATCTGCATAAATCGCCTTTGAAAAACGCCTTTTCTGCAAATGAAAAAAGTCCCCGTTTTTGTCACAAAACGGGGACTTCTTTGTTATTTTTACGGTAAAATGTACGCCATCGACGCCTTCGACATACCGCGCAGAACTCTTATGCGGGGCAGCTCGTATACCGAGTATCCCGCCGTCGTGTTCGAACTGTGGGTCGTGTAAGCGAAATCGTAATAATCTTTTGCGATCTCGATCGTGTTTGCGTTGTAAAAGCCTCCGGGGTAGGAAAGCGCCGTGACAGGTCTTCCCGTCAGCGATTCGATCCTTGTTTTGGAGCGTGAGAACTGTTCTTTGAGTTGGTCGTCACCGAGCGACGTAAGAGTGTAGTGGTTCGCGGTGTGAGACTGGAAGCTCACAAGCCCGCTTGAGGACATTTCGCGTATCATATCGGAGGTCATAAAGTCGGGGCAGTCTATCCAGTCGGATATCATAAATACCGTGACCTTGACGTTGTATTCTTTGATAATGGGGAACATTTCGGTGTAATTGTCGAGATATCCGTCGTCGAACGTCATAATGACCGTCTTTTGGTCCGAGTATCCGAACTCGTCCGCGAAAATGAACGTGTATCCTTTTTCGATCAGAGCCTCTATGTGCCCGCGCAGCTCCGACGGACGGACAAAGAGGTTTTCCGCGCTGCCCGTCACCTCGTCCTGAACGAGATGGTACATAAGCACGAGCGGCGCTGTGCCGTCGCCCGTCGGGATATACGGCGTCGGGTCCGGCTGAGGAGTCACTGTCTCCCAAAGGTCGGGGTCGGGCGCGGGAGGCACGTCGACTGCCTGCTCGGTCTCGGTCTCCGTTTCGGCTTCGGTTTCCGTCTCCGTCTCCGTCTCGGTTTCCGTATCGGTTTCCGTTTCCGTCTCGGGGAGCGACTCCCACACGATCTTTGTTCCCGTTTCGCTTTCCGTAACGGTCGGCGCCGCCTCACGCCCGCAGGAGACGAGCGATAATGCCAAAAGCGCGGCGAGCGCCGGAGATAGAATGTTTTTAAGTTTCATTATTACCTCGCCGGTCGATTATATTGTCACATTTATTTTACCTTATTATTATCTTTATGTCAACAAAAAATGATCGCCCGTTTTCGCGGGCGACCACTTCATATTTTTACGGTTTTGTTGAGCTTCTTAAGAAGCAGTATCAAAGGAACTATCAGAACGCCGAGCGAGACGTTTCCGACGGCGTGCATCACGTCCCACGGGAAGAACCCCGCGGCGATCCACGCGAGCGTCTGCCTGAACGACAGATGAAACGCTATCGCCTGGTAAGGGGAGTACAGCGCGCCGTAAGAGAGCCCGTGAAGTCCCGCGACGAGGCAGTAAACTACCGGCGCGAGCCATTCGGGCATCTTCTTCGGTAAGAGCATGGTGACTCCCCACAGAACGGTCCATAGATACAGATATGGCGGCCACCAGACCGAAAAGCCGGCGTAAAGCCCAGTCAGAAGTACGAAGACGTATATCGGTACGAGCGCCTTTACGCGGTAGACCACCGTGAAAGCTATCGTGAAGACGGCTATCAGGTGGAAGTTCGGAAATCCCTCCATCAGAAGCTTCGACACGAACATCAAAGCTCCGAACATGGAGAAAAGCGCGATCTCGGTCAGCGCAAGCCTTCTTTTTCCGCTTCTCTTATCAGCCCTTCGTGTAGACAAGGCCGTAGACCGCGCCGTCTTCCAGCGTTTCGCCGTCGGCGCCGGTCATCATGTAATCGCCGTTCTTATAAAGAGCCCAGTACGCGCCGTCCGCGTTGTAGTCGGCGCGGAGCCCGTTTACTACGGTGATCATAAGACCGTATTCGGTCTCGTCTCCCTCAACGAGTTCGTTCTCCTTGAGAAGGTCAGCGAGCGTCTTCGCCGTCTCGGACGTGTATTCCTTCGAGGTCTTCTCGCCCTTGTCGTCGGTGATCTCGATCGTTACGGTGACAGCTTTCGCCTCGTCCGTGTCGACATCGACGTCTGTATCGACCGCGCTGTCGACCGTGCTGTCGACCGCGCTGTCGACCGTGCTCTCAACGGAGGTATCCGTCGCGCTTCCGGTGTCGGCGTCGTTCGTTTTTGTGCCACAGGAGATCATACCGAGTGCTACTACCGCCATGAGCACGAGGAGTGATACCAGTGACAGGATCTTGTTTGCTTTTCTTGTCATTTTCGTTTCTCCTTTAGTATAAAGAATATATTACAATCGGCTGCCGCGTCATGAAACCGCGCATCAACGGCACTTTCAGGCAAGTCTCCCGGCTTACGGTTAACGTCCGCTCCTCGCCTTCTCAGCCAATAGCCAATGGACGCCCCGCGGCGGAGCGGGGGAGGGGGGACAACCGAACACGGTGACGGGTTCGTCCGGGAATCGCACCCGGTTCCTTATTGAGTATGTAATACACCTGAGACCGACTGTTTTCATATCAAGCGGCGCCCGTACGGGCGCCGCTTCTTTGTTTATTTATTAAGCTGTTTTTCGAGGATCTCTTTCGCCGCCGCGAGCGCATCGGCGATCTTTCCGGCGTCGCGTCCTCCGCTCATTGCGGAGTCGGGACGTCCGCCTCCGCGTCCGCCCGTAATCGATGCGACGTCGCCGGCGAGCCGTCCCGCGTGGGCGCCTGCCAAAACGGCGTCCTTGCCGCAGGAGACGACGAAGTTTACCTTCTCGCCGTTGTGTACGGCGAGGACCGATACGAGCGAGCCTTCGCGGTCGCGCAGCTTGTCCGAAAGATCGCGCGCGACGTCCGGTGTCGTCTCGCCGAGGTCGTGAGCGATGAGTTTTACGCTTCCGACCTGAACCGCAGACGCGATGAGTTCGTCCGTTTGTCCGGCGGCGAGCTTTGAGTTCAGCGCCTCTATCTGCTTCTTGAGGGCGGAGACCTCAGCCATAACAGCCGCCGCTCTTGCGGCGACGTCGGCGGGGTTGTTCGCCTTGAGGACCTTCGCGGTCTCGGCGATAAGTTCTTCCTTCTTATCGAGAAGAGATTTGACGCCGAGGCTCGTGACGCCCGTTATCCTTCTGACGCCGGAGGCGACGGAGGATTCGGAGATGATCTTGAAAAGGCCTATCTCGGCGGTGTTGGAGACGTGCGTGCCGCCGCACAGCTCGATGGAGTCAAGACCGCACTCGTGACCGGGTACGCCGACCATCTTTACCATACGCACGGTCTTTCCGTACTTCTCGCCGAAGAGCGCCATCGCGCCCTCGCGCTTTGCCGTCTCGACGTCGGTCTCGACCGTGACGACGGGTATCGCCGCGACTATCGCCGCGTTGACACGATCCTCGACCGCTTTGATCTCGTCCTGCGTCATGGCGGAGAAGTGCGAGAAGTCGAAGCGGACTTCCTTCTCGTCGACGTAAGAGCCCGCCTGCTCGACGTGGCTGCCGAGGACCTCGCGAAGCGCCGCCTGGAGGAGGTGAGCCGCGGAGTGGTTTCTCGCGGTGAGCGGACGGAGGTCGGAATACGCGACCGTGTACGTGTCGCCGACCTTGACCGTGCCGGCGATATCGGTGAGGATATGGATATATACGCCGTTTTCCTTCTTCGTGTCGGAAATAACGGCTATGTCGCTGTCGTCTTTGATCACGACGCCGCGGTCGCCGACCTGACCGCCGCCCTCGCCGTAGCAGACGGTTTTATCGAATACGACGGACGCCGAGCCTTCGGTCACTTCGTCGACCTTGCCGTTCTCTGTGATGATAGCAAGGACCCTCGCTTCCGTGCGGCTTTCCGTGTAGCCGAGAAATTCCGTCGCGGGAAGGCCGGATATCGCAGATTCGCCCGCGCTCTCCCAGCTCGAGCCCGCGGCTCTCGCCGCTCTCGCGCGCACCTTCTGTTCGTTCATAAGCTCGGCGAAACGGGCTTCGTCGACCTCGTATCCGCGCTCGGCGGCGATCTCTTTCGTGAGGTCGATCGGGAAGCCGAACGTGTCGTAGAGCTTGAAGGCGTCCTCTCCGGAGATCTTACCCTCGGCGTTCTTCATAACGCCGTTCAGAATGGAGAGACCCTGGTCTATCGTCGCGTCGAACTTGTCTTCTTCTATCGAGAATATCTTTTCGATGTACTCGCGCTTTTCGACGAGCTCGGGGTAAGCGTTACGGTTTTCGTTTATTACGACGTCGGCGACTTTCGTGAGAAACGCGCCCTTTATGCCGAGAAGCCTGCCGTGACGCGCCGCGCGTCTTATGAGACGGCGAAGAACGTAGCCGCGTCCCTCGTTGGACGGGATGACGCCGTCGCTGATGAGGAATACGGACGAGCGCGTGTGGTCGGTGATGACGCGGATCGAGACGTCCTTTGCGTACTCCTCGTTGTACTTGACGCCGGAGAGCTCGCAGACCTTGTCAAGAATTTTTCTTATCGTGTCGACCTCGAAGAGGTTGTCCACGCCCTGCATAACGCACGCGAGACGCTCAAGACCCATACCGGTGTCGATATTCTTGTGGGCGAGCTCGGTGTAGTTGCCGTTGCCGTCGTTGTTGAACTGCGAAAAGACGTTGTTCCAGATCTCGATGAATCTGTCGCAGTCGCATCCGGGACCGCAGGTGGGCTTGCCGCAGCCGTACTTTTCGCCGCGGTCAAAATATATCTCGGAGCAGGGACCGCAAGGACCGGAGCCGTGCTCCCAGAAGTTGTCCTCGCGCCCGAGGCGGACTATACGTTCCGCCGGAACGCCGATCTTCTTGTTCCATATATCGTACGCCTCGTCGTCCTCGACGAAAACGGACGGGTAGAGAAGGTTTTCGGGTATTTCGAGCACCTTCGTGAGGTACTCCCACGCCCACGTTATAGCCTCGACCTTGAAGTAGTCGCCGAAGGAGAAGTTGCCGAGCATTTCAAAGTACGTGCCGTGGCGCGCGGTTTTGCCGACGTTGTCGATGTCGAGCGTGCGGACGCACTTTTGGCAGGTCGTCATGCGGCGGCAGGGTGGTTCCTCCTCGCCCGTGAAGTATTTTTTGAGCGGCGCCATACCCGCGTTGATGAGAAGAAGGGAACGGTCTCCGTTCGGCACGAGGGAGTAGCTCTCGTGGCGCAGGTGTCCCTTCGATTCAAAGAACGAAAGGTACGATTCGCGAAGATCGTTTAGGGAAGTCCATTTCATAGTCTGAAAAACTCCTTGTGATGAGTATTGTTATTTTAATATCGTATAATTTTATCATAATAATTATTTTCTGTCAATATCAAATTAAACGCCTCATCGGTTGACAAAAATTTCGCGAGGATGTATAATATAATGATTCATAATGCGATCCGGACGGTGAAAAAATTGGTAGATCTTCTCGACCTTCAGAAAAAATTCATTCTGTCCCATCTTCGCGAGGGCGACCTTGCCGTCGACTTCACGATGGGAAACGGCCACGACACGGAGTTTCTCTCGAAAACGGTCGGAGAGAACGGGCGCGTCGTCGCCTTCGACATACAGCAGCTCGCGCTCGACAATACGGCAAAGAGGCTGAGGGAATCGGGCTGTCCCGAGAACTACCGTCTTATCCTCGCCTCTCACGACAGAGCGCCGGGGTTCGTCACGGAGCCGATAAAGGTCGGCATGTTCAACCTCGGATATATGCCGGGGTCGGGGAACAAGGCGCTGACTACGATGAGGAAAACCACTCTCCCCGCCGTCGCGAACGCCGTCGGTATGCTCGGGAGCGATGCGATCCTTCTCGTCGCGGTATATCCCGGACACGCCGAGGGAGAAGCCGAAGGACGGGAGCTTGAGGCGTATTTTTCCACTCTTTCGAGATATAAGTACTGCGTCGGGCAGTTCAGGATGTTGAATTCTCCGACGTCGCCGTACTTTATGATCTGCGAGACTAAGTAGTGGACTCAACAAATCCAACGGAAAGGAGCGGCGCATGGCTGACAACAGATACGGAAACGGCAGACAGAACGCCGTTCCGAGACAGGACAGACGTCAGGCGTTCCTCGCCGACGAGCAGGAAAGACGGATAAAAGAAGCCGCCGCCCGCCGCCGCGCGGAGGAGGAGAGGCTTCGCCGCGAAGCCGCGGCGGCAAGGGAAGCGGCGCGACGTGAGGCGGCGCGGCGCGAGGAGCTTGAAAGACAGCTCGCCGCAAAGAGACGCGAGCGAGAACATATGAGGCGCTACACCGAACAGAGGCGCCGTCATGAGATCGAACGCCGCCGCGCCGCGGAAGCGCGCCGCGCGGCTGAGCGCGAGAGGCGGGAAAAGCAGAAGCGCCGCCGCCACGCAAAGCGCGTCCTTAAATTCCACGCCTGGATCTTCGCCGCGGCGGCGGTCGTCTCCGGCATACTTATAGCGTTTTTCATCCACAGGTATTTCTACTCCGACCTCTCCGACCCGTCGAGGGGAGTTTCGTACTATTTCGACGGCGCGAAGGGATACTCGGCGTCAGAGGACGTCGCGTACTGCGACGGCGAGATGTGCGTCGACTTCTCAGACATCGCCGAGCGATACGGGTTTTACGTCACCGGCGACAAATACTCGGTAAAATACATAATTCCCGGCGACGGAAAGAACGATACGATAGAGTTTATAATCGGCTCCGACACCGCGCTCGTCAACGGAACGCAGGTCTCTCTCGGGGCGAAGACGAGATATATAGGGCAGTCCGTTTGGGTGTCCGCCGACGCGGGCGACCTCTTTGAGGCGGGGCTCAAGTTCGAACGCTCCGGCGCGGGAAGGCTGAACGTGACTCACGTAAGGGCGCTCGACGAGGACGGCAATTACAGGAGAGACGGCGCGGGCAATCCGCTGTACGACGCGGTATCCCTCGTATACAAGCCGATGGACAGCGGCAGGGCGGTCGACCTGCTCGCGCTCTACGGCTCCGATGCGAAGGGTCTCGGGCGCGGCTCCGACGTGATCTTCAAATCCGATCTCTCGAACTACGAGAGTTATATGAACCCGACCGATTCCAACGAGTATCTCATCGTCGTCAGCCGCGACGCGCCGCTCGACGTATCGTACATACCGGACGATCTCGAGAGCGTTTCGGATACGAGGCGCGACGGCAGAGCCATGCAGCGGCTCCGCCGCACGGCGGCGAAGGCGCTCGAGGCGATGTTTATCGAGATGAGGGCGGAGGGCTTCGAGGGCGTCTCCGTGACGAGCGGATTCATCTCCTTCAACGAACAGGCGAACACATTTGCGAAAGCCGTCAACAACGAGATGGCAAGGAGCGGGCTTAGCGAGGCGGAGGCGAGAGCCGCCGCGGCGGCGTATTGCGACGAGGCGGGTCTTTCCGATATGCAGACCGGTCTTTCCGCGGTGCTTCACAACCTGCCCGAATCGTCCGAGGCGTTTGCGAACGAGGACGTTTATAAATGGCTGAAGGAGAACGCCTGGAAGTTCGGCTTCATCGAAAGATATCCGTCGGATAAGACGGAGATAACGGGGCGCCCGTTCGACCCGTGCCACTTCAGGTACGTCGGGCGTTACGTCGCCGAAAAGCTGTACAAGAGCGGCGAGTGTCTTGAAGAATTTATGATGGAATAAATGAAACGGGTCGTGCAGACGCACGACCCGATTTTTTGTTTTTTCGTGTTTATCTTCCGAGCGCGGCGGCGCCGATGATGCCGGCGTCGTTGCCGAGCTCCGCGATCTTAAGCTTGCACTGAGGCGTGTCGCCGCGGGAATAAGTTTCCGCGAAGACCTTTTCGGGGAGCATATCGAGAAGATAGTCGCCCTCGCCCGAGATACCGCCGCCTATCGACAGCACGTTTGGCTGGAAGATGTTGATGATGTTGACGAGCCCGCAGACGAGGTCGTTGATATACTCCTCTACGACCTCGGACGCCGCCTCGTCGCCGCGGCGCTTCGCCGCGAAAGCGGTGCGTCCGGAAACGCGGGAAAGGTCGCCGCCGATCATCTCTTCCATAACCGTTTTTCTTCCGGTGCGGCGGCATTCTTCGATCTTTTCCCTCGTCGTCTTCACAAGACCTGTCGCGGAGGAGTAGGTCTCCCAGCAGCCGCGTCTGCCGCAGGAGCAGGGCCTTCCGCCCTTTTTGATGACGATGTGACCGAGTTCGGCACCGGCATAGTTGAATCCGGTGTAGACCTGTCCGTTGATTATGATCCCGCCGCCGACGCCCGTGCCGAGGGTTATCATCACGGAGTAATCCGTCCCCTTCGCCGCGCCCGCGACGGACTCCGCCTTTGCGGCGGCGTTCGCGTCGTTTTCGATGTAAACGCGCTTTTCTTCGCCGAGCATCGAGGAGAGCTTTTCTGACATATTATAATTTGAAAAAGGAAGATTGTTGGCGTAGAGGATCTCGCCGGTGTCGCACTTCGCGCTGCCGGGCGTCGCGATGCCTATGTACTCGACGTCGCCGATCGTGATACCCGCTTCCGTCGCAACTCTGCGGCAGAGCGCGGCGATATCGGCGGTTATCTCGTCCGCCGGTCGGGTGGCGCCGGTCGGAACGCTCGCCTTTTTGATTATTCTGTGGTTTTCGTCTACGACGCCCGCGGCGATATTCGTGCCGCCGAGGTCAATTCCTATATAATACATTTCGTTCTTCCTTTCGCACAGAGCAAAATTTGATGTTTACAGGTTTATTATAGACTCGGCGCGCCGTTTTGTCAACATCGATTTCAATTTCACAAAAGCGCTTTGCGAATGTTAAAAATCAGCCCGGAACGGCACAATTAACAAAAAGTTTACTTTTGCGTTTTTGTTTTCGCAAGTCGTAAAAAGTCGACCCTCAAGGCGTCGCGCAGCGTCCCGATTAGGCGGTTGACGATGAAAAAAGACCGCCGGCAATGTTTGAAAAAGGTAAATAATATTTACATTATTGAATCAAAAACGCTGTGATTCAATAGAGAAAAAGCGGATAATCGGAAGATTATTTTCAGAAAAGTAAATAGTATTTACTTCATTTTTGCCCACCGCGCCATATCACATAATTGGCAAAAAGGCATCTTCCGAAAAACGTCTCCGGAGGGATGTGAGACATTTGCATATTATGCGCGTATTATAAGAAAAATCGCCCTGATTTGCCGCCCGGTCGGGCTTTTACGACACTTGACATCAAAATATACGGGTGTTATTATATATATGTCGGCGGGCGAGCCCGCCGATAATCTTGTTCGATAACTGAAGAAGTTTTTCGCAAGACGCGAAAGACGCGCCGTAGTTCGCACGGCGCGTCCGAACTATCAACCGGGAGGAAATTTCAATGCGAAAATCAAAGGCCATGCGTCTGTTCGCCATTTTTCTGGCTGTGCTGACGCTGATCGGACCTGTCGGAGTTTCGGCGGCGGACGGTGACGGCGACGCTTCCGGAGGCGGTCTTACGGAGTTGAGTGACGACCTCATTTACATCTCCTATCAGGACTACCTCGTGAAGTACCTCGACGTCCAGGACGACACCTACGTCGACGAGGCGCTCGCCGAGCGGCGCGCCAAAAAAGGGGACGAGTTCTCGTTCTCCGCGACGGATTACGACAAGGAGACCCTGACGGCGCAGGTCGAAGTCATGGAGCACGCCGGAAGGCGGTGCCTCTCGATCGGAGAGGAAGGAAAAGTAACGTGGCGCTTCACGTGCCCGAAGGAAGGCTTCTACACGCTCTCATTCGGATACAGCACCGATTCGCAGAGAAGCGCGACGGTAGAGAAGATCTTCTATCTCAACGATAAAGTTCCGTTCCAGGAAGCGCGTTACGTTGCGCTCTCCAAGACGTGGCTCTATTCGTACGCCGAAGGCTACAAGACCGGATACGGTCTCGAGGGACGCGAGGGCGCGTTTTACACCGACGCTCGCGGCAACGAGATAAGACCGTCGATGTCAGCCGATACTATGGTATGGCAGACGTACGAGATGCACGACCGCGACGGATATATCGCGGGACCGTTCGAGTTCTATCTTGAAGAAGGGGAGAACACCATCAGCCTCCAGGGCGTCGGCGACACCTGCTTCATAGATGAATTCACGTTCGGCACGAAGAAAGAGACCGTGACGTACGAGGAGTATCTCGCATCTCACGCCGACGCCGCGGCTCCCGAGGACGTGGAACCCGTCTATATCAACGCTGAGATCCCGGCGGCGTCGTCCGCTTATACAATTTATCCGATAACGGACTTCTCGTCCGCTATAACCGAGCCGCAGGATACGACCACCACGCTCCTCAATACGATAGGAAGCAACAAGTGGGCGTCGAACGGACAGTGGATAAGATATAATTTCCATATTGAAAAGAGCGGTCTCTACACGATTTGTCCGAGATACGTCCAGTCGGTCAACGCCGGCACGTTCTCCTCGCGTCTTGTCCGTATCGACGGCGAGATCCCCTATGAGGAAGCGGCGTCGATAAGATTCGGCTACGACAACACGTGGCACATAGCGCCCCTTTCCGATGACGACGGCACTCCGCTTCAGTTCTACCTCGAGGCGGGCGACCACACGCTGGAGCTTGAGGCGTGCCTCGGAGACATAGGGCTTATCCTTCAGCAGGCGAGGTACATAAGAGACAGCCTCGTCGCCGACACGCTCTCCTTCATCAAGCTGACCGGTCAGGACCCCGACGAAAACCGTACCTACGGCTTCTCGAGAATAATGCCCGACACGGTCGCGGACCTCTCCTTCCAGAGCGCGAACCTCAAGGTCATAATGTCCAACATCACACAGACGAGCGGTATCAAGAGCGACGCGACGGGTACTCTCGAAAAGATGATAGAACTGCTCCGTAAGATGGGCGCCGACGAGTCGAAGATAGCCGGCAACCTCTCCGAGCTTTCAAGCCAGATAACGAGCTTCGGCGAATGGATTGCGAACCTTACGAGCCAGCCGCTGGAGATAGACTACATCCTTATTCAGCCCGAGGGCGCGGAGCTCCCGAAGGCTGACGCGAACTTCTTCCAGTCTTTCATACACGAGTTCAAAAAGTTCTTCGCAAGCTTCTTTACCGACTATGAATCGGTCGGCGACGAGAATGACGACGGTTACGTCGGAAGCCTCACCGTCTGGACCTCGGCGGGCAGAGAGCAGGCGCAGATCGAAAACAATATTATAAAGAACGGATTCACGTCGAAGACGAACATCGGCGTCACCGTCAAGCTGACGGCGGACGGCACGCTGCTTCCGTCGATCATCGCGGGCATCGGTCCCGACGTATCGCTCGACGCGACGCAGCCTCTTGAAATGGCGCTGCGCGGCGCGGTATACAACCTCGACGAGTTCGACACGTTCGACGAAGTCGTAAAACGCTTCCCCGAGGCGGCGCTCACTCCTCTGTCGCTCTACGGCAGAACGTTCGCGATACCGACGACGATGGGCGTTCCCGTGATGTTCTACCGCATGGATATCTTAAACGACCTCGGGCTTGAAGTCCCCGAGACGTGGGACGATCTGATGAGCATGGTGCCGGTGCTCCAGTTCAACAACATGGAGATCGGCGTCACCTTCGAGTTCCCGTCGCTCGTCTTCCAGACCGGCGCCCACTGGTGGCGCGACGACGGTATGAGGACCGGCTTTGACGAGACGGAGACGCTCGACGCGTTCGAGACCATGACGAACTACTTCACGCAGTATTCGCTGCCGATAGGCTTCAACGGCATCAACCGTATGAGAAACGGCGAAATGCCGATATTCCTCGGCGCGTATATGAACTATAACTACCTCGTCGTTTCCGCGCCCGAGATCCTCGGTCTGTGGAGCTTCACGGAGATACCCGGTATCGAGAAGACGGACGAAAACGGCAACAAGTACGTCGATCACACGGCGTGCGCCACGTCCTCCGGTATCCTGATGCCGAACACGGCGAAGGACCCCGAGATGGCGTGGGACTTCATCGACTGGTACACGAGCAAGGATCCTCAGCTCCAGTACTGCAACGATATGGTCGCTCTCCTCGGCGCGTCCGCAAAGCAGGCGGTCGCCAACATAGAGGCGTTCGAGTCTCTGCCGTGGACCTCGCAGGAGAGGGAGGTCTTCCTCAGGGCGTTTGAACACGCAAAGGCCATCGAGGTCTACCCCGGCGACTATATGGTAACGAGATACTTCAACTTCGCGTTCAACGCGGCGGCGAACGACGGCGACGATCCGTCCGACGCGCTGCTCGAGCGCGTACCTCCGATAAACGCGGAGCTTACGAGAAAGAGACGCGAGTTCGGACTTATGGTAGCGGAGGAATGGGACGCGGTCAAAGCGTACACCGGTCTCGATTCCTACTACGACACCACGGACGGTAAGAGATCGTGGCTCGAATACGCCGAGGAGAACGGCATCGAGGACTACAAGGACTGGATGGACGATCACGGCATAACCGAAGAAAACTACGTCGAGTGGGCAAGGCTCGTCAAGAACGGCGAGACAGATTTGTCCTACAAGGATTGGATAGAATCCTGAGACGAACACGAACTTACCTAAAATAACATAAGGAGAAATCGACAATGTCAAAGAAAGTCAAAGTCGACGTCAACCGCAAGGATATGACGAAGCTTCAATGGACATGGCATCTGATGAAACAGAACTGGGTCGGATACGTATTCCTTCTCCCGTTCGCCGTGTTCTTCCTGCTTTTCACCGTCATTCCCGTCGTTGCGTCGCTGGCGCTGAGTCTGACGTCTTATAATATGATTCAGGCTCCGAAGTGGGTCGGGTTTGACAACTACATACAGATGTTCCTCAACGACGACCTCTTCATGACCGGTCTTAAAAATACGCTGATCTTCGCGGTCGCGACCGGTCCTACGGCATTCATCCTTTCGTTCGTGGTCGCGTGGTTCATAAACCAGCTCCCTCCGAAGGGAAGAGCCTTCATGACGCTTATATTCTACGCGCCCGCGATGACCGCTAACGCGTATACGATATTCGCGTGGATATTCGACCGTGACTCTTACGGTCTTGTAAACGGATGGCTTCTCAAACTGGGGCTGATAGATTCGCCTATCCTCTGGTTTTCAAATACGAAGTACATCATGCCGCTCTGTATCGGCATCTCGCTGTGGATGTCGTTCGGCACGGGCTTCCTGTCGTTCATCGCGGGTCTCCAGGGCGTCGATAAGGCGCAGTACGAGGCGGCGGCGGTCGACGGAGTCACGAACCGCTGGCAGGAGCTTTGGTACGTCACTCTGCCGAATATGAAGGAACACCTGCTATTCGGTTCGGTCATGGCGATCACCGGCGCGTTCGGCTACGGCGACGTCGTAACGATACTCGCCGGCAGCCCTCCGACGGACTACGTCGGATATACGCTCTCCCACCACCTCGGCGAGTACGCCAACGTCAGATGGGAGCTCGGCTACGCCTGCGCGATCTCGGTCGTGATATTCTTACTCTGTTTCGGGGCGAATATTCTGATCCAGAAGCTTATCAGAAAGGTGGGTACGTGATATGGCAAGACAGAAAAAACTGCGTACTATAAACCACCGCGTCGTTCTGAACCGCTCCGCGGGCGGCGACTTCGCGATCACCTTTATGCTCCTGCTTCTCGGTCTTCTGATTGCGCTTCCGATGTATCTGCAGATCATCAACGCTTTCAAGCCGCTTAGCGAGCTGTTCATTTACCCGCCTCGCTTCTACGTCACGAGCCCGACGATGGATAACTTCAAGAATCTGTTCTCGCTCATGTCGTCGACGTGGGTACCTCTTACGAGATACATCTTCAACACGGTGTTCATCTCCATCGTCGGTACGTTCGGCACGATCATGCTTTCCGCGATCGCCGCGTACTCCCTCTCGAAGATGAACTTCCCCGGCAAGGTCGCGTTCTTCAAACTCGTCATATACGCCCTCATGATCCCGGCGGCGGTCGGCGGTATCGTCACGTTCATCCTCATCAGCCGTCTCGGTATGATGGATACGTACTGGGCGTACATCGTGCCCGCCTGGGGCGCGACGCAGAACGTCTTCCTTATGAAACAGTTTATGGAGTCGAACATAACGGACGCGGTCCTCGAATCCGCGCGTCTCGACGGCGCGTCGGAGCTCAGGATCTTCTGGCAGATAGCGATGCCGATGGTAAAGCCCGCGTGGCTGACCATCATCGTCTTCTCCTTCAACGGACTCTGGAAGACGAGCACGTCCATTTATATTCAAAGCGAACAGCTCAAGACCTTCCCGGCGTCCGTCACGCAGATACTCTCCGCGGGTATCGCGAGAACGGGCGAGCAGGCGGCGTCGGCGTTTATCCTTATGTTCGTACCTATCATCGTCTTTATCATAACGCAGAGCAACATCATCGAAACGATGGGCTCCAGCGGTATGAAAGACTGAGAGGAGGCGTCGCAATATGAAAAGAATTTTAAGCGCCGTCCTCTTTATAGCCCTCGCGGTATCGTTGCTCGTCATCCCCGCGTCGGCTACCTCGGCTTACTCCACCTACACGTATTCCGCGGACGGGTTCGTGCTTGAATCTCCGGACGCCTACGTTCCGGAGGCTGTAGTCGACAGCACGTATATCGGCGCGGCGGAGTTCAAATCCCCCGCCGACATCGTGACCGACTCCGACGGCAACGTTTACGTCGCCGACGCGGGTCAGGGCTGCGTGCTTCTCCTCGACAAGTATTATCACTATATCGGCAGGATAGACAGCTTCGTGAACGAGCAGGGCGTCTCCGACAGATTCAACAATCCGCAGGGCGTCTTCGTCACGGACGACTACATTTACATCTGCGACACGGACAACGCGAGGATCGTCATGTTTGAAAAGGGCGGCTCTCACAAGTTCGTCAAGACGGTCAACCAGCCGAGATCCAACCTCATCGAGAGCGACGCCATCTACAAACCGGTAGCCGTCGCGGTCGACGAGTACGGAAGACTCTTTATCGTATCCTCGACAACGCTCGAAGGTATCATCGTCATGGGCGACAACGGCGCGTTCTACGGCTTCATCGGAGCGCAGAAGACGTCGGCTTCCACCGGCATCAGCGCGCTTCTCGAGCGCCTCGGCGTCAAGGAAGAGGTCAAGGACGAAAACGTATCGAGCGAGTACAACAACATCGCGATAGAC
>CADBQA010000038.1 GCA_902796675.1 uncultured Ruminococcus sp.
GGGAACGCTCCCTGGAGCTGGTGATCGGAGTCGAACCAACAACCTGCTGATTACAAATCAGCTGCTCTGCCATTGAGCCACACCAGCGTAAATATTATATTCTCCCCTAAGGGCGAGAATTATTATATCATAAGGTTTCGGGATTGTCAACACTTTTTTTGTATTTTTTGACCGCCGGGGCGAAAAATCGCCCCGGCGCAATACTCTTAATAATTCGGCCACACCTTCGGTTCCTCGTCAAGCCCCGCGATGACGCGGCGCATGATGAGTACGTCCTTTACGGTTATTTCTCCGTCGCAGTTGACGTCGGCGTTCCTCACTGCCGATCCGGCGGGAGAGCGGTAGATCGTCGTATCGAGACCGGCTATGTACCGCCTGACGACGAGGATATCCTTCACGGTGAGCTCGCCGTCCTCATCGGCGTCGCCGAATGTCGGCTGCCGAGGTCCCAAAGCAGTGAAATCCACGAAGTTATAGAACTGGACGTTATCCATCATGATCTGGCAGTTGAGCCGCCTGAATATGATCTCGCAGCTGTTTCTGCCGGGAGTGTCGAAGTATCTGTAAGTCAGGCGGAACATCGGCTCCGCGTAGGGGGCGACTCTTCCGTTTTCTCTCGGCGGGTCGAAGTAGAATCTCATTTCGGACGTCGGCTTATTGTACTGGAAGACCCAGCGGTGCCAGCCGTCGTCGAAGTCCGCCGCTTTCTCGGCGAGGACTTTTCTCGTTTTCGTTTCGATGACGGCGAACTTGCCGGTGTCGAAGTTATAGCCGCACTCGTAGTCGACGGTGGACGAGCCGCCGAACCAGTTATACATGGTGCAGGAGTAGCCGTCCTCAAATGTATCGAATCCCGTGACCTTTACGTCGAACTCCATAGTGTAGGTACAGCCGCGGCTCATATATCTGCCGCCGGTCGAAAGGTAGTTCTGGTCGTTGAGACGGTCGCCGTCGCGGTCCCACGCGACGACCCAGTTGCTCCCGTCGCGCTTGCGCTGTCCGCGGATGGCGTTGCCGTAGGTGTTCATATCGTTCGCGCTCGTGTAGGTGAGGTTTACGTGGCGCGACTCGTCGATCACGGTGTCACAGCTGAAAGGCGGCATTTCGGGAACGTATCCGCCGGGGTGGCTTTCGTACGTCCAGGAGTGTCCTACGCTCTCGCTCACGCGCTCGTCCGAAAGGGTTACGAGATTGGAGCCGGCGCAGGTCGCGGAGTAGTTGTTGTGCTGGGCGTTTATGATGCCGCTGCCCCATGAGAGCGCGGCGTTCCAGGCGGCGTCTCCCGCCTCGCCGTTCGCGTTGTAGGCGCAGACCGACATACCGTATTCCTTGCCGATGCCGCCCCTCTGGTTACGCCTCGTGTAGTATTCGTACGTGTGCTCCTGGCTGTCGATATAGCCCCAAGGGATCTTTATCTCGTAAGTTGTGATACCGCTTGATGTGTCCTCGGAGTATTCGACGCCGCACGGCGCGACGGAGATGATGCAGGAGCCGCCCATAAAGGGAGTTATGCCCGCGTCGTCAATATCGTCCCACGCCTCGGAAAAACCGCCCGCGCTCTCGACAAAGCCGAAAACGAGGTTGGAGACGTCGGTGCGGCTCCACGGCTTGCCGTCCGTACGGGGGTTGTAAGCGGGGTCTCCGCGGTTCGGTCCGGCGGGGTCGATCCTCGCCTGAAAAGCGTCGCCGTTCCATGTGTCGTATCTGCCGTTCTTCAGCGAGTGGCCGTCGGGGTCGGCGACCTTCGCGGCGATATAGAAGTTGTCCTCGTCCCAGCGGAGCCAAAGCTCGTAGTACATATTGTAACTGTCAACGTCGAAGCTGTGCGGCGCGGACGGGTTTCTCATGAAAAATCTGTTGTTGACGGGCTCGCTGTCGAAAATCGTCGCGGCGTCGTAGGATGCGACGTACGTCGTCGCTTCTCCCCACTCTTCGGCGGAGACGATGCCGTCGATCTCCGGCTTCACGTCGAAGTATATCGCCTCGACCTCGTCGATGCCCGAGAAGGCGTGCGACGACGCCGAAAAAGACGCGAGCGACAGAAGCGTCGCCAGAGCGAGTGCGAATGATAGGATCTTTTTTGCCATAGAGCGTCTCACTTTCCGAAATAATCCGCAATTTCCTTGAGCTTTCCGACGATCCTTATGTGCTGCGGGCATATGTTCTGGCACTGTTCGCATCCGATGCAGTCGCCCGCCGCCCCGTAGTGGCGCGTCAGATTGTCGTAGTATTCGCGCTGATTGCTCCATCCGCCATCTCCCCCGTTTCTCTTCTCTTCGTTGTAGAGGGAGAAATACTTCGGTATCGCGATGTTCTGAGGGCATCCGTCGACGCAGTACGCGCAGCCGGTGCAGGGGATGAAGGGATTCTTTCTGAGTTCGTCGGCGGCGCGAAGGAGCAAAGATACCTCGCCGTCCGACAGAGGTGTGAAATCCTTCATAAACGAGATGTTGTCGCGCATCTGTTCGAGGCTGCTCATCCCGGAGAGGACGATCTCGACGTTCTCGAGCGAGGCGGCGAAGCGTATCGCCCAGGAGGCGGTAGACCAGTCGGGGTGGAGCGACCTCATTTCGCGCTCGACGCTCTCGGGCATCTTCGCGAGGGTGCCGCCCTTGACGGGCTCCATCACTATAACGGGGACGCCGTGCCTCGTCGCGACCTCGTAGCACTCCCTCGCTCTTATCGCGGGGCTCTCCCAGTCGAGGTAGTTTATCTGAAGCTGAACGAACTCAAGCTCCGGGTGCTCCGTCAGGACGCGCTCGAGGACCTCGGGCGTATCGTGGAAGGAACAGCCGAGGCGCTTGATCTCTCCGGCGTCGCGCCGCTTCAGGAGCGTTTCAAACGCGCCGAACTCCTCGCACTTCTCGTAGTTTTCAAGGGAAAGATCGTGGAGGAGATAGCGGTCGAAATATCCCGCGCCGGTCTTCTCAAGCTGTTCGTTGAAGATGCGGTCGACGTCCGCGCTCTCCTTCGCGAACGCGGCGTGGAACTTCGTCGCAAGGACGAAGGCGTCTCTCGGGTATCTTTCGACGAGGGCGGTCTTTACGGCGCGCTCGCTGTTGAAGCCGCAGTACATCCACGCGGTGTCGAAGTATGTAAATCCGTTTTCGATGAATTCGTCCGCCATACGGCAGAGGGTCTCAATATCGACCGAAGAGCGGTCGCCTGCGTCGAGGCGCGGAAGGCGCATAAGTCCGAAGCCGAGTTTTTTCATACCGTTATATCCTTTTCGGTTTTATTTATAATTCAATATACAATATTTTTATATTTCAATCAAGATATTATATGTAAATTCAGTCGTTGATTGACAAGAAAAAACGTCCGTGGTAAAATAAAAATACATAAAATACGGGAAGGTGTCGATATGACTTTGATAATATGCGTCGACGAGGGGCGCGGCGTTACGTTCTTCGGTAAGAGGCAGAGCGCAGACCGCGCCGTGAGAGACAGGATAATTTCGCTCGCCGCGGGCGCGCCTATATATATGACGGGTTATTCCGCGTCGATGTTCAGAGGGACCGCCGCCGACGTTCGCGTCGTCGACGATCTATCCCGCGCGCCGCTTGGCGCCGTATGCTTCGCCGAGAGCGCGGACCTTTCGGCCGTTTCCGGAAAAGTGTCGAGGCTCGTTCTTTACAGATGGAACAGAAAATATCCGCGCGACGGGGCTGTGAACTTTTATCCGTTCGACGAGGGGCTCCGCCTTTCGTCGATAAAAGACTTCGCCGGGACGTCCCACGACCGCGTGACCGAGGAGATATGGGAGGCGATATAAAATGATGAAAAGAATGATCGCGCTTATCGCCGCCTTATGTCTTCTGTTCGTTCCTTCCTGCGTCGGCGAGGAATTATTGACGAGTGCGACGGAGCAGAAAGTCGAAATCGCGACGCTCCCCGCGGCGGAGTCCGGCGACGGCGAGGTCGCGTATTTCTCGCTCTCGGACGTGCCGGAGTACACCGGCAGCCCGTACGCCGTCATAAACTCCGGCGACCCGTTCTTTACCGAATACGACGTGACGACAAAGGCTTTCGAGGCTTACTCCGCGCTCGATTCTCTCGGCAGGTGCGGCTCGGCGTACGCGAATATATGCCCCGAGCTTATGCCGACTGATAAGAGAGGGAACATATCGTCAGTCAAGCCGAGCGGCTGGCAGCACGCCGAGTACGACTTCGTCGAGGGCAGGTCGCTTTTCAACAGATGTCACCTCATAGCGCATTCGCTCGCGGGTGAGGACGCAAACGAGAGAAACCTCATAACGGGCACAAGATATATGAACGCGGACGGCATGGTGCCGTTTGAGAATATGGTGGGCGACTACGTCCGCGAGACGGGCAACCACGTTCTTTACAGAGTGACGCCGTACTTCGAGGGCGACAATCTCATCGCCTCGGGCGTTCTGATGGAGGCGTACTCCGTCGAGGACGCGGGAGAGGGCATACGCTTTTGCGTTTACTGCTACAATCTCCAGCCGGGGGTCGAGATAGATTACTCGAACGGCAGAAGCCGCCTCGCTGAAAAGAGGAACTCATACAGCTTTTCGATAGACGACGTCGTCGGCGACTACGTTCTGAACACGAGGACGATGAAATTCCACTATCCGGACTGCGACAACGTAAAGACGATCTCCGACACCGTTCGCGAGAACTATCACGGCAGGCGAGGAGACCTCGTCGACCGAGGCTACGTCCCGTGCGGAGGCTGTAAACCGTAAAAATCTACCTCTTGACGTCAAAAATCTACCGCTCGGCAAAAGGGTATTTACATCCTTCGGGCGGCGGGATATAATGTGATCACAAAGGAAAGGAGAGCGCGCTTTGAAGGTAACCGTTGTTGTAGACCCTTCGTCGGAACGCGAGGTAATAATAAAAGCCCCGGAGTACGACGACGAGGTCGCAAAGATTCGCGCCGCTGTGGATTCTGCTTCCGCGGACGGCGAGATAGCCCTAAAAAGCGGTCAGAGCGAGGTCTTCGTGAAGCGCTCGGAGATATATTTCTTCGAGGTGTCGGACGACAAAACCTACGCTCACACGGCAAGAGATTGCTTTACGACGCCGCTTAGACTTCTCGAGCTCGAGGGTATTCTCCCCGGTACGTTCTGCAGAGCGTCGAAAAGCGTCCTCGTGAACGCGATGAAGATACGTTCCATGACGCGCTCGCCGACGGGCGTCGGCGAGGCATCGTTCTCCGGTTCCGAAAAAAAGATCTACATATCCCGTATGTACTACAAAGCGGTGCGGGACGTCATTGAAGAAGTGAGGTTAAAGAAATGAAAACAAACGCAAAACGGAGTATAAGAACGAGCGTGTTCTGGGGTATCGTACTTATCGGCGCCGCCGTCCTGCTCATCCTCAACGGCATCGGCGTGGAGCTCGGCTACGGGCTTTCGGTCTGGCGCATCCTGCTCGGCGCGGTCTGCCTCGCGTGGCTCGTCGACACGATAGTCGAACTCAGATTCACGGAGATCCCATTCCCCCTCGCCTTTATGTTCATAGTGTTCGAGCCGACGATAGCCCACGCCCTCGGGCGCGAGGACAATAAGCTCATCCCCTTCTGGACGGTGCTTCTCGCGGCGCTCCTTATGACGATAGGTCTCACGGCGCTCCTGCCCGACAGACCCGGCAGAAAACAGCTCTCGAAGGCAGTCAGCACGACGCTCTATTTCGACGACGCGGACCTCGCGGACGCTAAGATAAACGACAACCTCGGCAAGGTAGTCGCTTACATAACGAACACGGAGGCGTACGAGGGCGGCGGCAGGATCGCCGTGTACGACAACCTCGGAGCCGTCGTTCTTCACATCCCGTCGAGCTGGAAGGTCATCCTTAAGGCATCGTCCAACCTCGGCAAGGTCACGGTCCCCGAGCAGGACGACGCCGCGTGCGACAAGACGATAACCGTCGACGTGACCGACAACCTCGGCGCCGTCACGGTGGTTTTTGACTGACGATGCGTGTCGTAAAAGGAAACGCGCGCTTCACGGTGATGCGCGAAGGAGTTATCAGGATAGAATACGCGAGAGAGGGAGCATTTCTCGACGGCGGGACGTTTTTCGCCCGCCGCGCCTCTTTTTGTGACGCCGACGTCTCGGACGGCGACGGACTCGTCATAAGGACGCCGAAGATGACGCTCCGTTATTCGGGCGGAGAGTTTTCGGCGGAGACGCTGACGGTCGAAGTCCACACCGGCGGCGTCGGGGCCGTTTGGAAATACTCAGACGGGTCGAAGAACAACCTCGGCGGAACGCTTAAGACGCTCGACGGCGTCTCGGGCGCCGTGCCGCTCCCGGACGGGATACTCTCCCGCGACGGCTTTTACGTTTACGACGACAGCGGGAAAGCCGTGATCGAGGGTGATAGGGCGTCGTCAAGGGACCCGCGCCACGAGCGCGACCTATACTTTTTCGCCTACGGAAACGACTACCGCGCGGCGCTTTCCGACCTCGCGGCGGTCTCGGGCGACTTTATGCTGCCGAGAAAATATTTCTTCGGCTCGTGGTACTCGAGGTGGCACGCCTTTTCAGCGGACGAATATCTCGATATCGTCGACGGCTACGACTACAACGGCTTCCCGATCGACGTCATGGTCATAGATATGGACTGGCACTACCACGACTGGGACCGTGGCGGCCGCGGACACACGTCCGACTTCGGCTTCGGTCACGCGGGCGGCAACCTCGGCTGGACCGGCTACTCCTGGGTGACGGAGCGTTTCCCAGACCCCGAGGGCTTTCTCGCCTCGCTCCATAAAAATGGCGTCGCCGCCGTACTGAACGATCACCCCGCCGACGGCGTGAGATCGAACGAAGAGCATTATCCGGAGTTCCTGTCGATGCTTAAGGAGGCGGGGTATACCGAGCGGGTGCCATGTCCCGACAGACCGTGCCGCGACCAGTCGAGCGACGGCAAGGAAAACTTCAGATTCAACGCGGGCGACCCCGACTATATGAGAGCCTTCTTCGAGGCGGCGCACAGACCGCGCGAGCGCGAGGGCGTCGATTTCTGGTGGCTCGACTGGCAGCAGGACTACATTTATCCCGAGGTGAACGGCGTGCGCGGACTTTCTCACCTCGAGTGGCTCAATACCCTCTACTACCGCGATTCCGAAAGGGACGGAAAGAGGGGACAGAATTTTTCAAGATGGGCGGGCGTCGGCGATCAGCGACACCCGGGCTTCTTCTCGGGCGACGCCGAGACGTCGTTTGAAACTCTCGATTTCGAGGTCGCCATGACCGTCTCCGCCGGAAACGCCGGGTGCTTCTTCTGGAGCCACGATATCGGCGGCTTCCACGACGGCGCGACGCCGAAGCAGGCGGAGTGCTTCGCAAGGTGGATGCAGTTCGGCGCGATGAGCGCCGCGATGAGAGTCCACTCCTGCGGCGAGGATACGGACCGCCGCCCGTGGCTCTGGGGCGAGCCCTTCTCGTCCGCGATGCGCGAGGCGGCAAGGCTCCGCTCGCGCCTCTTCCCGTATATCTACTCGTCGGCGTATTATTCGGCGAAGAACGCGACGCCGCTTCTTTGTCCGCTATATTTCGACGAGCCGGAAAAAGAAGAATCTTACCGCTATCCTACGACTTATATGCTCGGCGACGCGCTCCTCGTCTCGCCCGTGACGACACCGGGCGAGGGGGAGAGATTCACGGCGAATAAGACGTTTTACGTTCCCCGCGGAGTGTTTTACGGCGTATTCGACGGCAAGAGATACACCGAGGGCGAGACGACGCTCTCTTGCGACATATTCACGTTTCCGCTTCTCGCAAGAGCGGGCGCCCCGGTCGTCACAAGGCCGTATACCGGCAGAATGACGACGCCGACGGGCGCGCTCGTCGTTCACATTTTCGCCGACGCCGAAGCGACGGGAGGCGACGCGCTCCTCTATGAGGACGACGGTATTTCAAAGGTCGGTGAGTGTTTCAGAGAAACCGAAGTCTGTTACCGCCGCGACGGCGCGCGCCATACCCTGACTCTTATCCCGCGCGGCGACGGCTATGAGGGAGAGCCTCTGCGGCGCGACGTCACCCTCGTCCTCCACGGCGTGGAAGACGGCGAGTGCGATTCCTACGACAAGTCACGCCGCATCGCGACGGTGACAAAACGAGGCGTCACGCCGTCCGA
>CADBQA010000039.1 GCA_902796675.1 uncultured Ruminococcus sp.
CCCGGCGAACCTGTTGTTGAAAACAGAGTTGAGCCGACGTGCGTTGACTCCGGTTCCTACGACGAAGTCGTATACTGCACGGTCTGCGAGCAGGAACTCTCCAGAGAGCATAAGACGATCGATCCGACCGGCATCCATACCCCCGGTGCGGCAGTAGAAGAGAACAGACACGAGCCCACATGCGCCCTCGCAGGTTCTTATGACGAAGTCGTATACTGCACGGTCTGCAATCAGGAAATCTCCAGAGAGACGAAGACGATCAACCCGACCGGCGTCCACACTCCCGGCGAACCTGTTCGCGAGAACGTTGTTAACGGTTCCTGCACGGTCGACGGTTCCTACGACGAGGTCGTATACTGCACGGTCTGCGAGCAGGAACTCTCCAGAGAGACAAAGACGACAAAGGCTCCCGGCCACAAATACGCGGAGATCGAGAGAAAGCCTGCTTCCTGCAAAGAGGAAGGCTATGTAAAATACAGATGCACGGAGTGCAACGACGAGTACACCGATACACTTCTTAAGGTACCGCACACACCCGCCACGACGTGGACGCTCGTAGAAGAAGCGACCGCGGAAAAAGACGGACTTGAGGTCCTTTTGTGCACAGTATGCGGCGCGGAGCTTGAATCCAGAGTCGTCAGCTACAAGGTTCTCGACGTCAAGATAGTTCCGAGCGCAAGACTCGTATCCGCCGCTATCGACAACAGGGCGAGAACGATCGACGTCGTTGTCAAGAACGGTCAGGTCAAGGGCGTTTACAACCTCGTCCTCCCGAAGGGCGCGACAGTAACTCTTACCGACGAAGCGTTCGCATCCGGCAACGAGATGCAGATCAAGAACGTCCGCTACAACGCGGCAACGGACGCTGCAGGTATCAGATATATTATCAGCTACGTAGAAAACGGATTCGTTCAGACCTATACGCTCAAGATCACCGACGCTGACGGCGACGAGTTCATCTACACCGTAAACGTTAGATTCGAGCACGCTCCCGCGATCAGCGGCATCGAGGCAGGCTACAGGGCGAACGCCGACGAATCCGGCATAAGCGCGGATGACGACCACGTGATCAACGTTGTATCCAAGGAAGGCGCAACTGACGTAGCGTTCAGACTTCTCCTCGCCAAGGGCGCGACTGTAAGAGTTATCTCCGAAGAGAAGCCTCACATCATCCAGACACCCGATAAGGGCGAGACTTACGCTGAGGTCAGCGAGATCAACGACAACGCGTTCGCATACTTCAAGACAGTCAAGGCTGAGGAACTCAGAGAATTCGATCTCAGAGTAACCTACTCCAACGGCGAATATGAAGACTTCCACGTAGTCGTAACGTTTGTTGACTGAAATTGACCGATGATCCTTCGGACGGAGAGATCCGTCCGAAGGAAAAAATTAACGCTTGCTATTTTGTTAGTTTAGCAATATAATAGGTACACACAACCTTTTAGGAGGAAAACCAAATGAAAAAGCTTTTGTCATTCGTAATAGTTGCGTTGATGATGGTTTCTTCAATTGTCCCGGTGTTCGCGGTATCCACGGCGCCGGCGGCTCCGGACCCGGCGGCCAACGCCATGAACATCTGGGTCCAGGACACCACGCTTGACGTTGAAGCGACCGATGAAGTCACCGTAACTGTTAATTTGAGCGACAACAACGACGGCTTCACGTCGATGAAGGTCATCATGGTATATCCGCCTTGCCTCGAAAAGCAGAGCATAACAAGAGGCAAAACGGTCCTCAAACCGGGTGAACTTCAGGAAGGCGACGAGAAGGACGCGACCAGGATCGATAAAGTCCTCAGCGACTTCTTCGTAGATCTCGGCCTCGACGCCGAGACGATCCTTGCCGGCGGCAAGAAATGCTCCGGTCCGCTGATCGACTGCATCAGCCACTTTAACGACGATGACGTACTCGTTGACAACACCGACAACGGCGCTCTTGTAACGTACAAGTTCAAGTATGACGCCTCCAAGAATACGGAAGGTCTCACGGAGCTTCCGCTTCAGATCTACGCTAACGCTCTCCACTGCGAA
This sequence comes from uncultured Ruminococcus sp., assembly GCA_902796675.1. Taxonomy (GTDB): domain Bacteria; phylum Bacillota; class Clostridia; order Oscillospirales; family CAG-272; genus RUG14199. The sequence continues at coordinate 2,034 of CADBQA010000039.1, forward strand.
GGCGAGGGCGCGGGTCCTTACTCCGGTGAGAGCGCTACTATCGTTCCGACAGACGGCAAGATCACGCTTCTGAACGTTCCGGAGCCGGGAGACGAGCCGAATTACACGGAGCCTACGATCGAGATCTCCAGCGCTGAAATCAAGCAGGGTACCGAGAGCGCGACTTTCGAAGTAAAGATGTACAACAACCCCGGTATCTGGGCTATTCAGACTTTCGTCGTTTACCCCGAAGACGCTCCTTACGCAGGATATGAGATCGGCGACGTATTCACCGAAGGCGGATTCCAGTTCTATCCCGCTCACGAGGACGAAGGCGAGAACCTCAGAGACAAGACCCTTTCCTCTATAACGAAGAATTATAAGTCTCTCGAAGGCGACCTTACCGCCGCGGGTATCAACGCTGAAGGTAAGCTCATCGCCATTACTTACAACGAGCACACGAGCGCATCCAAGAACGTAACCGTCGAAAACGGCACGCTCTACAAGATCACGCTCAACACGTCGAACCTTGCCGAGGGCGAGTATGACATCGGCATCGTATACGCTTCGAACAACTGCACGAACGTTGCGGGCGAAGACGTCGCTTACAACCTCGTTCAGGGCAAGCTCACCGTTATCGGATGCGAGCACAAGACGACGGAGAACGTAAACGTCGTTGAAGCTACCTGCACGGAAGACGGCGGCTATGACATCAAGTGCACGGACGAGTGCGGACAGATAATCGGTCACGTAACTATCCAAGCTCTCGGACACAATATGACGGCGTATGAAGCAAACGATCCTTCCTGCACGGAAGCGGGCAACAGCGCTTACTGGTACTGCTCGAGATGCGAGAAGTACTTCTCCGACGCTGACGGCAACAACGAGATAACTCTCGCCGACACCGTTGTCCCCTATCCCGGCCATAAACCCGGCACGCCTGTCCGTGAAAACGAAGTTCCCGCAGGCTGCACGACAGAAGGTTCTTACGACGAAGTCGTATACTGCACGGTGTGCGAAGCCGAACTTTCCAGAGAAAATAAGAAGA
>CADBQA010000040.1 GCA_902796675.1 uncultured Ruminococcus sp.
AAGGCGCGCCGTAGTTCTCGACCCCGTAAAGGTGGTAGTCGATAACTATCCCGAAGATCTGACCGAGTATTTCGAGCTTCCGAACAATCCGGGCGACCCGGAAGCCGGCGTTCGTAAAGTGCCGTTCACAAAGGAGCTATGGATCGAATCCTCCGACTTCGCCGAGGTACCGCCTCCTAAGTTCTTCAGACTGAAGCCGGACGGCGAGGTACGCCTTATGGGCGCGTACATCGTAAAGTGCGTCGGAGTTGAGCATACGGCAAGCGGCGACGTCATCCACGTTACGGCTGACCTCGAAACGAAGAACGGTATGCCCGCCGACGGCAGAAAAGTCAAGGGTACGATACACTGGGTATCCGGTGCGAACTGCGACGATATCGAAGTGCGTCTCTACGACAAGCTCTTTACGCTTAAGAACATGAACGATATGCCCGAGGGCAAGACGTACAGCGATTATCTCAACCCCGATTCTCTTAAGATCATCAAGGGATGCAAGGCTGAAAAGTCGCTCAAAGCGTCTGACGAGAGCCACTTCCAGTTCGTAAGAACGGGCTATTTCGTAAAGGATACGAAGTACCCCGACACCTACAACAGAGTGGTATCGCTGAAGGACAGTTTCAAGCCGGAATAATCAAAAACCCCGTGTAACACGGGGTTTTTACTCTTTTTCGACAGAAAAAAGCCTTGATTTTTCGAATTTTATATGTTAAAATATATATAGTATTAAACTATATACAGTATTTTGATTATTATACATTTCGGAAGGAGAGGGGTATGTTTTCTGCCGGATGCCACGTTATATACGGTTCTCACGGCGTATGTGAGATAAGCGAGATCAAGTCCATGTCGTTCGGCGACGGACATAAGGAATACTACGTCCTCTCGCCGATAAACGATAAAAGATCCACGATTTTCGTTCCGACGGACAACGAGCGGCTTCTTTCTCAAATGCGCCCCGTTCTTACGAAAGAAGAGATCGACGCGCTTCTCGACTCAATTGAGCCCGGCGCCGTCGAATGGATATCGAGCGACGCGGAGCGGAAAGAGTTCTGCGCGTCGACGATAAAGAGCGGCGACCGACTCGCTATGTTTCATATGATAGGTATGCTTTATCTTCGCAGAGAAGAAATGATAGATCAGAAAAAGCATTTCCACGTCACGGACGAGCGATTTCTCAAGGACGCCGAGAAGATGCTCCACGACGAGTTCGCGTTCGTTCTCGGTATGACGGCGAGCGAGGTCGAGGCTTATATCGGAAACAGGATCAAAAAATCGTCGTAATCAAAAGCCCTTCGGGGCTTTTTCTTTTTCACTTCTTCTTTTTTATTACATAGAATGATAAAAAAGGAGGTATGGTGTGAAGAATACGGAGATCCTATTTGAAACGGAGAGTAAAGAGGCGGAATCATATTTTTACGGAGCAAACACGAAGTCGGGGTTTATCCTGACGCCGGACGGACTTATCGGCGAGAGCGGATGTAATATAAAAGTATATATCAAAGGCGGTCCCGGGACGGGAAAGAGCGCGCTTATCCGCCGTTTTGCCGCGAGAGCGGAGGAACTCGGCTACGGCGTCACCTATTACTACTGTTCTTTCGACCCGTCGTCCCTCGACTCGGCGGTCGCGCAAAAAGGAGATAAACGGATATGCGTTTGCGACGCGACGGAGCCGCATGCGGCAGATCCCGAGTACCCCGGCGCCGTATCTTTTACCTTTGACGTTTCCGAGTTTTTTGACGTCGGGGCTCTGAGGCTTTACCGGGACGAAATATTCGTTCATACGGCGAGAAAAAAGGATTCGTTCGACAGAGCTTACGCTTGCCTTCACGCGGCGGGAGAGGTCCTGTCGGCGCTCGATTCGCTTCTTGATGGCTGTACCGATACCGAAAAACTTGAAAAGTTCGCCTCCCGGACGGCGTCGAGGTATAAAGCGGAAGGCGGCGTGCGAAAGGTCATTGTTTCCGCGCATACGATGACGGGCGCCGTTCGTCTCGACACTTTGAGACGGAAGGCGGAGCGCGTTTATTCCGTCACCGACACGCTCGGGATATCCCGCGCTGTAATACCGGCGCTGTACCGCGCGTTCGCCGCGCGCGGCGTAGGGTGCGACGTCGCGCTCTCTCCTCTCGACGGATCGGTCGACGCGATATTTATAAGAGATGAAAAAGTCTTATATACAAAGGATCCCGGCGCATCAGTCATCAACGGCGAGCGGTTTGCAGTTCGTGACGCCGGCAGCCGGAGAGCGAGGATAAGGTTTTTCAAGAAATGCGTGGCGTCGCTGACGGGAGAGGCGTTAAAATGTCTGTCATCCGCGTCGCCTTACCATTTCGAGCTTGAAAAAATCTTTTCAAAAAACGTTGATTTCGTCTCGTCGACGGAAGCGTTCGACAAAAGAGTCGTTTCTCTTCTTTGACGCGAAAAGAGCCCGCCGAACGCAAGGTACTCTAAAGGACAGATAATCAAAGCCGGCTGAAGTAAGGAAAATGATCCTTATCTCAGCCGGTTTTTGTCGCAGAATGGAGCAAGCAGGACGTTTGTGAGCCAAACGTCAAAAAAGTGAAATCTTTTGCCTTACGGCAAAAGGTGAAATCTTCGGGCGTTGCCCTCAGGTGAAATCGAACGCTTATG
>CADBQA010000041.1 GCA_902796675.1 uncultured Ruminococcus sp.
AAGTGGATGTGACGCTTAGCTATTATGACGCCCTCGGCGATATCGACTTCGCCGCAGGGGCCGACTATTTTACAGGGAGCGGAACCGGCGATGTCTCCGGACTCGCGGACGGGGGCTGTTACGCCGAGCGTTCTCGCGTCCGTGAAGGAAACTTCGACCTGGGTCGCTTTTCTTGTGGGACCGAGGATTGATACGTTGGGTATCGACTTCTTGGGGCCGACGAGGGTTACTCTCTCTTCGCACGCGAACTGTCCGGGCTGAGAGAGGTTCTTTTTGGGAGTGAGCTTCGCGCCTTCTCCGAAGAGGACGGCGAGGTGCTCCTCGGTTACGTGAACGTGTCTTGCAGAGGTTTCGACCAATACTTTTGCCATGTTTTTATCTCCTTATTATGTTAAGAAAAATCATTCCATAACAGTATACCACCGCGAAGCGGTTTTGTAAAGTGGTATCTTTCAGTTTCCGAACTGGCTCTCGTACAGAGTTTTATAGAAGCCGCCCTTCGCCATGAGTTCGTCGTGTCTGCCGCGCTCGACGACGTCGCCGTCCTTCATAACGAGGATGACGTCGGCGCCCTTTACGGTCGTTATGCGGTGCGCGACGATGAACGAGGTGCGCCCGCTCATCAGCTTTTCAAAGGCGTCGTTTATTTTCGCCTCTGTGCGGGTGTCGACGGAGCTCGTCGCCTCGTCGAGGATCAGGACGGTCGGGGAGGAGAGCATCACTCTCGTTATAGAGAGAAGCTGACGCTCGCCCTCGGAGAGCGCGGAGCCGCCTTCTGTGAGGACTGTGTCGTAGCCCTCGGGCAGTTTCTTTATGAAGCGGTCGGCGTGCGTCGCTTTCGCGGCGGCGACGACCTCGTCGCGTGTGGCGTCCGGAGCCCCGGCTTTTATGTTTTCTTCGACTGTCGCGTCGAAGAGGAACGTATCCTGAAGGACCATACCGAAGAAGTCGCGGAGCGATTTTCTGGGGATCGTTTTCGTGTCGACCCCGTCAAGCTCGATGACGCCGGAGTCCGGGTCGTAGAAGCGCATAAGGAGGTTGATGAGCGTCGTCTTTCCGCAGCCCGTCGGACCGACTATCGCGACGCGCTGTCCCGCTTCGATATCGAATGACAAATGCTTAAGAAGCGGACGCTCCTTATCGTAGGAGAACGAGACGTCCTTGAACGAGACGCGCCCCGCGACCCCTCGCGCGACTTTCTCTCCGTCGTCTTCCTCCTCTTTTTCGTCGAGAAGCTCGAAGACGCGCGACGCCGACGCGACGGCGCCCTGTATCTCCGCGACGACGGCGGAAATTTCGTTAAAAGGCTTCGTGTACTGCGACGCATAGCTGAGAAAGCAGGTGAGTTCGCCTACCGTGAGCGCGCCGCCTATCGCCGTGAAGGCGCCGATAAGCCCTATCGCGGCGTAGATAACAGCCCCAACGAATCTCGTCGCGGGGTTGACGAGGGACGATGCGAAGATCGCGCGGCGGGCGGACGACGCGAGCGAATCGGTGACGACGTCGAACGACTTCGCCGCCGCATCCTCGCGGACGAACGCCTTCTGGAGCTTCAGATTTCCGAGGCTCTCGGAGAGAAGCGAGGTCTCACGCGCTTTTTTCTTCGACTGGTCGAGAAAATACTTGTAAGTGCTCTTCGCGATAAGCGACGCGACCCCGAGCGAGAGAGGCGTCAGAACGACTACGGCGAGCGTGATCTTCGGGCTTATGCGGAGCATTAAGACGAGCGTGCCGACTATCGTCACGACGCCGCCGAAGAGCTGGCTCATACCGAGAAGGAGACCGTTACCGACGGTGTCGGTGTCGCTCATTATCCGGCTTATCACGTCGCCCTTCGGGCGCGAATCGAAGAAGGAAGCGGGAAGTAGGGAGAGCTTGTAATACGCCTTTTGCCGGAGCGTGCCGACCGCGCTGACGGAAACGATGTTGAACAGGGTATCCGATATCCAGCGGAAGACGGCGGACGAGGCGGCGAGGCATCCTATGACGGCAAGGCGCAAAACAAATTCTCTGAAATGCGCGCCTTCCGTACCGGATGAGATCGCGTCTATCGTCTCGCCTATCACGACGGGGATATAGAGCGAGAGCGCGACGGAGACAAGCGACGAGAGGATGCCGGATATGAGGTACGCGGCGGAGCCTTTGAGCTCTCGAAGGAGCCTTGCGAATACTTTTCCTCTCATAGCGCCGCCTCCTTTTCGGGGAGCGAGGCGTCGCCGAACTGGGACGCGTAGATCTCGCGGTAGACGTCGCATTCTTTAAGAAGCGAGTCGTGCGTGCCGTATCCCACGCACTCGCCGTCGTCGAGGACTATTATCCTGTCGCACGCCATGACGGACGACGTCCGCTGCGACGCGACGATAAGCGTCGGCGAGTAGGGGAGGGAGGCTATATTTTTCTTCACCGCGCGGTCCGTCGCCGGATCGAGCGCGGAGAAGCTGTCGTCGAGTATGAGTATTTCGGGGTCGCCGACGAGCGCGCGCGCTATCGCGAGGCGCTGGCGCTGACCTCCGGAAAGCCCCGCGCCGTCCTCGCCGACGACGGTGTCGAGCCCGTCCTTTTCGTCGAGGAACTCCTTCGCCTCGGCTCGCGAGGCGGCGAGGAGAAGCTCCCCGTCGTCAGCGTCCTTCGCCCACTTCAAGTTGTCGCGGACCGTGCCCGAGAAGAGGGCGGAGTGCTGCGGCGCGCGGTGTACCGCGCGGCGAAGGGAGCTTCTGTCAAGCTCGCCGACTGGCACTCCGTATGCTTTGACCTCGCCCGACGTCGCCGGGTAAAAACCGGTCATAACGTCGATAAGCGTCGACTTTCCGGAGCCCGTCGGTCCGATAATACCGAGAGAGGAGCCGGGGGCGACGTCGAACGAGATGTTCCTCAGCGCGGGGTGGGCGTCGTTTGTGTAACCGAACGTGACGTTACGAAGGGAGAAGGACGGCGCGGCGCCGCTCGGGATCATCTGGCTTCCTCCGGCGTCGGCGTCCGTTTCGAAGACCTCCTCGATCCTTGACGCGGCGGACATGGAGCGCGATACGCTTATTATGAGATTTGCGAGCTTCAAAAGCTCGATGAGTATTTGCGACATATAGTTATAGAGCGCGACGAGCTGACCCGTCGTGATCTTGCCGTCGGACACCCTCATTCCGCCGCGGTAGAGGAGCGCGACGACGCCGAGGTTGATTATGACGTAGGTGAGCGGATTCATAAGCGCGGAGATACGCCCCGCGAATTTCGAGAGCCTTACGTGTTCGCTGTTCTTATCGTCAAACTTTTCGCGCTCTTTTTCGTCAAGTCCGAATGAGCGGATGACTCTGACGCCGAAGAGATGTTCTCTGACGGCGTGGAGAAGGCTTTCCGTTTTTCTCTGAACTTTTTTGAAAACCGGTATCGACGAGAGAAGAAGGGCGAAGACCACCGCCGTCAACACGGGTATCACTATGGCGAAGACGACGGCGCTCGCGGGGTCTACGGTGAACGCCATGACCGCCGCGCCGATGACGATAAAAGGCGAGCGCATAAAGAGGCGGAGCGTGGGATTGACCCCGTTCTGGACCTCGGCGACGTCGCCCGTCATCCTCGCGAGGAGCGACGCCGTGCCGACGCGGTCGATCTCGGCGTACTCAAATGAGAGTATGCGGCGCATCAGCGCTTTTTTTATATTCGTGACGAAACCGACCGCCGCGGACGCGGCGAAATACTGCGCCGTCACGGTAAACGAGAGACCGAGGACGGCGAGCGCTACGAGAAGACCGCACCTGCCGAGGATGTAGTTCTTGTCGCCCCGCGCTATACCGACGTCGATTATGTCCGCCATGACGAGCGGAACGAAGAGCTCCGACGCCGCTTCAAGCATTTTGAATACCGGCGCGAGCGCGGCGCGAAGCCGGTATTCCTTCATATATTTAAGAAGTTTTTTCATTTCAAAGTTTCCCTCTGAAGGGGTTTTCGCCGTGGATACGTCCGAGGAGCTCCTCGGCGTGAGCGAACGCCGCCTCGTACGACGTCTTATCGGCGACGGCGTCGTTCCAAAGAATTTCGGCTACTGCCGAAAGACGCGGGGCGACGCAGGCGAACTCAAGCTGACACGCGAGGCGCGACGAGGGGTAGCCCTTGAGGTAGTCGCCCCACGCGCAGTACATACCGCCTGCGACGGCGGAGCCCTTCGGCACCGTTACGCCGCGGTTATAAGCCTCGGAGCCGTCCCACCAGTGGTCGAAGGTGTACCGGTTGGTCGAGAGGATCTCGTCGCGCGACCATTTCTGCCACGGCGCGACGCAATAGAGCGGACGCCACGACGCGTTTATGACCGTAAAGCCCGCGTCGACGAGCTCCCTTGCCGTCTGGTAGTGATTTTCAAAGGACGCGATGAGCGCCTCGCGCGGCACTTCGCCGTTTGCCGCCTTGCCGAAGCCCTCCCAGATAATCGGCGTCCTGCCGAGGGCGAGAACGTCGCGAGCGACCCTTCCGACGAAGTGTCCGTAGAGCGTCACTATGTCGGGGATGGCGTTTTTATTCATATATTCAGCCGTCGCGGGCGAGTCGTTCCACCTTCCGAGGACCGCCTCGTCGCCGCCGATATGGATATACCGGCTCCCGGGGAAAAGCTCTGCCGCCTCGCGGTAGATAACGCCAAGCGCCTCGAAGACCTCCTCCGTCGCCTCCATTATTCCGCATTTGCCGAAAATATCGGGATATTTCATCGAGAACTGCGCGGAGTGACCGGGCATGTCGATCTCGGGTATTATCATAACGCCACGCGCCGCGGCGTAACCGTCGAGCGCGCGAAGTTCTTCTTCCGTGTAGTGTCTTCCGTCCGTCGGCAGGAGAGGGTACGCGCGGCTCGGCAGGGTGTAGCTCTCGTCGTCCGTGAAGTGGAGGACGAAGCGGTTTATCCCGTAGAGCGCGCATACGTCGACGTATTTATACAGATAATCGACCGGGTGCCACCTTCTCGCGACGTCGAGAGAGAGCGCGCGGAAAGGGCTGTCAGGGCGGTCCGTTATGCGGCAGCGGGGAAGCTCTATGAGCTTGTCGCAGGTGCGCTCGCTTATCTGCGCGATGATCGACGCGGCGCGGAAAAATCCTTCGGCGCCCGACGCTTCGACGCGGCAGAGAGCGTCGACGTCTATAACGCATTCTCCCTCCGCGAGGTCATAGTTTACGCTGAAAACGAAGCCGACGTCGCCGTCCGTCTCCCTCTCCCTCTCCCGCGCCCCCGGCTCGCCGAGAGGGGTAAAAAGCGACTCGTCGACCGTCGCTTCAAGCTTCAGCTCAAGCCCGAAAACGCGGTCGAAAAGGTCGGACGCTGAGGAAAAAGAGGAAAGCGCCAAGCGGTCCGACACCGCGCCGACGGGCGCGAGGCGGACCGCGCCGCCGTAGGGAGATATATTTTTTACAGCCGGAACTGTCGCGATATTCATATTCAATCCTCCGTGTGAAGGTCTTTTACACATTTTATCATAAAACGCTCCGCTATGCAATATCCCGCGCGGGAGGATTTTAAAAACGGTTGTAAAAGATGAGAGCTGAAAGCGCCCTCATCCGTCGCGTCCCGCGACACCTTCCCCAGTGGGGAAGGCTTGAAGACAGGGGACGGTTCTATGTCTTACTATGTTTTGCCGTGTGTTATATGTTGACAACCAAATATGTTTATGATAGAATAAAGATGCAGATAGGAGCGGCATTTTGTTAAAGACATAGAACCGTCCCCTGTCTTATAAAGAGAAGTATCATGGGAGGTTTTTTTCATGCTTTTTACTATGTGCAACGATGTCTTACTTATGAATCGCGGCGGGATGATTTTTTCATAATTGACTTGATTTTATCGGAATTATATAGTAAAATAAATAATACGGTATTATCCCCTCGGGGGATATAGAAAGGAGATATCATGAACAGAACGAAAAGAAACAAATTGCTTCTTGCAATTCTCGCCGTTGCGCTGTTCATTCCGACGGTCGTCGCGATAGTCAATTTCAGCCGCGCGAAGTCCGGTCCCGTCAGCACGAACAGTATCGTCACGCTGACGATGAACGACCTTGACGGCAACAAAACTGTTTTTGATAAGGACAATCCCGACACGGAGCGCATGGTCGGCGTATTCTTAAAAATGAGAGACACGGCGACGAAAGTACCTTCGCTTCCCGTTGCGCTCGGAGCAAAACCGTTCTATCTTATACAGATGTCTAACGGCTCGATAGATTACAACTACCAGTATTATTTCGATACCTCCGGCAAGGAGACGTACTTCCTTGACGGCGACGGCAACGTCTATATGGTCGACGCCGAGGCGGCGTCGGAATTTCTCTCGACGCAGTACGCGGCGAGCGTTTATTCCGGCTCCGGAATACCGATGTTCTCGATCTCCGCGGAGGCGACGGACGTCCGTCCGACGAGTGCGAAATGGGCGTTCAAGGATTCGACGGGAGAGATGGTCGAGGTCGACTGCAGCGGCAAGGTCGTCGCCGAGGGCGCGACTTATCCCGTTGAGGGCGGAATGAGAACGGCGTTCAGCGCCGCTCCGGATTACCTGCACATCGAGATCACGAACTCCGCGACCGGTGACGCGATATACAACGGCGACTACGAGGACGGCGCGACCTTCAAATTCGAGGGCACTCCCAAAGCCGACGTCACGGTAAGCGCCAAGTGGTACCGCGACGAGGGCAGAGATTTCGAAGGCGAGATGGGCTACAAGTTCACGATAGAGATCGCCGAGGGCGCGACGTTCTACCTCGGGACGGATCAGATCGACACGGGGGAAGTCGTCGCGGTGACCGCGCTGAACGTTAAGGATCCGTCGAAGATAGAGTTTTCGAGCGAGCCCGAGATCGGAGTGAAGCCGGTATTCTATCAGGACGGCAAATATACGAGGGCGCTGATCCCCGTATCCATCGACAGATCGGGCGACAAGACTTACAAGCTCACGTTCAGATACGGAGCGGCGGAGCAGACGCTTGACCTTAAAGTGAACTTCAGAGACTACGAACGCGGAACGACGAATACCTACGCCGTGACGGAAGCGGTATCCGCGCTCTATTCGGATAAGACGAAGAAAGCCGCCGAAGACGTTCTCACGTCCGTTCTCGCGGCGGGAGAGCCCGAGATGATATTCGACGGCGGCGCGTTCAGCGAGCCTGTAAACGCCGGCATCACGAGATACTTCGGCAGGACCTACACGGTTAACCCGGGCGGCACGGCTTATAAGCAGACAGGCATCGAGTACGCCGCGGCGGCCGGCACGAACGTAACGGCTCCCGCCAAGGGCAAGGTCGTATACGTCGGCGAATTCGAAGTGACGGGCAACGTCGTCATCCTCGAGCACGGCTTCGGTCTCAAGACTCTCCTTTGCCACCTCGACACGGTCACGGTAAAAGTCGGCGACGTCGTCGACAAGGGCGGCGCGGTCGGCACCTGCGGAACGACAGGATTTACGAACACACCGGGCGTGTACATCGCGAACTTTGTCGGCACGACGCCGATCTCACCGTACACGATGTGGTCGGACGGCAACTGGAAGACGTTCCCGAATCCGTAATCAGATTTCAAATAATAAGATTTAAAATAATAAAACGGGGCAGCCTCGGCTGCCCCGTTCCGTTTTGTTTTGATCACGCTTTTTTCTTGCCTGCGAGGAGTTTGTAAACTATCGCTGCGAGAGCCGCGCCGACGAGGGGAGCGACTATGAACACCCATACGTTCTTGAGGGCGTCGCCGCCTACGAGAAGGGCGGGTCCGAAACTCCTTGCGGGGTTGACGGAAGTGCCTGTGAGGGCGATGCCGAAGAGGTGTACGAGGGTGAGCGCGCCGCCGATCACGAGACCCGCGACGGAGCTGTTCTCAACCTTGGACGTAACGCCGAGGATGGCGAGAACGAAAACGAAGGTGAGAAGGCACTCGATGACGAGCGACTTGAGAACGTCGTTTTGGAAAAGACCGTTCGTGCCGAGACCGGAGTCAACGCCGAGGATGTAGGCGAGGATGCCCGCGCCCGCGATGGCGCCTGCGAATTGCGCTATGACGTAGCCGATGAAGTCCTTGAGGCTCATCTTTCCGGAGATCAGCATCGCAAGCGATACCGCCGGGTTGATATGACAGCCGGATACGTTGCCTATCGAGTAAGCCATCGCAACGATAACAAGACCGAAGGCGAGAGCCGTGGCGATGTAACCGACGATCGGAGCGCCGTCCGTGAGACATCCGCAAGCTGCCGCGACGCCGCAGGCGACTGTGACAAGCGTGCATGTGCCGATGAATTCAGCAAAATACTTTTTCATTTTTTCCTCCCGAAAAATATATTATGCAAGCCGAAGCTGTACATTCAGTTTTTGAGTTCTGACGCGACGTCATCGAGGAGCGCCGCCCATTTGTCCTCGTGTTCTACGTAATAAAGGGGGCAGAGCTTTCCGGTCACGTCGTAGTGGCGTATTATATCTTTCGACGGGTCGAGACCGTATTCACGGCAGAGGTCGGACAGAAGCCTTATGAGGGATGAGTAGGTGGCGTTCGTAAATTTTCCGTCCTCCGCGGGGTGGCAGCACTCTATGCTTACGGTGTCGTAATTTCTCTCGTTTGAGCAATAGGCGACCTCGTCGAGCGGCACGTTCTGGAGCACCTCGCCTTCGAGCCCGATCAGAAAGTGGCTGCTCGCCCACGTCTTGCCGCTGACGGCGAGACCGTTGAAGTAACTTCTGTTCTGCTCGGCGGTGGTGCCGGGGTTGCCGACGTAGTGGACGACGACGGCGTTTATCTCTTCGAGCGGAGTCCCGGGACGGGAGTATTCGTTCACGACGAGCGGTTTGTATTCTACGTAGTCGGGCGCGTTCCAGCCGGGGTCTGTGTCTTGAGCCACCTTTGCTCCGCGGTTCTTTATGATGTGACGTCCGACGAGCAAGCCGGCGGCGAGTATCAGACAGAGAACGACGACCGCGGCGATCATCGCGCCCTTCGGGATTCGCCGCGCCTTATTATCGGGTTTTAAGTTCATCGGATTCCTCATAATAGTATTGTCTTTATAACGTATTTTATCACTTTTTTCCCTCATTTTCAAGTATATTACGCGACATTATATACAAAACGTGCGCGCCGCGCGCGTCGCGGCGTGTAAAATTCAACGATTTTCAGAAAAGGGGTTGCATATTTTATAAAAAGGTGTTATAATAAGCAATGCAATGAAGTCTATGTAGGAGAGAGGGCACGAAGTCCTCTCTCTTATTTGTGAAACTCCGCTTGAGGAGGGCGCTATGGAGAAGAAAAAAAGAAACACCGCGTCCGTAGTCCGCGAGCTCGTTGAACCTATCGTGACGGGCCTCGGTTATATGCTCTGGGACGTCGAGTACGTCAAGGAGGGCGCCGAGATGGTTCTTCGCATAACGATCGACAGCGAGGAGGGCATCGGCATCGACGACTGCGAAAGAGTTCACCGCGCGATAGACCCCGCGCTCGACGAGGCGGACCCTATCGAGAACGCGTACAGACTTGAGGTATCGTCCCCCGGCATAGAGAGGGCGCTGACAAGACCCGAGCATTTCGACTTCTGCCTCGGCGTCGAGGTAGAAGCGAAGCTCTTCGCGCCGTACAACGGTATGAAGACGATAAGAGGGATCCTGAACGACAATTTTGAGGATTCCGTCGTGATCGTCTGCGGCGAGGACGCTTACGAGATCGAGAAAAAGGCGATATCCAGGATAAACACCGTGTTCAACTGGGACGAGATTCAATAAGATTATCATAACGAAAGGTACGATACAATGAACGCTGCATTTTTTGACGCTCTTGACGAGCTTGAAAAGCTGAAAGGTATTCCGAAGAAATATATGCTTGAGAAAGTGACCGCCGCTCTTACGAGCGCGTTCAAAAAGGAGACCGGCTCCGACAACGTGAGGATCCTTCTCGATCCCGTTAAGAAGGACGTGAAGGTATACAGACAGAGAAACATCGTCGAGGAGGTCGTTGATCCCAGATGCGAGATAAGCCTCGAGGACGCGAAGGCGCTCTCCCGCCGCAACGTGCTCGGCGGAGTCGTCGAGAACGAGGTCAAGACGAAGGATTTCGGCAGACTCGCGGCGCAGGCGGCAAAGCAGGTCATCATTCAGGGCATCCGCGAGGCGGAGACGTCCAATATGATAAGAGAATACGAAAAACGCCGTGAAGAAGTCATCACCGCGACCGTCACGAAGACCGCGGACGACACCGGCGCGATAGTCATAGACACCGGCACGAGCGAAGCGGTCCTCGTGAAGAACGAGCAGATCCCGGGCGAGGAGTTCGCCGTCGGCGACAAGATAAAGGTCTTCGTCACCGAGGTCAAGAGACCGGGGGACGAGGGCCCCATCGTAACCCTTTCCCGCACCCATCCGGGTCTTGTCAGAAAGCTCTTCGAGCTTGAAGTGCCCGAGATACAGGACGGCACGGTCGTTATAAAGGGTATCGCGCGCGAAGCGGGAAGCCGCTCCAAGATCGCGGTATGGTCCGAGGACGAGGACGTCGACGCCGTCGGCTCCTGCATCGGCAACCACGGTATGCGTATCGGCAACGTCATAGACGAACTCGACGGTGAGAAAATAGACGTCATCGGTTATTCCGATGACACGGCTGAATTCATCGCCGCGGCTCTTTCCCCGGCTGAGGTTTTGTCGGTGGAGCTCGAGGGTGAGAAGATGGCGTCCGTCACGGTCCCCGCCGATCAGCTTTCCCTCGCGATAGGCAAAGAGGGTCAGAACGCGCGTCTTGCCGCCAAACTCACCGGCTGCAAGATAGATATCAAGGGAGTATAAGCTCTCAAAAAGGCAGGTGGGACGGGTGGAAAAAACAGTACCCATGAGACGCTGCGTCGGATGCGGGGCGTCATATCCCAAAAAAGAACTCCTTCGCGTCGTGAGAACTCCCGAAGGGGACGTCGTGCTCGACGCGACGGGTAAGCGCAACGGACGCGGCGCGTACGTATGCCGCAGTTCGGAGTGTTTCAGGACGGCGAGAAAGAAACGCCGCTTCGCGACGAATCTCGGCGCCGAAATACCGGAAGAGCTTCTCGACGGGCTCGAGAGGGAGATCGCCGCGTTTGAAAAGGAGGCGTCACCCTCCAGATGAACGAAGAAGAAATAAAGAGAAAGGTCCTCTCGTACCTCGGCTTTGCCAAAAAAAGCGGCAGAGTCCTCGTCGGTCAGTCAGCCGTGACTGACGGCGCAAGGTCGGGCGCGGCGCGCGCCGTGGTCCTCGCGTCGGACGCGTCGGAGAGGACGAAAAAGCAGATAAACGACAAATGCTCGAGCCACGGCGTGAAGATCGCCCCGGTCGCTCTGACCGGAGACGAGATAGCAAGGGCGCTCGGCAGCGGTATGACGGTTTCCGCGGCGGCGGTGACCGACGCGGGGCTCGCGTCGGCGATACTCAAGGCCGCATGCGGCGGCGATCAGCCAAACGATCAGCTTAAAGAAAGGATTTTTCCGCGTGAGAGCGGAAATCGGTAATTTGCAGAATGGCACAGGACACCATGTTCCGAATAAATCAACTTTCAAAGGATTTCGGCATGAAGACGACAAAGGAGATAATCTCGATCCTCGAGGGGATCGGTATTTCCGACAAGAAGTCGTCATCCGTGCTGACGCCGGAGGAGTTCGGAGCCTTTTTCAACGAAATAACGCTCTCAAAGCAGATAACCGACATCGACGGCTATCTCGCAAAGAAGACGCGGATATTCGAAGGTAAGAAGAGCGCCGTCTCCGAACAGAAGAGACGCGAGAAGGCGGAAGCGGAGGCAAAGGCGAAAGCCGAAGCCGAGGCAAAAGCCAAAGCCGAAGCGGAAGCGAAGGCTAAAGCGGAGGCGGAAGCCGCCCGCATCGCGAAGGAGAAGGCGGAGGCGAAGGCAAAAGCCGACGCCGAGCGCGCCGCAAAGGCGAAGGAAGAGGCGGAAATGGCGGCTCTTCGCCGCGCCGCCGCTAAGGCGAAAGCGGATTTTGACGCAAAGCAGGCGGCAAAGAGCGCGAAGGAGGCGAAGCCTCAGGCGAAGCCCGGCGTAACTCCGGCGGCGCAGAGCGCCGCGTCGACCCGCGACCAGCTCAAGGAAGCGGGCAAGGCGAGACGCGAAAAGCTGAGGGAAGCAGCCGAGAACAGCTATTCCGTTCCGACGGTGGACGGCACGGGGTACAAGAACGCGCCGACGGCGAACGCGAAACGCGACCGTCAGGCGGCGCAGAACGCCGGACGTCAGAGAACGGGTACGACGAGAGTCGTCGACACGAGAACGTCGACCGTCGACCTTTCCAAGTACGACGACAAG
>CADBQA010000042.1 GCA_902796675.1 uncultured Ruminococcus sp.
GCCTGATCTATTTCCGTGTTTAAGGACTCCTGTTCCAATTTATAAGGGAGCTTATAAGATTTCAGCCATCCATTCGCCAAATCAGCAATGTTGGGCTCTACAGATTGTACTTTTGCCATTTTATTTTCCTCCACATTTCAATAATGAATGCTAAATTCTATAAAAACTGTTGCTATTCAAACCCACGAAGTATCACACTTCGACTGATTTCGAGCCTACGAGCGTGCAACACTTGTTTGCCATTCGATTATTACTTATCTTCATACGACGCGGCGATGTTTTTGACGACTTCGTCGTCGGTAGTGATGGTCTGCTTGTGTGTCTTTGAGTTGGCAAGCGCTTCGAGATTTTTGATCCGGCGCTCGGTCAGCTCTGCGATAACGCGGACACGGTTTTCTTCCATATAATCCTTTGCGTTTTCGTCGGAGAGGATTTCAGTGATCATTTCGCCGACGCCGGAGAGCGCGGAGAAGTCGATCCAGTCAAAAGACGAAACGAGTTTCAACTGCTCCTCGTGGTGCTTTTTGAACGGCTTGCAGACGACCTCCGACCCGTCGCGCATCATGGGGACGCTTTTGTCGTAACCGAGAGACGAACCGCTGTCGTAGATCGGCGCCATGCCGAGCCATTCGAGCGTCTCGGCGTTGCGGATCGCGCCGAAGTTATTGAGGTGTCTGTCTTCGTTCGCAATGATATAATCAAGGACGATCATGCGGTCCAAAAACTCTTTGACGTTCGGGATTCCGAGCGCGTCAGCGCAATCAACGAAATGCTGATACAGTGATTTGCCGTTCGGCTGCTTTTTGGTCTGAATGATCCGCCACGCCGGGACAAGCTCGGTATCTTCGATGACAAAATCTTCGCACACGCTGTACGGAGCGCCCTTGTTCCACGTCACCGTGTACGGCACGTGAGGAATATTCAGTCGCCGCATGATCTCGGAAGCGATCACTTCGTTCAGCGGCTGCTGGCGGTACGGGTTGGAGCCGCCTTTGACAAGACAGCGCTTGCCGTCCATTATTTTCCACCGTTTTTTCAGATTACCGTCGGAAGTGTTATCGGGGGACGAGAAATCCAGCGGATCGGGTTTCTTATCAGCGCCGAAAAGCACGTCGCCGATATCGTCGGAAAATTCGTTTTCAAAAAAGTTGATCTTTTCCCAGGTAAGTTCGGAGCTTTCCGGGCGGATCCAATACTGGTCTGAAAGGGAAAGGCCGAAGCATCGGATCAGAAGCATTTTGGTATCGGTTATCTGAAGCGTTTCCATTGCCTCGCGCACACCGGAGCGGCTTGCGGGGATCGAGCGTTCCGTCCACCAAGCGTTCAGCGCCGCGCGATCGACAACGCCTTTTTTTATACTTACGCCAACGGGAAGATGCTCGGGCGCGAAAACATCACCGATTTTTTGAATAAAACCGGTTTCGTTATCGAGATTGAGTTCGGCGACCGACGTGCGTTTATGCATCAGGGTACACTTCAAAAAACCGTTCTGTGTTTCGGGCGCGGCAACGTTGCCCGCCTTGATTTCAGCCAGTTCTTTTTGAAGTTTTTTTCTCAGTTCGATCTGTTCGGTGAGCCCTGCGATCTCCTCATCGCGGAGATATTTGCTCTTCTTTACTCCGCCCTCAGACCACTGATGATAAAAATACACGTTGCCGTTCACGGTCTTTTTGGAGATATAGCCTTTGGGGAGTTTCCCGATCTTTTCGGTCAATTCCGCTATCTTTTGTATCGTAATTCGGTCAGGCATGAACTTGTCCCCTTTCTTACCACCGTTATTATACCCCGTTTTATCCGCTTTGTCAACATAGTGATTGAAAAAGGTCAAGAGGCCTCCGTCAGGAGGGGTTTTCTTTATCATTTTTGCTTTCAATTTGATCATTTCGGGCAAAATGATAAAAATGAAGGCTTGACGATGATATGGCTTTCACTTGTAAACGGGTGACAGATATGGTATAATTCAGATGTAAGAAAATGTGCGTTTCAGGATATGGAGAAACTTATGATAAACAACGAAGCGAACGTGGTTTACGCGACGGCGCTTAAGGCGGGGCGGGACTGTTACAAGGAGCGCGTGACGAAGGGGGAATACCCGTTTCTTCCGGCGCTTGACGAGATAATAACGGACCGGTTTTCGCTGGGGTACGTTGAGGTCGGGCTTATCGAGGCGCCGCTTGAGGCGGTCGTCGGGACGGTGAGCGCGGGGAGGCGCGACGCTTTCGCGGCGAACTTTATGCCGCTTCTTCCGCCGCGGAGCGAGTTCGGCGCGAAGTGGACGGCCCTTTGCGCGGAGAGCCTCGGCGACGAGGGGATAAAGGAGCCGGTAAAATGCTTTGAGTACCTCGGGCGGTTTTACGTCGAGGAGGGAAACAAGCGGGTCAGCGTTCTTAAGGCGCTCGGCGCGGCGACGGTCGCGGCGAGGGTGACGAGGCTCGTTCCGCCGTGGGCGGACGACGAGGAGACGGCGATCTACTACGAATTTATGGAGTTTCACAGGTTGTCCGGGCTTTACGCGATCCGGCTCGAGGGGCGCGGGTCGTACGGGCGGCTTCAGGCGGCGCTGGGCTTCGACTCCGGTCACGTATGGAGCGAGGAGGAGAGGCGTTCGGTCGTCTCCGTGTTTTCAAAATTCACGGCGGCGGGAGGGGACGGCGACTTGTTTCTCACCGCGCTCAAGATGTACGGCTTTGAAGAGCTTCGCACGATGGCGCCGGGGGAGCTTGAAAAGACCGTCGCGGCGCTGAAAAAGAGCGGCGCGCCCGCGGGTATCGACGTTTCGACGACGCCGGGCGAGGCGAAGGGCGGGGTCATCACGAAGATACTCGGCGCGGTCGTGACGCCGTCCCATCTTTCCGTCGCGTTTATAAACGATCTGCCGCCGGACGAGAGCCCGTGGGTCGCGTCGCACATGCTCGGCGCGCGCCGTCTTGAGGAGGCGTTCGGAGAAAAGGTCGACGTTTCGGTATACAACGGCGAGCGGGGCGAGGTCGACGGACTCTTCGACGAGGCGGCGCGCCGCGGCGCGGACGTAATTTTCGCGACGACGCCGACGCAGATAAATTCCTGCCGCCGCGCGGCGGTGAAATATCCGTCGGTCAAAATTTTGAACTGCTCGCTCTCGATGCCTTTCCCGGGCGTCAGGACGTATTACAGCAGGATCTACGAGGGGAAATTCGTCTCGGGAGCCGTCGCCGGGGCTATGACGAAGACGGGGCGGATAGGATATGTCGCGTCGAATCCGATCTTCGGCGTACCGGCGGGCATCAACGCTTTCGCTCTCGGCGCGTCGCTGACCTGTCCGGAGGCGAAGGTCGTCCTTCGCTGGTCATCATGCACGGTCGACGCGTTTTCGGAGCTTCGCGCCGAGGGGTGCGATATGATCTCGAATCGCGACGTTCCGACGTCGGCGATGAGGCAGGACGAATACGGTCTGCTCCGCCTCGAGTCGGACGGGTCGCTGACGCCGATAATCTCCCCGGTCTGGAACTGGGGCGAGATCTACGTTCGCATAATCGGTCAGATATTCTCCGGCGCGTGGGAGAGCGAGGGCGCGCGCGGCGGCGCGATAAACTATTGGTGGGGCATGAGCGTCGGCGCCGTCGATATGAGGACGGCACAGGCGCTTCCCGAGAGCATGGCGCGCCTCGCTGAGTTTCTCGTCCGCTCCGTCGCGGACTATTCGATCTCTCCCTTTTCGGGTCACATCGTCACGCAGGACGGAAGAACCGTCTGCGACGGCGACCGCTGGCTCTCTCCGGAGGAAATTCTCGCTATGGACTACCTCGTCTCGAACGTCGAGGGTTCGATACCCTCTTTCGACGAGCTTCTCCCGATCGCCCGCCCGATAGTCCGCATCCAGGGCATATACCGCGACTCGATCCCTCCGGATAAGGACGAAATGCAGATTTAATTGAGAATGGAAAATGGATAACGGATAATTTCGTCCGCGAAGCGGCCGTATATAGCGTAGAGTTGAAAGCTGAAAGCTGAAAGCGCCCTCATCCGTATATAGCGTAGAGTTGATAGCTGAGAGCTGAAAGCGCCCTCATCCGTCGGGCAAGCCCGACACCTTCCCCCGAGGGAAGGCTTCACCACAGGGGGTCATCCTGAGCGAAGTCGAAGGATCTCCTTTGCAGTAAGTTACTTTCCGCTTGGGAGACCCGTTCGACTTCGCTGACGCTCCGCGTCCGGGGTCCTCGGAAAACCGCAAGGTTTTTCGGGGTTCGCGGATCAGGGTGACACGGTTTTAA
>CADBQA010000043.1 GCA_902796675.1 uncultured Ruminococcus sp.
AGGGCACGCCGATCGCGGGCGAGTTCAAGGAGATCTACGCCGCGTCCTTCTGCTACAACGACCGGGGCGTTCCGTTCTGGCCCGCCGTCGCCGTCAACTACACGTCGAAGACGCAGTTTCTTTACCGCATTAACAAGGGCGTCCTCGACACGACGGAGAACCGGGGCGTCAACGAGTATATGCCAGAGGACCGCCGCCGCGTTCCTTTCCGCAACATGATATATTTCGGCGACGGGATGACCGACATCCCGTCGATGAAGCTGACGAAGGCGAACGGCGGACACTCCGTCGCCGTCTACAGCGACGACCGCTCGGAGGCGGACCGTATGCTCCTCGACGGGAGAGTCGACTTCGTCCTGAGAGCCGATTACAGCGAAGGCGGCGAGCTCGAGACTACGGTCTTCGAGGTGATCGACGAGATCGCCGCGAGGTCGAAAACGATCTCAAGACACATTAAGAATTTAGAAAAAACAAACGATACGCATTATTCCGAAAAAGAAGTATAATCATAGCAGAAACAGACTGAGCCTCCGCCATATTATGGAGGCTCAGCCTGTTTTGTATAAATGCCTGTGGAACAATCGGAAATATATATCTTTCAGTGCGAGCGCCAATTAAAAGCCGAAAAAAGAATTGATATTGTTATAGAAGATCCCGTATATAATCAGAATAACGCCTATAGTTATCGCCAGCGCGGCAGAAATCGCTCCCGTTATACGCGCAGAGTCGCTGGGTGAAGAATCCTTGTATTTCCATTTAGAACCAAACGTTAAAAAGAAGTCTGGGAAAATATAATACAGAATTCCAATAACAGCGAATATAATCCCAATAGGTAAACAATCCTCAGAATACATATCAATTAAGAGGCTACCTGGATGGGGTACAATGCATTTACTACATCTGTGCGAATCGCCGTGTTTCCATCAACACAAACCTCTACCCCTTTTACGAACGGTTTCATAATGAGTCTCCTCCAAAGTTAAACTAAGATATTTATATTATGCGTCAACTAAAGATATTTGTCAAGCGTGAAGTTTATTTTCTGAGAAATGAGATGTTTTCTACCTGAGAATCGTTACGCTGAAAAGTATTGGTACGAATAAGGGGGCTTGCAAGTGAGAACACTTCGTATATAGATTATTTTGCGAGGTGTTTTTATGAGAGTTGGTATAGTCGGAGGAGGAGTCGCCGGGCTGACCGCCGGGATCTTTGCTGCGAGCCGGGGCGCCGACGTCACGGTAATTGAGAAAAACACGTCGGGCGCCGGCGCGATGTGCGGCTGGGTGCGCGACGGTTACATGATCGACGGATGTCTTCACTGGCTTACGGGGACGAAGGAGGGCACGGAGCTTTACGGGATATGGAAAAAGTGCGGAGTCCTCGGCGGCGTCGTGAAGACGGACTCGTTTTTCAGTTCGACGTCTGACTCGTCGACCGTTACCTTCTGGCGTGACGAGGCGAGGTGCTTTGAGGAGATGGCGTCGCTCTCCCCCGAGGACGGACGGGAGGTGGCGAAGCTCCGCCGCGCCGTCGCGGCGGCGTCGACGGTCTCGGGAACGGCATCTCGTCCGATGAAGAAGTGCGAGGCGTATCTCGCGCTCGCCCCTTACGCGCTGATCTCGGCGGGGGAGCTTGCCGAGAGGTTCAAGAGCCGCGCGATAAGGCGGGCTCTATGCGACATGACGGGGAAGCGCTTTTCCTCGCTCGGGCTGATCTTCGCCTACTCCGCGTTCTCGAGCGGAAACGGATATCTGCCGGAGGGCGGCTCCGCGGGAGCGGCAAAAAGGATGGTCGGAAAATTCATAAGTGAGGGCGGGACGTATCTTTCCGGTACGGAAGCAAACCGCGCTTTGCGCCGTGGCGGCGCGTGGCGAGTTTCGACGGCGGACGGCGGGACGATGGAGTTTGACAGCCTTATCGTCGCCGCGGAGCCGGCGCGCGCGGTGACGGAGCTTTTCGGTGTCGAACACTTCCCGAAGAGCTTTGCGAAAAAGTACTCGATGAAGGAGAAATACCCGCTCTTCTCGAGCGTCCACTTCGCCTTCGCCGCAAAGAGCGCGGACGTGCCGTTCAAGGGGACGTCGTTCTTCGACGTGCGGCGCGCGCCTTACTCCTCGGTCAACCGGGGGCGGATGATGCTTCGCGAGTTCTCTCACGAGCCGTCCTTCGCGCCGGAGGGGATGAGCGTTCTCCAGTCGCTGTCGTTCGTCGGGGAAAAAGAATGTCATGAGTGGATAGATCTGTCAAAGAAAGACGACGCCTACGAGAAGGCTAAGGCTGCGGCGGCTGAGGCGGCGACGGAGAGGATAAAGGAGTATTATCCGTCGCTCTCCGGGATAAAACTCCTCGACGTCTGGACGCCGGCGTCATATTCGTCGTACCTCGGCGCGACGTGCGGCGCGTATATGCCCTTCGCGCTGACGCCGGCGACGATCCCCGCGTCGTTCCCGGCGAGGATAAAGACTCTTCCCCGCGTGTATTTTGCCTCCTCCTGGAGCCGTTCTCCCGGCGGCGTTCCGACGGCGGCGTACGCCGGGCGCGACGCCGCGGACCTCGCGCTTTCATAAAGAATAAAATAAATATTGCTTTACACCTCCGTTTTTGATATACTTATCATAACGGAGGTGCTTTGTTATGAATAAAGAGTTTTTGTATTCGCTTCTTACGACCGGCAGCGTTTCCGGCAACGAGGCGGCGATAGAGAAGAAGATATACGACTATATGAAGGACAAGGCCGACGAGGTCACGGTCGACGAGCTCGGCAACGTGACGGCGTGCGTCAACAGCTCGTCCAATTTCAAGGTGCTCCTCACCGGGCACGCTGACGAGATAGGGCTTATGGTGACGGCGATAACGGACGGCGGTATGCTGAAGGTCACGGGCATCGGCGGCATTTACACGTCTGAGTATCCTGGACACAAGGTCAGGGTTTACACAGAACGCGGAGTGATCTACGGCGCGGTGATAAATACGGAGGAGCTCTCGAAAAAGAAGGAGCTTGAAGCGGCGGATCTCACGGTCGATATCGGCGCTTCGACCAAGGAGGAGGCTTCAAGCGCGGTCGCGCTCGGCGACACCGTGACGTTCGACACGGACGTGAGGGAGCTTCTCGGCGGAAGGATAACCGGACGCGCGCTCGACGACAGGCTCGGCGCATATATTGTAATGGAGGCGCTCGCAAGGGCGAACGAATCCGGAGTCTCGGTCGGCGCCTACGCCGCCGCGACGACGGGCGAGGAGACGACGATGAACGGCGCGTATTTCACGGCGTCGAGAGTGAAGCCGGATATCGCGATAGCCGTCGACGTTACCTACGCGACGGACTACCCCGGGACCGATATCGCCGAGACGGGCGACGTGCGCCTCGGGCGCGGCCCCGTCCTTTGCAACAATCCGTCCGTACATAAAAAAGTGAACGCGCTCCTTCGCGCCGCATCACAGAGAGCGGGGGTCGCCGTCCAGACGGAAGCGGCAAACGGCAGGACCGGCACCGACGGCGACGTCATGCACAGAACGGGACGGGGCGTGCCGTTCGCGCTCGTTTCCATCCCGCTGAGATATATGCACAGCCCCGCGGAGTGCGCGTCGCTCTCCGACGTCGAGGACTGCGTAAAGCTCCTCGCCGAGTTCCTCACGGAGCTATCCGAGGACACGGACCTTCGCCCTTTTTGAGGTGATTTATGAATAAGCCTTATTCGCTCGGCGTTATCGTCGGAAGGTTTCAGCTCTTCCACGCCGGGCACAGAATGATGATAGACACGGCGCTCTCGGTCTGCGAGAGGGTCGGCGTTCTCGTCGGCTCGGCGAACGAGTCGGGAACCAATAAGAATCCGTTTTCTTACGAAACGCGGCGCGATATGCTCCGCCTCGTTTACGGCGACAGGATCGAGATAGCGCCGCTCGACGACATAGGAGTCGGCAACTGCGCCGCGTGGGGAGAGTACGTTCTCGACAACGCGGAAAAATACTTCGGCGCGCTCCCCGACGTCGCCGTCTCCGGCAAGGAGGCGCGGCGCGTCTCGTGGCTCGAGGGCGAGCGCGGAGAAAAAATCGCCGAAATATACGTCCCGAAGACGGTCGAGATCTCGGCGAGCCGCATGAGAGAGCTTCTCGCACGCGGCGAGCGCGAGGAGTGGGAGAAATATACCGACCCCGCGATAAGAGATATGTTCGACGCGCTCCGAGCGGAGGTCGTCTCGTCCGAGGGAAATCTCGAGACCGGAAGTATTTAGTATGAAGAAGATATTTGAAGTGATCCGCCGCGAGCCGATGCTCGCGGTATCTCTCGTCGCGGCGGCGCTGTCGCTGATCTTCACCCCGCCGTCAGCGAAGCTTCTCGGGGACATAGACTGGCGCACGCTCGGCACGCTCTTTATGATGCTCGCGACGCTCGAGGGCTTCAAGAGCGAGAGGGTGCTATCGCCGCTCCTCAAATTCGCGGGGAAACTGAAAAAGATGACGTCGGTTACGTTTTTCCTCGTCTTCGGGGTCTTCTTCACCTCGATGTTCGTGACGAACGACGTCTCGCTCATCATCTTCGTCCCGCTGACGATAGCCGTTTTCAGAGCCGGGCGGCGCGAGAGGTACATACTCCATGTCATAACTCTTGAGAATATCGCGGCGGTACGCGGCTCGCTCCTCACTCCGTTCGGAAGTCCGCAAAACCTCTTTTTCTACGGAAAGAGCGGCATCGGATTCGGCAAGTTCCTCCTTATGATGCTGCCGCTCTCGGTGATGTCAGCCGTCCTTCTTTCCGTCTTTATCCTCTTTATTTACAGGCGCGACCTGAAAGAGGAGCTCGACGCGGACGGGGACGGAGCGAGAGAGGCGGCGGGCGGTAAGAGGTGGTTTTATCTCGCCCTCTTCGCGCTCGTCGTCGCGACCATCGTGACGAGGACCTCTTACTGGTACGTTCCGCTCGCCGCGGTCGTCCTTCTGATACTCGTCTTCGACAGAAAAACGCTCCTGAGGGTCGACTACGTCCTGCTTCTCACGTTTCTCTGCTTCTTCGTCTTTTCGTCCTCGGTCGCCTCGAACGGCTCCGTCTCGGAGATGCTTCGCCGCGCGGTCGCGGGCAACGAGTACTGGTGGTCGATAGGGCTCAGCCAGGTGATCTCCAACGTTCCGTCGACGATAGTCCTCTATCCGTTCAGCGTCAATCTCAAGGCGCTCATCTACGGCGCGGACACGGCGGGGCTCGTCTCCGTTATCGGCTCGCTCGCGTCCGTCATCAATTACAGAATTTACGTCAGGGAATACCCCGGACAGGGGAAGAAATTTCTCACAGTCTTCACCCTCGTCAGCCTCGCGTTTTTCGCGACAGTCGTCGCGCCGGGATACTTTTTGTCACAGATATAAATAAACGCCGGAGTCCGCGTTTTGAAAGCGGACGCCGGCGTTTTGTCATTTTGGGACGGTTTTGCATATAATGTTATAAAGATTTTGAATTTTTTGACCTAACTACTTGTATTTTTTTAAGTATTGTGCTATAATTCATACCGCAAGCGGCGCGAAAAATGATTTTTTGCCGCGTGAAAAATTCAAAAAGTCGAAAAAACAAGAACAAAAACGATAAGAAGGTATCCGGAATGAAGGAATTCAGAGCCTTATCAAAGGAAGAACTCACCGACGAATATAACAAGGCGAGGGGCGCGCTCAAGGAGTGGGAAGCGAAGGGGCTGAAGCTCGACCTCACGCGCGGCAAGCCCGGTCAGGCGCAGCTCGACCTCACGGTCGATATGCTCAGCGTCATCTCGAAGAGGGAAGACTGCTTCTCGGAGAACGGTCTCGACTGCCGCAACTACGGCATCCTCGACGGACTTCCGGAGACGAAGCGCCTCTTTTCCGAGCTTCTCGGCATCCCCGCTCAAAGGATAATGGTCCTCGGAAACTCGTCGCTCAACGCGATGTACGACACGATAACGAGGGCTATGCTCTTCGGCGTCGCCGGCGGAAACGAGCCGTGGTGCCGCCAGGGCAGGATAAAGTTTATATGCCCGAGCCCCGGATACGACAGACATTTCGCGATCTGCCAGAGGATAGGTATCGAGATGATACCCGTCGCGATGACGCCGGAAGGACCGGATATGGACGCGGTATACGACATCGCCTGCTCCGACCCGTCTGTCAAGGGCATATGGTGCGTGCCGAAGTTCTCGAATCCCGACGGCATCACCTATTCCGACGAGACGGTCGAGCAGTTCGCGGCTCTGCGCCCGGCGGCTAACGACTTCAGGATCTTCTGGGACAACGCCTACTCCGTACACGAGCTGACGGACGAGCGCGTCGAGCTTGCGGACATCTTCACCGCCGCCGAAAAGTACGGCACGCAGGACAATATTTTCTATTTCGCCTCGACCTCGAAGATAACCTTCCCCGGCTCCGGCGTCGCCATCATGGCGGCGAGCGAGAAGAATATCGAGCAGATAAAGCCTTTCCTCTCCACGCAGACGATAGGCTACGACAAGATAAACCAGATGCGCCACGTCAAATACTTCAAGAACGCGGACGGCATCCGCGCGCACATGAAGCGCCACGCGGCGATCATCAAGCCGAAGTTCGATATCGTCACCTCCGCCTTCGAGCGCGAGCTCGGCGGTCTCGGCATCGCCGAGTGGAACGAGCCGAAGGGCGGTTATTTCATCAGCCTCAACCTCGAGGACGGACTTGCGCGCCGCGTATACCGTCTCGCGATGAAGGCGGGCGTCATACTGACCCCTGCGGGCGCTACATTCCCTTACGGACGCGACCCTCGCGACCGCAATCTGCGCATCGCGCCGACCTGCCCCGAGAACGACGAGCTTGAAGCGGCGAGCGAGATACTGTGTCTGTGCATCAAGCGCGCCGCCGCGGAGAAGTTTCTAAAGGAAAAAGAATAAAAAATATAATCAAAGGAGCCTATAAGAGGCTCTTCAGAGCGAAGACAAACTTGGTAGAGCAGCAATGAAATGAAGTAACACCTACAAATCCGTAGGGCTCGATGCCCACATCGAGCCGTGACGGTATAAAAAGAGCGGCGGGCAAAATGCCCGCCGTCATTGC
>CADBQA010000044.1 GCA_902796675.1 uncultured Ruminococcus sp.
CAGTTTTTATTTATATTATATATAATATTCACCCGGAGGAATGACTCTCCGGGTGATAAGCTTTATTCGGTAAGCGAAGTGACGAGAACGACGAGCGCGTCGACGATCTTATTGAAGGAATCGACGGACAGATACTCAAACCTTGAATGGAAGTTCTCGCCTCCCGTCGAAAGATTGGGACAGGGCAGTCCCATGAAGGAGAGCCTTGCGCCGTCCGTGCCTCCTCTTATCGGCACGGCGACGGTCTCAACGCCAACGCGCCGGAACGCCTCTGCGGCGCGCTCCACGACGTACATGACGGGCTCTATCTTCTCTTTCATATTGTAATAGGAATCCGTTATCCTGCAGTTTACGACGGCGCCGGGGAAACGCTCCCTCGTCTTCTCCGCCGCTTCTTCCACGAACTTTTTTCTCTTCTCGAAGACGGCTCTGTCGTGGTCGCGTATTATGTATTTCAGCGAGGCGTGCTCGACCGAGCCCGACATCCCGGCGAGGTGATAGAAGCCCTCGTAGCCCTCGGTGTAGTAAGGGGTCTCGCGCTCGGGAAGAAGCGAGTGGAAGTAATGGGCGACCTCGGAGGCGTTCACCATTTTGCCCTTCGCGGAGCCGGGGTGGATCGAGATACCGTCTATCTCTATATCCGCGGACGCGGCGTTGAAGTTCTCGTACTCTATCTCGCCGAGCGCGCCGCCGTCGACGGTGTAAGCGTAGTCCGCGCCGAACCGTTCGACGTCGAAGAGGTCCGCGCCGCGCCCTATCTCCTCATCCGGAGTGAAGGCGACGGAAACGTCCCCGTGAGGAAGCCCCTCTCTGACGATGCGCTCGATAGCCGCGATGATCTCCGTGACTCCCGCCTTGTCGTCCGCGCCGAGCAGCGTCGTGCCGTCCGTGACGACAAGCTCGTCGCCTATCCTTTTTTCAAGCGCGGGATAGTCCTTCACCGAGAGATAAATACCTTTTTCCTTATTCAGAAGAATATCCTCGCCGGTAAACTTCACGATCCTCGGTTTTATATCCGCGTCCGGCGCGTCGGGGCTCGTGTCGAGGTGAGATATTAGACCGATCCTGTTCTTCGCCGGCGCGGAAGCCGGAAGCTTCGCGTAGACGTAGCAGTTATCGGTGACTTCGACCTCGAGACCGAGCGCGCGCAGGTCTTCGGCTGCGCGTAGGGCGAGCGCCCTCTGCTTTTCCGTACTCGGGCAGGAGGCGGAATTTTCGTCCGACATCGTCGGCATTTTCGCGTATTCGATAAATCTTTCGATAGGTCTCATATTGTTCGCTCCATTATTTTATACATTTGTCTATCAGCCTTTTGACGGCTTCCGTGTATCTTTTCCGATCTACGAGGAAGGAAAGCCCGTGCTCGGCTCCCTGCACAGACAGAAATTCGGCGTCGCAGGATTTTTTCGCGACCTCGTAGTTTTCCTCCGACATATAATGCGGGACGAGGGAGTCGTCCCCGCCGTGCGCGATCAGTATCGGCAGGCGGTTTGACGCCAGCGCCTCCTTCGTCGACGCGGCGGTGAAAGAAAAGCCCGCGGCTATCTTTGAAAGAAGACCCGAGGTGTAAAGGAACGGGAACGGTTTTATCCCGTAGTGCTTCTTCAGAACGTAGATGAACTCCTCCTTCGGGGTCGTGTAGCCGCAGTCGGCGACGGCGCCCTTCACGCAGTCCGGGAGATCCAGACCGAGCGCCATCATAACGGTCGAGGCGCCCATCGAAATACCGTCGAGGATGACGGGCGTCCCGGGAAATTCTTCTTCAATATACCGGCACCACGAGAGGACGTCGTACCGCTCTCTCACGCCGTAGTAGAGGTACTTCCCTTCGCTGTCGCCGTGCGCCCTCTGGTACGGCATGAAGCAGCCGAAGCCGAGGTCGTGATATATATTTATCGCGAGCGAAAAATCGTGGAGCGGGCTCGAGCGGAAGCCGTGCATCATAAGGACTATGCCGCGCCTCTCCCCGTCCGCGTCGAGATATTTTGCGCGAAGGCGAAGCCCGTCGTACGACGTTACCTCGTGTGCGGTCAGCGTGTGGCTCTTGACGTGGCGTCTTCCCTCGAGGAGCTCGTCGGCGTAAGGTATGCACGACGGCATCATGCGGACGTCGCCGGGGAGGTTTTCATCCTCGTCCCAACAGTTCTTGCGCTTTTCCTTTTTCTTTGAGTTGTCGCTGACGACGGCGAAATTAAAGAACATCCTCGTTCCCGCCGCGAGGGATATTACAATCAGCGCGGCGGTTATGATGAGTACGACAAAATACCACTTCATCTCAGCATCTCCAAAAGTTCCGCCTCGTCGATGACCTTGATACCGAGCTCATTCGCTTTTGTGAGTTTCGACCCGGCGTCCTCGCCGGCGACGACGAAGGTCGTCTTTTTCGACACGGACCCCGCGACTTTTCCTCCGTTCGCCTTGACGAGGGCTGTCGCCTCGTCGCGGGTCATCGTCGGGAATTTGCCGGTCAGAACTACCGTCGCGCCCTCGAGCGCGTCGCCCGCGGGCTTCATCTCGTCGGGCGAGAGTTCCGTCACGACGCCGGACGCTTTCAGCCTGTCTATCAGTTCCCTCGTCTCGGGGAGCGAGAAGAATTCCATTACGGAGTGCGCCGTGACGCCGCCGACGTCGGGGATGGCGGTCAGCTCCTCCTCGGTCGCCGAGAAGAGCGCGTCGACGCTGCCGAACCGTCCGATGATCGCCTCCGACGCCGCCTCGCCCGTGTGTCTCACGCCGAGAGCGGAAAGAAGGCGTACGGGTCCCGAGGACTTCGATCTTTCGATCGCGTCCGAGAGATTCTTCGCCGAGAGCGCGCCCTTGCCGGGGAGCGCGGCGAACTTTTCAAAGTCGATTTTATAAATATCCGCGGGGCTCTTCAGCATCCCGTTCTCGATAAGCGCCGACACGACCTTCGGGCCCATTCCGTCTATATCCATCGCTCCCTTTGAAGCGAAATGGACAAGACGGCGCTCGAGCTGCGCCGGACAGGATGCGTTTATACACCTTACGGCTCCGCCGCCCTCGTCGTCCGGGTCGTCGAAGACGAGCTCTCCGCCGCAGGACGGACACCTCTCCGGAAAGCGAAACGGCACCTGGCTGCCGTCGCGCTTCGCGGCGACGCTGCCTACGACCTCGGGGATGATGTCGCCGGCTTTTCTTATTATCACCGTGTCGCCGACTCTTATGTCGCGCTCGCGGATTATGTCGATATTGTGGAGCGTCGCGCGGGAAACGGTGGTCCCGGCGAGGCGCACGGGTTCAAGCTCCGCCGTGGGGGTGAGAACTCCCGTCCTGCCGACCTGGAGCGTCACGTCGAGGAGCTTTGTCTCCTTCTCCTCGGGCGGGAACTTATACGCGACCGCCCACTTCGGCGTCGACGTATTCTCGCCGAGCAGCTCGCGCTGACGGAGCGAGTCGACCTTTATGACGACGCCGTCGATATCGTAGGCGAGGCTGTCGCGAAGTTCCCCGAGACGGAGTATCGCGTTTATTATCTCGTCCTCGTCAGACGTGACGGCGACCATTTTGATGGTTGAAAAGCCGATCGCGTGAAGCCTGTCGACGCTCTCCGAGTGGAGAGATGGCGCGTGTCCGTCCTCATAGAGCTCGCCGTACTGCATATTGAATACGAATATATCGAGTCCGCGCGACGCGGTGACGGACGAGTCGAGCTGACGGAGAGACCCCGCCGCGGCGTTTCTCGGGTTCGCCCAAAGCTTTCCGCCCGCGCGCTCCCTCTCCTCGTTCAGCTTTGCGAACGACGCGCGCGGCATATACACCTCGCCTCTGACGCAGAGTTCGTCCGTCTCAAGCGGTATTTCGTGAGGTATGGATCTTATCGTTTTGATGTTTTCCGTCACGTCCTCGCCGGTCATACCGTCGCCTCTCGTCGCGCCGCAGACGAGACGTCCCTTTTCGTACATAAGAGATACGGAGAGACCGTCTATCTTCGGCTCGACCGTGAAGCGGACGTCGTCCTCGCCCTCTTCCGCGAGCTTTTCCTTCGCGCGGCGGACGAACGAGGCGACCTCCTCGTGGCTGAAAACGTCCGTCAGACTTCCCATACGGACGCGGTGAGCGACCGGCGCGAATTTCGCCGACGCGCGCCCTCCGACGCGGTGTGTCGGTGACGAGGGCGAGTCGAGCTCCGGGTTTTCCGCCTCGAGGCGCTTCAGCTCGTCGAACATCATATCGTACTCGTAGTCCGAGATCTCCGGCGCGTCGTTGTCGTAGTAAAGTTTCGAGTGGTACGCTATCTGCTCTCTGAGGTATTCTATTCTCTTTCGGGTCTCTGTTTTATCCATAACACGCTCCGACGTAATTTACTGTTATAAGTATACCTTTTTTCATACGTTTTTTCAATCGTTTTGCCGAAAAACTTCACCGTTGACTTTACTTTTTATTTATGTTATACTGATTTAATAAAACTGAACCGGAGTTTACCATGGAAATGACAATACCGAGAAACGAATATCCGCGCCCGCAGTTCATTCGCGGCGACGACACGTGGAAATGCCTGAACGGCGAATGGGAGTTCGAGCTTGACCTCTCCGCGAGCGGCGCCGAGCGACACCTCGAGCGCGCCGAACACCTTTCGTCAAAGATCACCGTCCCCTTCGTTCCCGAATCGGAGGCGTCCGGCGTCGGCTACACCGACTACATCCCCTCGGTCTGGTACAGGAGAACTTTTGAGCTGACGGAGGACGAGATATCGGGGCGCGTTCTGCTCCACTTCGGCGCGCTCGACGACACGGCGACGGTCTGGGTGAACGGCGAGGAAGCCGGACGTCACCGCGGCGGCTACACGCCCTTCACGCTCGACGTGACGAAACTTGTAAAGCAGGGCGAAAACGTCCTGACGGTACACGCCGACGACAACGTCAAAGACCCGCTCCAGCCGTCCGGCAAGCAGTCCGCGAGATACGACAACTACGGCTGCTACTACACGAGATCGACAGGCATCTGGCAGACGGTATGGCTTGAGTTCGTTCCCGAATCATACATAAAAACGGTAAAGATCATCCCCGACGTCGCAAACGAAAAGGTAGACGTCACGGTGACAGTTGAGGGAGGCGAAAAGTCGCTTCGCGCCGTGGCGGCGTTTGACGGCGACGAGGTATCGTCCCGCGAAGTCGCTCTGACCGGCAAGGCCGCGACGTTCTCGCTCGGCATAAAGGACCCCGTCCTTTGGGATATCGGAAAAGGAAATCTTTACGATCTCTGCCTCACTCTCGGAGACGATATGCTCACCTGCTACTTCGGTATGAGATCCTTCGAGGTCGACGGCTACCGCGTCCGCCTCAACGGAAGAAGCGTCTTCCAGCGTCTCGTTCTCGATCAGGGCTACTTTGAAAAAGGAATATACACCGCCCTCTCGGAGGACGATTTCGAGCGCGATATAAAGCTCCAGATGGAAGCGGGCTTCAACGGCGCGAGGATGCACATGAAGGTCTTCGAGCCGGGCTTTATCGCCGCCGCCGACCGCCTCGGGTATCTGCTCTGGGGCGAGTTCCCGAACTGGGGCCTCGACACCGTGCGCGACGGCGCCTTCGACAGAATGGCGCCCGCCTGGCGCGAGGAGATCGAGCGCGACGTCTCGTCACCGTCGATCATCGGCTGGTGCCCGCTGAACGAGATATGGACAAACGAAAACCACGAGTTTTTGAAAAACATTTATCACCTGACGAAGGCTCTCGATCCCTCGCGTCCCGTGATCGACATATCCGGCTTTATGCACTCGGAGTTTACCGACATCTACGACGTCCACGACTACGAGCAGAACGTCGCGGAGTTCAAGAGCCACTACGACCCGCTCGTGACGGGCGAGGGAGACGTCTTTATTGACTATCCCGAATACGAAAAGCCGCGCGACGAGTCGATACCCTATTTCGTCTCCGAGTTCGGCGGCACCTTCTGGGCGCCCGCCCCCACCGATTCGAACGGCGAGGACCGCTCCGAGTCCTGGGGCTACGGCGAAAGGCCCTACTCCGCCGATGAATTCTACGAACGCTTCGACGGGCTGACCGGCGCGCTGCTCGACAACCCGCGCGTATGCGGCTTCTGCTATACACAGTTCACCGACGTCATGCAGGAGCAGAACGGTATTTACAGGTTCGACAGAACGCCGAAGTTCGATATCGGGAGGATACGCGCCTCCGTCTCGCGCCGCGCCGCGATCGAGGACGGGGACTGACGGTAGAATTGTTCACATTTAACTGATATAATACATTCACTTTATTCCACATCCCGAAGGAGGTATGCGTTTGAGACGAGCGTTTGCCGTAATATTTGCGGCGCTCGGAATATTTGCCGTCGCCCGTCCGGCGTATACCGGAGGGGGCGCGGAGTACGTCGGATATTGCGAATGCGCTATAACCGTAGAGAGCGCACACGCCGCGGACAAGGTCTCGGCTATCGAGAACGCCATGGTGAAAATAAAAGACGGCGCGTCGCCCGGAGAGACGGAATACTTCTCCGAAAAGGCGATACGCCGCAGTCTGAACGACGGTTACTACACTTTTGAGTCGACGGGTAAGGAAATATGCCTCAACGTCAGCGTCGACGGCGTCGACAACGACTACGAGGGCGTCCCCGTCACCGCGTGGGAGGACACCGGCGACGTGACCCAGCGTTTCCGCGCCGTTATGAGGGACGACGGAAGCTACGATCTCTTCGCCGCGTGCAGCAGAGGCGGCTTCAGCAGAGTCATCGGATATGACCCCGACACCGGGTACGCCGCGCTCCACGCGCCGGATAACCCGAGAGCGGCGTCGTTCTTCATAAAGAGCGGAGAGGGCGACGAGAAGTACATAGTCCTCTCGACCGACGACACGAAGTACCTCGCGTTCCCTAAGGACGCCGAAAACAGTACGCCCGCCGTCGTATGTGAGTTCGGCAACCCGTCGTATTACTACGGCTGGTCGATCACCGTCTGGGGCGCCGAGGCGGCGACCTCCGGAGGAGAGCGCGCGCTCTACCCCGGGAACGTCCTCGCGATAACCCAGGGCCCTTACGATATCTATTCCCACCAGACCCAAAACGCGATAGATATGCAGGTAAACGAGGGCGACTCCATAACCGCTCCTTTCACCTGCCGCGTCGCCGCGATCAACGAGGAGAGCGGAAACTGCGTCTGGGTCGAGAGCACGTCGGAGGTCCTGTACGCCGACGGCACGTACGGCTATATGACCTGTATGTTCATGCACGATAACGATATCTCCGACCTCAACGTCGGCGAGATCATCCTCCAGGGTCAGCCGTTCTATGAGATGGGCACCGCGGGCTTCGCGCTCGGAGAGCATTGCCATATCTCATGCTACCGCGGCAAATACGACCCCTCGATGACAATCGAAAACGACGGCGATAACGCCGTAAACGCCTGGGAAGCCCTCTTCCTCCCCGCCGGCATCACCGTCAAGGACGATTACGGTTTCCCGTGGGTATACGCTGATTGAATCGCGCACCGCGCGATTCAATCAACCCGAGGACAAAGTCCGAGGATTTCACCGAACGCTCCGGCGTTCGATTTCACCAAAGGCTCCGCCTTTGATTTCATCTTTTGCCTTCCGGCAAAAGATTTCATTTCGCATCCTAAAAAAATTAAAAAAGATGTTGACACGTCAATTTTTTTGATGTATACTAATTAAGCACGCTGATATGGCTCAGTTGGTAGAGCAGTTGATTCGTAATCAACAGGTCGTCGGTTCGAGTCCGACTATCAGCTCCAGAA
>CADBQA010000045.1 GCA_902796675.1 uncultured Ruminococcus sp.
GCACGCTGATATGGCTCAGTTGGTAGAGCAGTTGATTCGTAATCAACAGGTCGTCGGTTCGAGTCCGACTATCAGCTCCAGAAAAAAAGCACTTCGTAAGAAGTGCTTTTTTCATCGTGAGCGAAGCGAACGATTTCATCGAACGCCGTCACATTCGATGAATATCATTTCCAATCAGACGGCAAAAACTCTTTGTCTATCGTACTGTTGACGTAACCCTTGAGAGTATCGAGGGAGAAGGAATTCCACTTCTGGCTGCCGTGCTCGGCGGCGAGGGCGTCGGTGTACTCGGCGAGGCGGTAGATGAGTATATTCTCTCTCTTATAGTAGTCGAGCGAATCGAGGACCGCCGTATTCGCCGTATAGTGGCAGACGGTGGGGTCGAAGACGACGTTATCAATGCTGACGCCTCCCTCTCCCTTGACTATGTCAAAGGTCACGGTGCCGCCGACGATATTGTAGGAATAAAGCTGCGTGTGGAGGAAGTTGCCGAGCGAATAGGTGACGAGTGTGCGGTGACCGCCCTGCCCTTCGACCCATTTCACGGGCTGGATAGTGTGGGAGTGGTGACCGATTATGACGTCCGCGCCGCAGTCCGCGACGAGCTTTGCGAGCCTCGTCTGCTCGGTCGTGACGTCAAAAGTGTTCTCGTTGCCCCAGTGCATGGAGACTATGACGCAGTCGGCAAGACCCTTCGCCTCGGCGATCTGTCTCGTTATATCGGCGTCGTTTATGTAAGGTATCCAAAGGTCGGCGGTCCCCGCGGGGAGATAGTTTCCGTTCGTGCCGTAAGTGTAGGAAAGGATGGCTATTTTGACGCCGTTCACC
Source organism: uncultured Ruminococcus sp. (assembly GCA_902796675.1). Taxonomy (GTDB): domain Bacteria; phylum Bacillota; class Clostridia; order Oscillospirales; family CAG-272; genus RUG14199. The sequence continues at coordinate 829 of CADBQA010000045.1, forward strand.
TCGATCACCCTTATTTTGTTATAATCCGCTTCGCCCTCGTAGCCTCCCACGGTGACGACGTCCTTCGTCTTCCAGTAGTTGATAGTACCCTTGAGACCCGTCGCGCCGTGATAGTCGAGCATATGGTTGTTAGCGAGGTTGATGACGTCAAAGCCCGCGTCGACGAGCGCGTCGCCCGCCTCGCGCGGCGCGTTGAAGGTCGGATATCCGTTCGGCTCGTAATCCGGATCGAGCGGTCCCTCGGCGTTGATGAACGCGACGTCGGCGGAAGAGATCTTCTCTTTGAGATTTCTGTACATCCCGGTGAAATAGTATTCCGACGGAGCGTTCGTCGCCGTCGCCTGTGTCATGGCGTCGAGATAGACACATTCGTGAATGATGTTGTCGCCCGCGGCGAAGAACTTGACGACGCCGTCGTTTGAGGGCGCGGGAGGCTCGGTGTCGACGCTCTCGCTTTCCGTCGTGTCGGGCGTCTTCGTCTCCGGCGGGTTTTCTATGCTCTCGAAAATGTCGCTCCAATCGCCTTCCCCGCCCCCGCAGGAAGCGAGGACGGAAACTATCATAATGAGCGCCGAGATAAGCGCGATAATTCTCTTTATCATTTCAGTTTACCTCCGAGTGAAACCGTTTCATCGTCTGTCAGTTCGTATTCTTCAAATTCCTGCCCCGCCTTGTGGAGCTTTATGACCGAGCCGCGCTCCTCGTTGTCCGGCGAGAGCATTACGAGCTCGAGGTCGGCGTCCTCCGAGAACTCAACGCCCGAGAACGCGAGACGGTAATATCCGTACCTGCCCTCCGACGCTCTCACTTCCGTATACTCGGTAAACTCGCGCTCCGTCTCGACGTCGTAAAGCTTGAAAACGAAGCCGCGCTCCGCGGTGGTCGAGAGTTTTTCATAAACGCTGTTGTTGCTCTTTACTGTGACCTGGAGCTCGCCCTCCGAAGGAATGTATACAAGCGCATAGCACCTCATATAACCGTCGAAGGATAGCTCCTGCTTCACGTCGTGCGAAAGGATGTCCTCCCCCTCGGCGTAAGCCTTGACGGCGGCGGGCGTCGGAGTTATCGCCCTCAGCACCGTCTTCGCCTCGGAAACAGATATCATTATCACAAGCGACACCACAACGACGGCGATCATCGCGAATATGATTATCGTCAATACTTTTTTCATAAGCCCGCCTCACGGTTTTGACTTTATAGTTTATTATATCAAAAAATGCGCCCGTATACAATAGAAGTCCCGCAATTTTTTCGCCCCGTCTTGACAAAGCGGAGTATTTTATTTATAATGTAATCTCAAGCGACAGTAAGGAGGACGGAAATGAAAACCGACGTCACAAAGATCCTGAATAAAAAAGAGGCGATGATCGTCTCGTCGTACAAGCTCGACGTCACGTCGGTCCAAGACGCGCCCGCGCTCCCCGACGGGATAACGATAACAGCTCCCGCGGACGTTGAGGTCACGGTGAAAGATCAAAACAACTGTATGTCGCTCTCCTGCCGCGTCAGGGTCGACTACGTCGCGCCCTGCGACAGATGCCTCGACGACGTTCCCGGCACGCTCGACTTTACGTTTGAAAAAACGGTCTCCGCCGACGCCGCGCCCGCAGGTTTTGAAGACGACCCGACGTACGACGACGTCGTTTTCGTCTCGGAATCGTCGCTCGACCTCGACCCCGCGATAGTCGAGGAGATCGCGCTTCGCCTTCCGATATACCATCTTTGTTCAGAGGACTGCCCCGGGCTCTGCCCGAGGTGCGGAAAGAACCTCAAAGAAGGGCCTTGCGGATGCTCTGAGAAAAAAGAAATCGACCCGAGACTTAAAAAATTGCAAAAACTACTTGATAATTTCGATTAATTGATGTATAATAAAACGGTTGATGCCGAAAGGGTCATAGTTTTCGGCTTCAAATTCACATAGGAGGATCAAAAATGGCAGTACCGAAGAGAAAAACTTCCAAGGCACGTCGTGACAAGAGACGCAGCAACGTTTGGAAGCTCGCAACACCCGGGATGGTCAAGTGCTCTCACTGCGGAGAATTCAATCTCGCGCACCGTGTTTGCTCCAACTGCGGTTATTACAACGGCAAAGAGATCATCAAGATGGAAGAAGCGTAAAAATTGCTTATGCAGTAGAGGTCGCACGAAAGATGCGACCTTACGCTTTTTATAGGGTATTTTCCGGAGGTTTATATGAAATACACACCGAAGAGCGCCAACAGAAAGCACGAGGCGGCGTCGCTTATCCTTCTTATAACGGCGGTCGTTATGCTCTATTTCGGCGCGCAGTATTACACGGCGTATCGCGGCGCGGTCCAGTTCGCGGCGGTGCTCTGCATGGCGGGCGCGGCTTTCTTCATTATGAAAAAACTGACCGTTTACACCTACGCCGTATACCCGAAGGACAGAGATACGAAAAAGAGCGTGTCGGAGCTCGGTCCTGACGAGCTGACCTTTATGATTTCAAAGCGTTACGGGCGCGGCGCCGAGTCAAACAAGGCGGCGCTCGACCTCGGCGCCCTCTCTTCCGCCACGGTACTTCCCTTCAATTATTCCGAAAAACAAAAAATAATCAAGTCGCACGGTAAAATGGCTCTCTACTATTACACCGTCACCTTCAAGCCGCCGCGCTCCGTCCTTCTCGTCTTTGAGCAGGACGGCGAAAAGATCGGCGCTGTCGTAGAGCCGGACTCCGACTTTGAGGGCTTCTTCACCGAGGTCGCAAGACTTAATAAAGAGAAGATGAAAGAAGAAGATGAATAAAATCAACGCCTTCGGGAAACCGAAGGCGTTGTTCTTGTTTTCTGTTGAGGTCAATACGCAGAGACGTCAACCGTTTTACAAGTGACAACATATCTCTCATTGAAGTCATACTCAACGTTGAACGATGACCCGTTATCATCTTGAAGTTCAAACGATACGACGTCTTCTCCGCGAATCAATTCTTTAATCGCTTCAATATTACCGCAACCTTTAGAAGCAAGTTCTAAAACGATCCTGACGGAGTCATTATTGTAATCGTACTGTTTGTTAATCCCTTCCGAATACAGTTTTTCAAAAATGTTTTCAAAAATCATTCTACCGTTTTTATACGGAGTTTCCGACTTATACTTTTCTAAACTGAAATCAATTTTATCGTTGTCAGATATTTTTGAAATATGAATCTTACCATTGTCGAAAAAAGAGTATTCTTTTTGTTTCTTTGCTTTCATTGAAAATGAATCCGGCTCGTATTTATCAACTGAGAATTCAACAAGATCATGATATAAAGTGTCTTCAATAGAGTTTATATCGTGAATACATACCCGACCCGGTACAAAATTATACTCGACCGGGTATTTCTCTTCTCCAACCATAATATAACCATACGTGTAATTGTCATCACTGATGTTTATAAAATACATACCGTCATCTGATATCCATTGTGTGTTTTTTTGATAGTACGGATTATTAAGGAACGAAGGATTCGGACA
>CADBQA010000046.1 GCA_902796675.1 uncultured Ruminococcus sp.
AAGATGGAGGGAATCGAAAAGACGAACCCGGCGAGCGCATCCGGTGGATGAAGCAGCGAGGCGGGTGAGGGTCAGCGGTCGAAGGATCCGGAGGAACAGTCGCGGCAGCGACCCGACAGGATCTTCGGGCACCGATGACGTTAAGGGAGCGCTCTATGTCGGCGCACGGTAGTGCGTCGAGCGATTCCCGTCGTACATAAAAGCTTGTGCAAACATCACTGATTTTTCACTCACATTTCACAAACCTTCAATCTTTCTTTAAGCATAGCGCCGTATAATCAAGGCACAATAAAGAAGCAACGAAGGGTTATGACGTGTGAAAGGAGATCAATTATGAAAAAGATTATCGCGTTATTTATAACTTTGGCACTTGCACTTACGCTCGCGTCCTGCGCGTCCGTGGAGGTCGAAAAAACAGACGGAGAGCAGACGGAGTTTGCGGCGCAAAACGGCGGTATGCCGGATGCGCCCTCGGGTGAGATGCCGAGCGGCGAGGCGCCGGAGATGCCAAGAGGGGGATTTGAAGGGAACGGCGGCAACGCTTTCGGCGGATTCGGCGGGCAGGGAGGCTTCAATACCTCAAACGGCGCCGACAGCGCGGAAACCGTCGCCGCGGACGATCAGTTCACGTCGCGCGACCTTGAGCAGACGGCGGACACGTCGGTGGCCGAAAATATTACCCTTAAATCCGGCGAGGACGTGACGCTGACGGCGGCAGGAGTATACGTTTTGACCGGCAGCGCAAACGATTCGACGGTAATTGTCGAGGCCGGGGACGAGGACAAGGTGCAGATAGTTCTTGACGGCGTGACCGTTACGAACGAGGATTCTCCGGCGATCTACGTCAAGAACGCCGACAAGGTATTCGTCACGACGACGGACACCGTCAATACGCTTTCCGTCACGGGCACTTTTACTTCCGACGGCGATACCAATACAGACGCCGTGATCTTTTCAAAGGACGATCTTGTTATAAACGGCGTCGGCACGCTGAACATAAAATCCTCGGACAACGGTATCACGTCGAAGGACGACCTTAAGATCACCGGCGGCACGATCGTGATCGACTGCGCTTCGGACGGACTTGAAGCGAACGACTCGATAAGGATCTCGGACGGAGACGTGACGATCAAGGCGTCGAAGGACGGTATGCACTGTGAATACGAAGAGGACGACACGGTCGGGTATATCTATATCACGGGCGGTAAATTTAACATCACATCCGGTGACGACGGCATTCATGCGACAACGGTATGCGAGATCTACGGCGGCGACTTCACGATAAGCGCCGCGGAGGGGATCGAAGCGACACAGGTCGTGATAGGCGGCGGAAGTATCAATATAACCGCGTCCGACGACGGTGTCAACGCGGCGAAAAAATCGTCGTCTCTCGGCGTCATCGTCGAGATCGACGGCGGTGACCTTACGATCAAAATGGGCGCGGGCGACACCGACGCCATCGACTCAAACGGCAACATCGTGATAAACGGCGGCAACGTCAATATCACGGGTCAGTCCGCGTTCGATTACGACGGTACTGCGACGTATAACGGCGGTACTCTCACCGTAAACGGACAGACCGTGACGTCGATCACAAATCAGTTCGGCGGCATGGGCGGCGGGATGATGCCCGGAGGCGGCATGACGCCCGGCGGTCAGAACGGACAGCGGGGAGGACAGCCCGGCGGGGGCGGCGGCAACGGCAGAAACGGCAGAAAATAAGGAAAAAGGAGAGTGTAAACTCTCCTTTTTCATTTCAAAAATTCCGTAATATTGTTCCAAAGTATTTTTTCTCTTTGCGCGTCGGTGAGGTCTATGCGGTCGAAGCGTTCGAGTTCTTCCTTCGCGCTCCACATCGGATAGTCGGTTCCGAAGAAGATCCTGTCTTCTCCCAGCCTCATAATGTAGTCGCGCGCCGTTTCGGGAGGGAAGAAGGCGAGAGAGGAAGATTCGTCGTACCAGACGTTTTCAAGTCCTGCGAGGACTTTCACGGCGTGGTCCCAGTCGGAGTAACCGCCGAAGTGCGCGCCTATCATTTTCTGCCGCGGAAAACGGCGTGCGGCGGCGCGGAGGCGCTCGGCGTTTGAAAAGTCGTATCTGTAGTCTCCTGTGTGAAAGAGTATCGGCAGCCTTCCGTCGATGATCTCGTACATTTCCATCGCGTGCGGGTCGTCTATCGCGAACTTCTGACAGTCGGGGTGGAGTTTTATTCCGTGAAGCCCCATTGAGATAACGCGGTCGACTTCGGCGGCGATCTCGTCGCAGGTCATCGAGGGGTGAAGAGTGCAGAAGCCGACGAAGGCGCCGTCCGACGCGTCGACGGATGATTTTATGAAATCGTTGATCTTCTGTACCTGGTCGTGAGTCGTTGCGACAGAGTGAACGAGACACTTTTCGACTCCTGCCTCGGCGCAGTTTTTCAGAAGAGCCCCGACCGTTCCGTCGAAATTCATGTCGACGTTGTAAAACTTTCCGACGTTTGCCGAGGCTTTCGCGGCGATCTTGTCGGGATAAATATGTACGTGACTGTCGAAAATGCGCATATCGTGACCTCTTACTAATACAATACCATTTTATTTTATCACGCGCTGAATAAAAATACAATAGTTTTGATAAATTTACGATTGGTTCATTTTCTTGACAACGGAGTTAGCGTGTGCTAAAATAAGCTTATCTATTGATCCGGAGGGTATGATGATGACGAAATTCAAGGATATGAAATATGCAAGACCCGATCTTGAGGAGCTTGCAAAAACCTATACCGCGTACGTTGAGGAATTAAAAGCCGCAAAGAGCTATGACGGGGCGAAGGCGGTCTTCCTCAAAAAAGAGGCGACCGACAAGGAGATATCAACGATGTCGACTCTCGCATCGGTCAGAAACAGCATCGACACAAGAGACCCTTTTTACGACGCCGAAATGAAGTTCTGGAACCGTGAGATGCCGCGTCTCCAGGAGTACGAACAGATGTGGACGGCGGCGATGCTTGAGAGCCCCTACCGCAAAGAATTTACCGATGAGTACGGCGACCTCATGTTTAGGAACGCCGAAATTGCTCTCAAAACCTTCAAGTCGGAGATAATACCGGCGCTCCAGCAGGAAAACGACCTGACGCAGGAGTACGAGAACCTTATCGCCTCGGCAGAGATACCGTTTGAAGGGAAGACTTATACCATTTCCCAGCTCTCGCCGTTCAAGGCGTCGGCAGATGATAAAGTGCGCCTTGCCGCGTGGTGCGCGGAGGGCAAATGGTACAAGGACAACGAGGGGAAACTCGACGAGATCTACGACAAGCTGACCCACCTTCGAGACGAAATGGGAAGAGCTCTCGGCTACGACGGATACACGGAGCTCGGCTATTACAGAATGGGCAGAAACTGCTACGGGAAGGAAGACGTCGAGGTCTTCCGCGAGGCTGTCGTAAAATACATCGTTCCCGTTGCGGACGCGATATACCGCGAACAGGCGAAGAGGATAGGAAAAGAGTATCCGCTCTCGTTCGCCGACGCCGCGCTCTCTTTCAGAAGCGGCAACGCGAAACCCGCGGGCGGACCCGACGATATTCTCGCCGCGGCGGATAAGTTCTATGACGAGCTCTCTCCCGAGACGTCAAAATTCTGGCGCGCCATGCGCGAGAGCGAAACTCTCGACGTTCTATCGACAGAGGGGAAGCGCGCGGGAGGATACTGCACGGAGATCTCCGGCTACGGCATACCGTTCATCTTCGCGAACTTCAACGGAACAAGACACGACGTCGAGGTCGTGACGCACGAGGCGGGGCACGCATTCGAATCCTGGCTCAATATGTACCGCGTCCCGTCAAGCTACGTATGGCCGACGATGGAGGCTTGCGAAGTACATTCGATGTCGATGGAGTTTTTCGCGTGGCCGTGGGCTGAGAGCTTCTTCGGAGACGATACGAGAAAATTCAGATACAGCCACCTCGCGGGCGCGCTGACCTTTATCCCCTACGGAACGATGGTAGACCACTTCCAGCACGAGGTATACGCAAATCCCGACCTGACTCCGCGCGAGCGTCACGACGTATGGCGCCGTCTGCTCGGCGTTTATATGCCGTGGATGAAGCTCGACGGCGAGATACCGTTCTATTCGGACGGCGAGGGCTGGCAGCGTCAGATGCACATCTATTCGTCTCCGTTCTACTACATCGACTACTGCCTCGCGCAGACCGTCGCGCTCGAGTTCTTCGCAAAGATACAGAAGGACCTTCCGGACGCTTGGAAATACTATATGGCGTATACGTCTCTCGGCGGCTCGCTGACTTTTACCGACCTGCTTGCAAAAGCGGGGCTCGAGAGCCCGTTCGATGAGAAGTGCCTGAGGGGCGTCGCCGACGCCGCAAACGCTTATCTTTCGTCGTACGACCTCTCCGGCATCGAATGATGTCAAACAAAACGCCCGAAACGGAAGTATTTTTGGTGATAAATACGCTTGACAGAAGTCCCGCGCGGTGATAAGATTTATAAGGCAAAACGGAGGTATATGATATGCTTTATATAATCGATACGGCTCACGTAGATGAGATAAGAAAGTGCAACGAGATATATCCCGTCGCCGGCGTCACGACGAACCCGACGATAATCTCGAAGGAACACACGGAGTTCGGTCCCCTTATCAAGACGATAAGAGGCATCATCGGTCCGGACAAGATGCTCCACATACAGACGACCTCGTCCACCTGCGACAAGATAGTCAAGGAAGCGATGGAGCTTCAGCAGTTCGTCGGCGGCGATTTCTACATCAAGATACCGATCTCAGCCGAGGGTCTCAAGGCGACGAAGGTGCTTAAGAATTACGGAATCAAGGTCACGATGACAGCGATCTTCACGCAGCAGCAGGCGCTCATTTCCGCGCTCGCCGGCGCCGATTTCGTCGCTCCTTACATCAACAGACTCGACAATATCGTATCCGACGGCGTTCACGTCGTTGAGGAGATAGTCGGCATATTCAAGCAGTACGACATCAAGACGAAAGTCCTCGCGGCAAGCTTCAAGAACGTCGAGCAGGTACACAAAGCCGCTCTCGTCGGAAGCCACGCGGTGACGATCAACCCCGATCTTTTCGAGAAGCTCATCTACCATCCGCTCACCTATTATGCGATAGACGATTTCGCGAAGGACTGGGAGAGCGTATACGGCGATCAGAGAATCCTCGATATGATCAAAAACGACTGAATATTTTTCGGAAAGAGGCTCCCACGCGGGAGCCTCTTTTTTGTCTTTACAAATCGCACAATATATGGTATTATAATTATAAAGATTTATCTTTTCGGAGAAGATCATGAAAAAGCTTATTTCATTTTTAATGGCGCTTCTTCTTATAACGATACCTGTCCCAGCGTCCGCCGTCGGTGAAGCGGTGTACCGGGAAAGTGATTTGATAATATACAACTATCCCTCGCTCACCGACGGTGAGAGGGCTTTTCTCTCGTCGCCTTACGTAGATACGAAAGAGGTGTCGCTCGAGCTTCCGTACGATTCGCTCATATCCGTTGATACGGAGAGCTTGTCGGTATCGGCGCCGGACTTCGGCTTGTGGCGCCCCGTCGCGGGAAGAGTCGTCTCGGGCGGGAATAACGGACTTTTTGAGATCGTAAGCGGCGAGGGGACTTTCGTCTGCCCTGACAACCGTTATACGGTCGAGGTCGATTATTCAGCCTCGCTCGAATTCGACGCGAAACACGTCGAAAAGCTGTTGAACGGCGCGCATACCGTCGCGACGGCGTTAAAGTACGCGGACGCGCTCGACTCAGCGTTCATATATTACAACGTTATTTCCGAAAACGCGTCATATTTCTCCGTGATGACCGACCCGGACTTCGCGGGAGAGTATTGCGTTACGGATCCAGATACCGTATACGCCATCGAAAACGTTTACAGAGATTCGCTCTCTATCCAGACGATTCTGTTCGATTATGAATCGGCGCCGTCGAAGATCTCTTTCATCCTGAAGCGCGGAGAAGATATGAAACGTCTCGCGTCGGCGCTCTACGGCGAAATGTCGGATATAAGATCCGACCCCGCAGTCACCGCCGTTTTGAAAAACGTGATCGGTAAGACCTCGACTCAGGGTAAGAAGATACAGGTGGCGCTCGGCGCCATCAAGACGGCGATGACCGTTACGGCGGAGGCGTCGGGCGGTGAGTGGCGTCTTCTCGATCCGGCACGCGACCCTTTGAAGGACGGCCTTTCAACAGCGGCATATATAAAAATCGACGCTCTCGCAAAGGACGCCGCCGACGCGTCTTGTCACTCGGCGACGACGGGCTCTCTTATGACGCCGCGCGTCACTCTTCGCGCCGACGTTGACCTTTGCAGCGTCAGGGTAAAAGTCACGTCGGACGTTATACCGGAGACCTCGCGCGACAGCTTTGAGACCGTTCGGCTTGGCGAGTATACCCGCGTTTTACGTCTTCCGGCGGGGTCCGGCAGAGACTTGATAGAAAACGCCGTCGAGTCTTGCGGTATCGAACGGACAGCCCTTGAAGAATGGGATGGCGTCGCCCGCGGCGACTACGTTCGGACGGTGAGCGGGATACCGGATACGCTCGATAAGGATATTGAGATCTCAATCTCTTATACGCCGAAATATGAAAACGTGACGTTCGATTATTCGTCGCCGATGCCCTCATCTTATCCGTACGGGTACAGAATGACCCTGCCGAAGCACGGCGGCGACCTCGTGTACGATTACTATATCAACGGTGAGCATTACTTCGAGGGTACGGTCTGGACGGTTATAAGACCCGCGCTCGTCGCAAGGAGCGAGGGGAAGCCGTGGACGCGCGTCACGCTCGGCTCTCTCGTCGCGGACGCATATTCCGACGCACTTGACATCTCGGAAAGAGCCGCTCTCTCGTCGCCGTGCTCCGGCGGGAAAATGATCTGTTACAGAACGCCGGACAAATCGGACGTCGTCATATCGGGCGGCGTCATATCGGCGCCGGACAAGGACGCGGACGTCCCGGGCGTCAGGTGGAGCGCAACTTCGGCTTCCGTGTTCAATATAGGCAAGCCCCCGCTTGAGTTCGCGTTTGACGGCAGCCTCGCCGACGTCGGCGGCGTATTCGACGTTTATATCGTGGATTACGAGGCGGCGCTCCCTATAAACGGCGCCGACGTGAGTGAATACCTGTCGCTCGTTTTATCGCAGCGGGATGAGTTCCTCGACGTGAAGAAAAACGCCGACCTTCTTTTCAGCCTTTACGAACAGTTCGCAAAGCTCGACAGAGCGAGTCTCAGGCAGATCGAGATCGCCGTGAACGGCAGCGAAATGTCGGACAGGGCGAAGGCAGCGTCGAAATTCATTTCCGATAACTGCGTCGACAGGAACACGTCGCACCTTTATATTTATCATTTACTTATGGACTACAAGAGGTACGGCGCGTCTTATCTGTACGAAAGCGGTGTGTACGACGAAATACGGACTCAAACCCGGTATATTACGGAAAATTTAAGAGTAATGAACGCCGACCCCGAGCTTCTTCCTCTGCTCAACGACATAGGCTACGGGGATTATTACTACAGGATCGGCGAGATCGTCGGCGTTCTGAATGAGATAGCGTTTCCGGATATGACCTTCAAATTCGAGCCGTGCGACGGTTTGCCCGATTATCTGAACAGTCTTTCGCTGTCGGGTGACATTGAAAGGATCAAAGATGGCGAATACCGCCCGCTTGAGATCAAAACGACCGTCACGGTCTCCCCCGGCAGATGTTCGCTTAAACTCGACGGCGAGGTCGCGGGCTACTATATGACGGGCGACGCGGTCTTGCTCCCCGTCCCGCCCTCGAGAAAGGGCGCGGGCGTTCTGGAGCGGTTCTTCAAGTGGACGGGCGGCGAGACGGCAGGCGATCCTTTCAGTGAGATAACCTATACAATGGGAGAGCGCGACGCGGAGCTTGTGTCCCTCTGGGTCATAGCAGGCGACGTAAACGCGGACGGAAAGATAAGTCTTTACGACCTTCCGTCGATCAGGCGGCTGCTCGCGGGAGCGGAGCCCGATTCAGAGGGGTCGCTTGTCGCGTCCGATATAAACGGTGACCGCAGGGTGGAGCTCCACGATTTGAGCTGTCTTAAAAAATATCTCGCCGGGTCGTACGAACCGGAGACGTAATAAGAAAAAACGGGTATTTTCCGGTGTCGGAAAATACCCGTTTTCAGTTTTTTCAGTTTGCCGTCTGATTTCTGAAATCGTTTACCGCGGCGAGGATCGTGGGGATAACGTCCGCTATGTTCTGTGACGCGTATTTGATCTTCGCGGGCTCGATCCTTATAACTCTGCCTTCCTTGACGCAATCGAGAAGTCTCAGGTCTCTGTCGCGCGTATAAACCGTCGTGTTTTCGGTCGTGAATATGAACGTCGGATTTGCCGCGATGATCTCTTCTTTCGTCGCCGTGAATCTGCCTTCGCGGTCGGAGAAGACGTTTTCACATCCGCAGATGTTTATTATCTCGTTTACATAGTTGCCGGCGCCGACGGTCTCAAACGATCCGAGATCGAAGAAAACGGGGTATCGGCTGAGAAAATCGCTCGTCGCGGACTGCGCGAGGTTTATCTGCTTGTCGATCTCGTCGGCGTTGCTGTCCTTCTTTGACGAGAGGACCTTTTCGACGATGGTGATGAGAGTCTTCGTATCGCTTATCGTGAGCGTCTCGGGTATCCTGATGCAGGGAATGTCGCCGAGGTCCTGCGTATAAGTCTCTTTAATGAACACGATGTCGGGGTTTTGCGCGGCTATCTGGTCGGCTGTTATTACGTTGTTGATAACGATGGCGTTCGTCGTCTCTTCGTCGATAGCTGTGATAAGGCGCTGTCCGCCCGTGCCTCTGATGATTATCGCGGCTTCCGGAGAGAAGCATACGATGTTCGTAATATCTTTCTTGACCTCTATTTTTTCTCCGTCAAAATCTTGAACGGAAATCGTCGACTTGGCGTTTTCGTCCGGCTTGTAGTCGGGGTCGACGCTGAATGCTTTATAGCTTCTTCCGCCGCAGGACGAAAGAACGGCGCCGAGGAGCATGACGAGTGCGAGAACGAGGGATATTTTTTTCATTGCGCATTTCCTTTCTGAAGGACATAAATACTCATAATACACATTGTATTTTATCATATTTTTTCAAAAAGGTCAATAGCAACGTATATAATTATTGAGCGAGAGCTCCGAGCCGTTCCATGTCAAAAGATATGGGACGGCAAGTCTCAAATACCGCCTGTGACGCATGCCGGTCAAGCGCCGTCGCGCCGAACTCGCACATCCCTGGACACTCCGTCGGAGAAGATATATAAAACGCCGCTCCGTCCGTCATTGCAAAAGCGTCATGGGGCGCCGCGTCGCGGCAGGCGGCGAGAAAATTTTCAAATTCGGAAAATCCGTATATGTATCCGTCAGCCAAATCTTCTTCTCCCTTGACCCGAATAAAGACCGCGTCGCCGCCCTTTGACGGAAAGAGGGTCAGCCGCACGCGCCTTTTGCCTGTCAGCGCGACGGCGACGTGCAGAAGCGCCGACGCCGCCTCTTCCGCGCTCTTTCCGTATCTCATCGCGAGCGACTCCTCGCGGTCGAGAATGATCATTATATTATATTCGTCTATCTTTACGATTTTCATTGTAACGCCCCTTTTTTAATAAGTATATTACAAGAGGCACGAAAATGAAATGCAAAATATAAGGTGAAGAAGGTATAAAAAGTAAAAGAGCGGCCCTCCGCTCTTTTGTTATACCGTCACGGCTCGATGTGGGCATCGAGCCCTACGGATTTGCTGTCTCGGCTCGATGTGGGCATCGAGCCCTACGGATTTGCTGTCACGGCTCGATGTGGGCATCGAGCCCTACGGATGTGGGCATCGAGCCCTACTTTACGTTGTCTTTCAGATATTGAAGCTCGCCTTCGGAGAGGTATCGCCATTCGCCGGACGGGAGGTTGCCGAGTTCGATCTCCCCGATCCTTATCCTGCAAAGGCTCATGACGGTAAGAGAGCACTTTTCGCACATTTTTCTTATCTGTCTGTTTCTGCCCTCGGAAAGCGTGAACTCGAGAGAGGAATATTCAACTCCCGCGCGGTCTGTCTTCCCGCGCGAAATAAGTCTCACGCCGACGGGACGAAGGCGGTAACCGTCGATCGTCATCGGCGCGCGCAGCGCGGCGAGGGCATCGTCCGAAACGAAGCCTTTTATCTTGACCGTGTAAACCTTTTTAAGCTCTCCCGACGGGTGTGTCATCCTGTTCGTGAGGTCGCCGTCGTCGGTGAGTATCAGGATCCCCTCCGAGAACATATCGAGCCTGCCTACGGGGTAGACCCTGACGCCGGCGTCTTTCACGAGGTCGAGCACGCTCTCGCGCCCTTTTTCGTCCTTCGCCGTCGTGACGTAGCCGAGGGGTTTGTTTAGAACTATGTAGGTCTTCTCCGGAGAGGAGGCTTTTATTTTTTTGCCGTTCCAGAGAATGACGTCGCGCTCGGGGTCCGCTTTGTCGCCGACCTTCGCCGTGACGCCGTTTACCGTGACGCGTCCCTCGGCGATCTCACGTTCGGCGGCGCGCCGTGACATAATGCCCGAGTCGGTAAATATCTTTTGAAGTCGTATTTTTTCCATAAATCTATTCCTTGCCTGCGATGATACTGAAGCCGTAGTCGAGAAGGGCGGTGTGGTCGCGCCAGTCGTCGGGGTCCGAGAGCGTGACGCAAATAAGGCGCACGCCGCCTCTTTCAGCGGACGAGACGAGGCACCTGCCCGCGGTCTTCGTGTATCCCGTCTTGACGCCGTCTGCGCCCTCGTAGCTCTTTAGCATTCTGTTGTGATTTATAAGCGCGCGGCTCTTTCCGCTTATTTTTATCGAGCAGCTCGTCGTCGACACCACCGCGCGGAACTCCTCGTTGTTCATCGCGTAGAGGGCGAGCGCGGCAAAGTCGCGCGCCGTCGTGTAGTGATCCTCCGACGGCAGACCGTGAGGATTGTCGAAGTGAGTCGACGTCATACCGAGGCTCTTTGCCTTATCGTTCATAAGACGGCAGAATTCCTCCTCCGTCCACGAAACGTGAACGGCGAGCGCCGACGCCGCGTCGTTTGCGGAACGGAGCATGGCGGCGTAAACGAGGTCGCGTACCGTCGCCGTGTCGCCGTCCCGAAGGTAAAGGGAAGTGCCCTCGATCCCGCACGACGCCTTTGTAACGACGACGGTCTCGTCGGGGTCGCAACGCTCGAGCGCGATAAGACAGGTCATGATCTTCGTCGTGCTCGCCATCGGCAGACGCTCGTCGGCGTTCTTTTCATAAAGGACCTCGCCGTCCGAGACGAGGATCGCGCTTTTCGCCGAAACGGAAGGCGCGGACGAGCCGAGCACGGCAAAAGTCACCGCAAGAGACGTTATCACGATTGCGGCTGCTGACAGTACGATTCTTTTCAAGGCAAACCTCCGGCATGATCAATATACTTTATGTTTGCCTTGCCGGAGCGAGTTTATTCTTCTTCTGATGCTTCCTTCGAAGCTTTTTTCTTGCCGAGGGCGGATCTTATCTTGCCGATAAGCTCGGGCGAACGCTCCACGAGACCTACGACGTCGCCTATCGGATCGGCGGCGCGTTCTTCGCCGACGTTCAGTATTTCGACGCGTCCTTCGCGGTCAATGACGAGGAAGCAGATGGGGGTCATGCTGATACCGGTGCCGCCGCCTCCGCCGAAGTTCTTGTCGGGCTTTTCCGTCTTCGACGCGTAGTCGATGCCGCCGGTGACGTATCCGAGCGAGAGCTTTGATACGGGAATAATCGTCGTGCCCGAGGGCGTCGCGATGGGAGCTCCGATTATCGTGTCGGCGCCGGCGATGCTCTTGAGGCTGTTTATGGACGCCTCGATGATCTCTGTCATTCTGTTGTCGCTCATTTTATATACCTCTCATTTGAGTTTGTTTTCCGATTTGATTTTTTGTTTTATAAACGCAAAGAGCACTTTCAGTCCGTAAAAAAGTGCGAAGATAACTCTTACGCGAAGTCTTACGTCGATGTCGAACGCGGATTTGTCCGATAAGAAATCGGGCTCTATCGCAACGTTCCTCTCGCTGCCCCCATCGAGTACGGCGAAGTTGTCTATCGTTTCAAACAGTATTGACGCCGACGCCTTCGCGCCCGCGGTCGCAAGCGCGGTCGACGCCGCGTCCCCGGTCGCGATCCTGCAATAGAGTTTTGCGCTTCTGAAATGTATTTTTCCGAAAAATCCGGGGAGAATCTTTTTTACCTCGCGCACGACCGCCATTATCGCGTCGCGCTTTTCGCGCCGCTCTCGCTTTTCGGCTTCGCGGTCGCGCGGTGAGGGACCGGATGGCGCCTCCTCGGTCTTCTTTTTCTTTTTTTTCGGCTTTTTTTCTTTTTTGACCTTCGGGCGTCCGCTCTTTCCGAGCGTGTACCTTACGAACCAGTACGTCACGGTGACGCCGACGTCCTCGCGGTATGTTATCATAATGCCCGCGTACCTCGTCAGAAGAAAGGCGAGGACGAGCAGTATTGAAAGTATTACGATAAACGCCGTCATCTTGCCTCCTTCGACGCGCGAGGCGTCATTCTTTCGTGTCGACCTCGGGAAGCGTCTGCTGTTTTTCGTCCGCGGTCGAGATGGATACCTCGGGCAGATCTGAGAGCGACTGCATACCGAACACGCGCAAAAAGTCGTCCGTCGTGCGGTAGAGAAGGGGTCTGCCGGGAACGTCGAGCCTTCCGCAAACCTCTATCAGATGCTTGTCCGTGAGCGACGTCACGGCGTAGCTCGAATCGACGCCGCGAACGGTGTCTATGTACGCTCTCGTGACCGGTTCGTTGTACGCGACGATGGCGAGCACCTCTATCGACGACGGCGAGAGATTTCCGCCTCGTCTGATTCCGAGCGCCTCCCGCACCTCCGCGCCGAACTCTTCTTTCGTGCAGAGCTGGCAGGCGTCGTCGAACGTGAGAAGGATAACTCCTCTCGGATAGATGGGGTCGCCGTTGTATTTTTTTGCGTAGTCCTTCACTATGGACTTCGCCTGTCCCGCGGTGATCTTCAGCACCGACGCTATCTTTTCGTATTTCACGGGATACCCCGCCGCGAAAAGAACAGCCTCCGTCACGCTCTCGGCTCTCGCTCTGAA
>CADBQA010000047.1 GCA_902796675.1 uncultured Ruminococcus sp.
GTGCCCGAAGTTCAGCGCGCGGCGAAGACCGGATTCAAGTCTGTCTTCTTCAACTACTCTGATTTTTATCTTTACGGCGTCGCGTATCAGCGACGCATAGTCTTTATCTTCCTTTTCAAATCTCGAAAAAAGCTCTTCGTCGAACGTCGCCGCCATTTTTACGGCTTCCGCGACGCCGTTTGCAAACTGTCTTTCGTCAAGTGTTTCGAGAACGGAGGGGTCTATCAGCACTGCCTTCGGGTCGTAGAACGCGCCGACGATATTTTTATATCCGTCAAAGTCTATCGCGCACTTGCCGCCGACGGACGAGTCGACCTGCGAGAGCACCGTCGTCGGTACGTTGTAAAAGTCGACGCCGCGCATATAAGTCGCCGCGGCAAAGCCCGCAAGGTCTCCGACGACGCCGCCTCCGACGGCGACGACGCAGTCGCCCCTCGAGAGGCCGAAGATGCACGCCTCACGCCAGATAGTTTCAAGGTTTTCGATACATTTTGAAGTTTCTCCCGCCGGGAAGGAGACTATCTTCGCCTTTTTGCAGCAAGCGACGATCCTCTTCGCGTAAAGGTCTTTTACGTTGTCGTCCGTCACGACGAGGACTTTTCTGTCAAGGTCGAAGTATTCTCCGGCGGCGTCTGCCGACGCGCCGAAAAATATAT
This sequence comes from uncultured Ruminococcus sp., assembly GCA_902796675.1. Taxonomy (GTDB): domain Bacteria; phylum Bacillota; class Clostridia; order Oscillospirales; family CAG-272; genus RUG14199. Next base: position 657 of record CADBQA010000047.1, read on the forward strand.
CGTATCCGCCGCCGCTTGACGACACGCGTACGGTTTCGACGTCTTTCATATCTGTATCTCCTCCTCAAAGCTTCCGAGGACCGTCACGTTGTTGCAGCAGAGAGCGAGTTCTTTCAGCATCTGCCGTCCGTCCGCGCTGTTTACGTTGCCCTCGCCCTCGGCGAAGAAATAATACTCCCAGCTCAGCTTTTTCGTCGGGCGGCTCTTGAGAGCGCGCAGATTGAATCCGTTGTAACCGATCACGGAGACCGCTCTGCCGAGAGACCCGGCCTCGTTGTTTACGGTGAAGGACATCACGAATCTCGAATCGCGCTCCGAGGGAGCCTTCGCCGTTCTCGCGAAGACGGCGAACCTCGTCGTGTTGCTTCGGCTCTCCTCGATATGCCCTTCGAGCTTGACAAGGCCGTATTCGTCCGCCGCCTCCTCGCTCGCTATCGCCGCGACGTCGCATCTTCCGCTGTCGCGCACCGCGCGCGCCGCCTCCGACGTGCTCGAGGCGACCGAAGTCTTCCAGCCGTGACGGTTTACGTACTTTGCGCACTGACCGAGCGCCTGCGGGTGGGAGATGACCTCTTTTATATCTTCAATGGAAGCGCCTTCGCGCGCGAGAAGGTTCTGGACGACCTCCGCCGAGTATATGCCGTTTATTTTCAGACCTCCGAAAAACGCGAGGTCCATTACCTGACCGACGTCTCCGTTGTAGCTGTTCTCAAGCGGCAGGAGCGCCGCGTCGCACTCCCCGCGCTCGACGGCGCCGTAAGCCGCAGAAAAATCGGGATACGCGACGTGCTCGGCGTCGGGGAAAGCGCGTTTCGCCGCAAGGTGGGCGAACGCGCCCGGCGCGCCGTTGTAAGCGACTCTCATACCGGTCAGCAGTTTTCTCTGATATGACTTCGAAACCCCGGTGAGGCTTTTGAAGACGTCGACGAAATAGGGACGGAACTCGTCGCTCTCTATCGCCGAGAGATTCTTTTCGAGCAAAGACGCCTCGCGCTCCGCGTCAAGGACGGGCAGAGCGTGTTCTTTCTTGTAGGACGCGACCTCTCTCACGGCTTCCATACGCCGCTCGAAAAGTCGGGCTATCTCGCCGTCCGTCTTGCCGATTATTCTTCTTGCCTCGTTAATATCCATATCCGTCCCCCGCTGAGCTTCGTAATCAATCAAAAAGCCCGCCTTTCCTTTGTTTTGCAAACGAAAAGCGGGCTGTATGTACTTTCTTGAAAATCAAAAATACAGGCAGTCCGTGCTCTTAAAATAAAAGAAGTAAACGTTAAGCATCGTCTGTATTTCCTTTCCGAGATTATATTATATTTATACACCCAAAAAGGGGAAGTGTCAAGCGTTTTTTATTTCTTTACGGAAATTTTCGCATCAGGACGGCGCGAGGTGATGATTAATAATTTTTTTGAATATTTTTTCAGAAGGTATTGACTTTAGCGTGATAAAGTGATAAAATATGACGCAAGCGATTAAATAATATAATTAAGAAGGAAAAATTGATGAAGAATTTCGATAGCGAAACCGCGGCTAAGCTTTACAGGGCGATACTGTCGCTGAAGACGGAGGAGGAGTGCCGCGCGTTCTTTGAGGACGTCTGCACGATAAAGGAGATCGCCGATATGTCTCAGCGTCTCGACGCCGCGATGCTTCTCGACGCGGGACAGAATTATCAAAAGATCGGCGACGCTCTCGGCATCAGCACGGCGACGATAAGCCGCGTCAGCCGTTGCCTCAACTACGGTACCGGCGGCTACCGCATGGTGATCGCGAGGCTCAAAGAGGAGAACGGGAATGGAAAATAAGAACGCTCTTACCGGCGAGGAGATATTCACCGGAAAACTACGGTCTCTTTTCACCTCGTACGGCTACAAGCAGTATAAAATGAGCAAGTTCGAGGAGTATTCGCTCTATGGCGGAAATATGGACTTTCTCGTATCCGACAGCGTGATAACGTTTACAGATACGGACGGTAAACTCATGGCGCTCAAGCCCGACGTCACGCTCTCCATCGTAAAGAACGACGACGACGATTTGCGTACCGTGAGGAAAGTGTCGTACACCGAAAACGTTTACCGCGTCTCCAAAGGAACCGGATCGTTCAAGGAGATCATGCAGTGCGGCGCCGAGTGCATCGGCGACGTCGACGTTCAGACGGTCGGCGAGGCGCTGACGATGGCGTCAAAGGCGCTCGCGCTGACGGGGTGGCGTTACGCTCTCGAGGTCTCTCATCTCGGCTTTGTCAGAAAGGCGATAGAGGAGGCGACGGACGACCCTATCCTCCGCGAAAAAATTGCGAAGTGCGTCGGAGAGAAGAACGTCCATGGTATTGATGAACTCTGTCGGGGGCGCGTTGACAAAGAGGCGGCGAAGAGGATAGAGTCTTTAGCGTCGGTATCCGGAAAAATCGGCGTCGCCGCAAAAAAGCTCCGTGAGATAGGTCTTGACGGCGAGGAGGAGGAGTACCTCGCCGAGCTCGAGTCTGCGCTCTCGTCGCTCGCCGGAGCGGGGCTTGAAGAAGCGGCTGTCGATCTGTCGGCGACGGCGGACCCGAACTACTATAACGGCGTCGTATTCAAAGGATTCGTCGAGGGAGTGCCGGAGAGCGTACTGTCCGGCGGACAGTACGACAGACTGATGACAAAAATGGGCAGACGCTCACGCGCCGTTGGTTTCGCGGTATACGTTGACGCGCTCGAGCGGATACTTGAGAACACGAAGGAATACGATTTTGACGTTATGCTCGTCTACGGAGGCGCCGTCAGCGCGGAAGAACTTTCGCGAAAGACGGAGGAACTAAGAGCGAAAGGGCTTTCCGTTTACGCGTGCAGGACACCGTCAGATAAAGTCAAATGCCGCGAGCGGGTCGAGATATAGGAGACAGTATGGAAAGATTTCTTAACGTGGCACTCCCGAAAGGACGCCTCGGCGAAAAGATATACGACCTCTTTGAAAGGGCGGGGTACGGCTGCCCTTCGATAAAAGAGGAGAGCCGCCGCCTCGTGTTTGAGAACGGGGAGCGCGGGGTCAGATACTTCTGGGTCAAGCCGTCAGACGTCGCGATATACGTCGAGCGCGGAGCCGCCGACGTCGGCGTCGCCGGGAAAGATATCCTTCTCGAGTACCGTCCCGACGTTTACGAGCTCGCGGACCTCAAAATGGGAAAGTGCAGAATGGCGGTCGCCGCGCCGAAGGGCTTTCGCGACGACGGGTCGACGACGCTGCGCGTCGCGACGAAGTTTTCAAGGATCGCGAAGGATTTTTATTCGTCGCGCGGGCGCGACATCGACGTGATCCATCTCAACGGGTCGATTGAGATTGCGCCCATTCTCGGGCTTTCCGACGTTATAGTTGATATCGTCGAGACGGGAACGACCCTTCGCGAAAACGACCTTGAGGTCGTCGAGGAGATACTTCCCATCAGCGCGAGACTTATTTCAAACAAAGCGAGCTTCAGATTTATGACGGATAAGATCGGAGCGCTGACGAATGCTCTGAAGGATCTGACGGAGGGTGAAAAATGATTAAGATAATGAAGTGGGGCGACGCGAAGCCCGAGGAGATCTTCGCAAGGTGCGACGACGCTCGCGACGTGTCGTCGTCGGTCGCAGAAATCATAAAGAACGTAAGAGAGCGCGGCGACGCGGCGGTGTCGGAGTACACCGAACGTTTCGACGGCGTAAAACTTGAGAATATTACAGTCACAAAAGAGGAGATCGACGAGGCTGTGGCGTCGGTCGACCCGGACTTTATAAGGATCCTCGGGAGGGCGAAGGATAATATCACGAAATTTCACTCCGCTCAAAAGAGAAACAGCTTCGTAATAAACGATGAGCGCGGCGTCGTAATGGGGCAGAAGGTGATCCCCATCGAGCGCGTCGGACTCTACGTTCCTGGCGGCACCGCGGCGTATCCGTCGACGGTGCTAATGGATTCGATCCCCGCGAAGATCGCGGGCTGTCCTCTCGTCGTAATGGTGACGCCTCCGTCGAAGGACGGCAAGGTCGCGCCCGCGATCCTCGCGGCGGCAAAGGTCGCGGGGGTCGACAAAATATACAAAGTCGGCGGAGCGCAGGCGATAGCCGCGCTCGCATACGGCACGGAAACCGTAGAGAGGGTCGACAAGATCGTCGGTCCCGGCAATGCATACGTTGCAGAAGCGAAGAGGCAGGTCTACGGAGCGGTCTCGATTGATATGATAGCGGGTCCGAGCGAGATACTTATCGTATCCGACGGCAAGAGCGATCCGCGCCACGTCGCCGCGGATCTTCTTTCGCAGGCGGAGCACGACAAAATGGCGAGCGCCGTACTCGTGACGGACAGCGAGGAGCTCGCTCGCGCGGTGTCGGTGGAGCTTGAGAGGCAGATACCCGCGCTTGAGAGACGCGATATCGCGAGGGCGTCGATAGATAACAACGGCAAGATCATCGTCGCGGACGACCTCGAAAAGGTCATAGAGATCGCTAACGTGATAGCTCCCGAGCACCTTGAGCTCTCTGTCGACGACCCGTTCGGTATGCTCGACCTCATAAAGAACGCCGGCTCCGTATTTATGGGACGCAACTGCCCCGAGGCGCTCGGCGACTACCTCGCGGGACCAAACCACACGCTTCCGACGAGCGGAACGGCGAGGTTTTCAAGCCCGCTTTCCGTCGACGATTTCGTAAAGAAAACGCAGTACACTTATTATACAAAAGAAGCCCTGCGCTCGGTCGCCGCGGACGTCGCCGCTTTCGCGACGGCGGAGGGGCTGACCGCTCACGCGAGAAGCGCGGTCATCAGAACGGAGGAGTGACGTGACAAGGTTTTTCAGTTCAAAATACGACCGCCTCGTCCCGTACACGCCGGGCGAGCAGCCGAAGGACGCGGAGTACGTAAAGCTGAATACCAACGAGTCGCCCTTTGCGCCGACGGAAAAAGTCGTCGCGGCGGCGGCGCGTGAGGCGGCAAGACTCCACCTTTATCCCGCGCCGGAGCCGAAGGCGCTTTGCGAAAAATTCGCCCTCTCCGTCGGAGTTAAGCCGGAACAGGTCATAGCGACGAACGGCTCGGACGAGATACTGAACTTCGCTTTCGCGGCGTTCTGCGACGGCTCGCATCCGGCGGTCTTTCCCGACATAACGTACGGTTTTTACGAGGTCTTTGCGAACGCGCTCTGCGTCCCTTATGAAACAATACCGCTGAGGGACGATTTTACAATATCCGTCGATGATTATACAGGTGTCGGCAAGACCGTGTTTATAGCCAACCCCAACGCCCCGACGGGGATCGCGCTCCCTCTTTCGGATATCGAGAGGATAGTCGCCTCCAACCCCGGCAACGTCGTCGTCATAGACGAGGCGTACGTCGATTTCGGCGCCCGGAGCGCATCGTCCCTCGTTTCGAAGTACGACAACCTCCTCGTTACGCAGACTTTTTCAAAGTCGCGCTCCATGGCGGGCGCGAGGCTCGGCTTCGGGATCGCTTCCGAAGGGCTGATAGCGGACCTCAATACTCTTAAATATTCGACTAACCCTTACAACGTAAACAGGATGACGCAAGCCGCCGGTGCGGCCGTGCTCGACGAGCCGGAGGTCTTCGCAAAAAATTGCGGCGATATCATAAAGAACAGAGAATACCTTTCGTCCTCGCTTGAAGGGCTGGGATTCACGCTGACGCCGTCGTCTGCCAACTTCGTCTTTGCAAAGCACGGGGCGATAGGCGGCGAGAGGCTTTATAAAGAATTAAAGGCGCGCGGAGTGCTCGTTCGTCACTTCGGCGGAGAGAGAATAAAGGACTTCTGCCGTATCACGGTCGGAAGCCGCCGTCAGATTGACGTTCTGCTCGAAAAAATCAAGGAGATACAGGAGGCGATACTATGAGAGGCGCGATAATAAAAAGAACGACGAAGGAGACGGACGTCTCCGTCACGCTCGAGCTTGATGGCACGGGAGTGAGCAAAATCGACACGGGAGTTCCGTTCCTCGACCATATGCTGACTCTTTTCGCGTCGCACGGCTGCTTCGACCTCGAAGTTACCTGCCGCGGCGACCTTGAGGTCGATTGTCACCACACGACCGAGGACGTCGGTATAGCTCTCGGCGAGGCGTTTTCAAAGGCGCTCGGCGATAAACGCGGTATTCGCCGCTACGGCGACACGACGCTTCCGATGGACGAGGCGCTCATCCTCACCGCCGCCGATATTTCCGGCAGATGCTATTTCGCATGCAGTCTCGCCGTTCCCCAGGCGAGGGTCGGCAATTTCGACACGGAGCTCGTCCAGGAGTTTTTCTGGGGATTTGTCAGAAGCTGCCCGATGTCGCTCCATATCAAAAAAATGGCGGGCTCCAACACCCACCACATAATCGAGGGCGCCTTCAAATCGTTCGGCAGAACGATGAGAGAGGCGGTTTCGATAGACCCCGTAAAAGCGGGAGTCATCCCCTCCACGAAAGGCGTTCTCTGATGGTAGCGATAGTAGATTACGGTGTCGGCAACCTCTTTTCGCTGAAATGTTCTTTCAAGGCGATAGGAGAGGACGCCGCCGTCACGTCCGACAAGGGCGAGATCGAGCGCGCCGACAGGATACTTCTGCCGGGCGTCGGGGCGTTTTCTGACGCCGCCGGCAAGCTTTACGAAAGCGGACTCGGCGACGTCGTGAAAAAGTGCGCCGCGGACGGGAAGCCGGTTATGGGCATTTGTCTCGGTATGCAGCTTCTTTTTGAAAAGAGTTTTGAGTACGGAGAATGGGAGGGGCTGGGCATCCTCTCCGGTGACGTGCGCCCGATATCGGACGTTATTCCGAAGGGGCTCAAGATACCACACATCGGCTGGAACTCGCTCGATATTGTGAAGGATTCCCCGATACTCAAATACGTAAAGAGCGGCGACTTCGTCTATTTCGTCCACTCATACTACGCCGCGAACTGCGGCGGCGAGGTGACGTCTACCGCCGATTACGGCGCGCCCCTGACGGCGACCGTACAGCAAGGCAACGTTTTCGGCTGCCAGTTCCACCCCGAAAAAAGCGGAGACGTCGGTCTTTCGATTCTCCGCGCGTTCTGCGAGGTGTAAGATGATACTTTTTCCCGCGATAGATCTGCTCGGAGGCCGCGCCGTGCGGCTTTACAAGGGCGATTACGACAATGTTACGGTGTATTCCGAACGCCCGTGGGAGGTGGCGAAGGGCTTCGCCGCGCTCGGCGCAAGGCACGTCCATATAGTCGACCTCGACGGCGCGCGCGACGGAGGTACTCCCAACCTTGAAACGGTACTGAAAATCAAAAAAGAGAGCGGCGTGTTCTGCGAGGTCGGCGGAGGCGTCCGCTCGATGGAAACCGTCGAAAAATACCTCTCAGGCGGCGTCGACCGGGTGATACTCGGCACGGCGGCGGTCGAGGACGAGGCATTTCTCGTCGCCGCCGTCAAAAAGTACGGCGACAAGATCGCCGTCGGCGCGGACCTGAAGGACGGATACGTCGCCGTCAAAGGCTGGCGCGTCGTCTCTGACGTCACGGCGGACGGATTTTTCTCAAAAATGGAATCGCTCGGCGTCAAAACCGTCATTTGCACGGATATTTCAAAAGACGGCGCGATGAGCGGTACAAATCTTTCGCTCTACCGCGAGATCACAGGAAAATACGGCGTGAACGTCGTCGCGTCGGGCGGCGTCTCGTCCCTCTCCGACGTCGCCGCGCTTAAGGAAATGAACGTCTACGGCGCGATAATCGGAAAAGCGTACTACACCGGCGCCGTGGATCTCGCCGAAGCTCTGGAGGTGTGCCGTGATAACTAAAAGAATAATCCCGTGCCTCGACGTCAAGGACGGGCGCGTCGTCAAAGGGGTCAACTTCAAAGGGCTGGACGACGTCGCATCTCCCGTGGAGCTTGCGAAGTATTACAGCTCTCACGGCGCGGACGAGCTCGTTTTCTACGACATCACGGCGTCCGCTGAGGGCAGGGCGATATTTACGGATATTCTAACCGTTGCCGCGTCGAGCGTGTTCATACCGCTAACCGTCGGAGGCGGGATAAACTCGGTCGCCGACTTCGACCGCGTTCTTAAATGCGGCGCGGACAAGGTAAGCGTCAATTCGGGAGCCATAAAGAATCCGTCGCTCATAAAAGAGGCATCGCGCCTCTACGGCGACCAGTGCGTAGTTCTTTCCGTCGACGCGAAAAGGGTCGGCGGAGCTTTCCGCGTTTTTGCGAGAGGCGGGCGCGACGACACCGGGCTCGACGCCGTCGAGTGGATAAAAAGGTGCGTCGACGACGGCGCGGGCGAGATAGTCCTCAATTCCATCGACACGGACGGCGTAAAGGGCGGCTTCGATATAGAAATGCTCCGCGCCGTGACGGAGGCGGTCGGCGTTCCCGTCATAGCGTCCGGCGGCGCCGGAAAGACCGCGGACTTTATAAATCTTTTCAAAACCTTGCCGAAGGTCGACGCGGGGCTTGCCGCGTCCGTCTTCCACTTCGGCGAAATAGATATTAACGATCTGAAATCTGAAATGGCGGCGTCGGGCATTCCTGTGCGCCTGCGGAGGTAATCATGTTAAAAATCGACGAGCTTAAATTTGACAAAAACGGACTGATACCCGCTATCGTTACGGACGCCGTGACGAAAAAGGTGCTGACCCTCGCCTATATGAACCGCGAAAGTCTTGAGATAACGATGAAAAAGGGGCTTACCTGCTTCTGGAGCCGCTCGCGCGGCGAGCTTTGGCTAAAGGGAGAAACGAGCGGAAACTATCAGCACGTAGTATCCATTACCGCCGATTGCGACCGCGACGCGCTCCTCGTCGCCGTAAACCCCGACGGACCCGCCTGCCACAAGGGGACGGAGTCCTGCTTCAACGATCTTGTGTATGACGGCGGAGAAGGGGAGTTCTCACTCGACGCGCTGATGAAGCTCATCGAAGGACGCAGAACGGAGAAAAAAGAAGGCTCCTACACGACGTACCTCTTTGAGAAAGGGCTCGACAAGATCCTCAAAAAGGTGGGTGAGGAGTCGACGGAGGTCATAATCGCCGCGAAGGACGAGGACAAAAAAGAGACGGTCTACGAGATCGCCGACCTGACGTATCACGTTATGGTGCTTATGATCCAGGCGGGCATAACGCTTGACGACGTACACCGCGAGCTTGCGTCGCGCCACGTCATCGACCACAAAGTCAAGCAGGAGAAAATGACGAAATGATAAGGCGGGATTATCATACCTACACGACCTTCTGCGACGGAAAGTGTACCGCCGAGAAAATGGTATGCGCGGCGATTTCTTTCGGGATGGACGAGATAGGCTTTTCCGGTCACGCGCACCAGCCGTTCGACTTCGACTACTGTATGTCAAAGGAGAACAGCTCCGCTTACCGCGCCGAGGTCAGGCGGCTTAAAGAAAAGTATGCGGACAGGATCAAATTATATCTCGGGGCGGAATGCGACCTTTTCACCGACGAGGACATGTCGGCTTATGAGTATATCATCGGCTCGGCGCACTATCTGAAATTCGGCGACGAATATATCGCGGTCGACGCGGGAGCCGATACGCTGAAATATCTCATAGACGGGAAATTCGGCGGCGACGCGATGGCAATGTGCGAGGAGTATTTCAAAAACGTCTCGATGATCGGAAAAACTCTTCACCCGACCGTCGTCGGTCACTTCGACCTCGTTAAAAAGTATAACGCGGGAGGCAGATTCTTCGACGAGAGTGACCCGCGCTACGTCGCCGCGTGGAAGAGCGCCGCGGACGAATTACTAAAAGACTGTAAGCTCTTCGAGATAAACACCGGAGGCATCGCGAGAGCGAGGCAGACAGAGCCGTACCCCTCGCCGGAGATCATCGAATACATAAAGGCTCGCGGCGGAAGATTCATTCTGTCGAGCGACAGCCACCGCGCAGATACGCTCTGCTTTATGTTCGACGAGTACGAACGGTACGCCGATAAAACGAGATTGTTTGAATAAAGAAAAAGCCCGAAAGGGCTTTTTCTCTATTCCTCAATAAGTCTTACGTATCTTACGCCGATCTTCTTGCCCTGCTCGTACCAGAGCACGACGATCAGCGTCCCGTCGGGAAGGAGCTTTACGTGCGGCTCGCCGAATGAGAAGTCGGTCCATTCGGTAAAATCTCCGCTGCTCTCGCCGCGTGTCGCCGCCTCCGCCGCCCATACCGGCTCGTTTGCGACGACCTCGACGCCGTCCTCGCCGACCTTCTCGTGAGCGAGCCATACGCCGACGGTGCCTTCCTTGCGCTGGTTGTATGCGATAAAGACGTCGCCGCAACGCCCCGCGCAAATGCCGGTCGACTGACCGTGGAAGGGCTGCGCAAAAGGACCTTTGAATTCCTTGCCGTCGGTCGAGATAAGGTATTGGCTTGAATTTTTGTCAGCCGTCTGCCAGGTCGAAACGAAGAGCTTTCCGTCGGAGAGTTCCTCAATCCAGCTCTCGGCGTACAGGCACGGCTCGGGGACCTTCGCGAACTTATCCGCGCTGAAGATCGCGCCGTTCGGACGACCCGTCATCTTCACCATGCAACAGGTGTCGACCTCTTCCTTTTTGTCGATCGTCGGGTAGGGAGAGTAGATGAGCGTCAGTCTTCCGTTCGAGTCGATAAGCGCGCCGCCGGGGTTCTCAGCCGAGGCGTAGAAGGGGATCTCAAGTCGCTTCAGCTCCGGAAAGTTCACGCCGTCGTCCGATACCGCGTATACGAGCGCGTTTTCCTTCATTCCGCCCGCCTCGTCAGACCAGAACGCCTCGCCCGGGTAGGCGATATCCCACTGCTTGCCGCCGAGCACGAGACGCCCGTCGTGCGTGTTGCGAAGGGATATGAACGTCGATTTTTTGCCCGTCAGCTCCGGATATATCTCGCGGGCTTCGCCCCAGACCTCTCCGTCCTTCGAGTAAGCTATCATCGGCACGAAATCGTTAGCGCCGCTCTTTGAGTTGAGCATAAAGGAGCAGGCGAGCGTTCCGTCGGGAAGAACGGCGACTCTCGAGCCGCTCGTCATTCTGCCGTCGCCGGATACGTAAACGTCACCCTCCGAAATTTTACGAAACATAGTCACAGACCTCACATATTGTTTTGTGATTACAGTATAGCAGAGAAATAATTTTTTTTCAAGTATCTGAAAGTACTTGCCATTTTAATTTATCGGTGGTACAATATATAGGAAACAAAAATTCGCGACGGAGGTCGAAAATGAAAACTGCGATCGTATACTATTCAATGGGCGGAAACGTAAAATTCGCGTCCCACGAAATAGCCCGCCTTCTCGAGGCTGATCTCATAGAGCTTGTACCTCAAAAGGAGTATCCCGACCGCGGCGTCCGCAAATTCCTCTGGGGCGGCAAGAGCGCCGTCATGGGCGAGCGCCCCGCGCTTGAGCCTTACGAGTTCGACCCCGAAAAATACGACAGAGTCATCTTCGCGACACCCGTCTGGGCGTCCACTTTCGCTCCGCCGCTTCGCACCTTCATCGACGAAAACCGCGAGGCGCTCGCAAAGATGAAGCTCGCGGCAGTCGTCTGCTTCGCCGGAAGCGGCGCCGACCGCGCCCTCGTCAAGCTGAAGGACGAACTCGATATATCCGCCTTCGAAGAATCCCTCGTCCTCGTCGACCCCAAGGATAAACCTACGACGGAAAAGATGAGACAGATCGAAGACTTCGCCGATTCGTTGAAATAATTTTTCAGTGCGGGTCGGTCTTATGCCGCTTCAAAAGAATTTCAAAAAAATCATTTTTTCTATTGACTATTCAGAATTGATGTGATATAATATCAAGGCTTGAAAAAAGCACGGCGTCTGGGTGTGGCGCAGTTGGGAGCGCGCTACCTTGGGGTGGTAGAGGCCGCTGGTTCAAGTCCAGTCACTCAGACCA
>CADBQA010000048.1 GCA_902796675.1 uncultured Ruminococcus sp.
ACGCCCCGCCGCCGCGTTCATATCGCGCCGCGCGGGAGTGGGGCGGCGCTTCGTCTCTGTCTTTATCGTCATTATACTGATAGCCGCTATATTCTTTCTCTTTTCGTACGTCGCGACGGTCATTTCGGAGGAGGCGGCGGGGGTCGCGTCCACCGTCAGCGAATGGCTCTCGGACGAGGACAACGCGCTGAAGAGCGCGCTCGATCATCTCTTCGCCGCGACGGACAGATTTCCCGTTCTCTCGGAGAGCGGCGGCGCTCTCTACGGAGCCGTGACGTCCGTCGTGAAGGAAGCCCTCTCCTCGGCGGCGTCCTTCGCGGCGTCCGCGGCGTCGAACGTTATCTCCGGACTTCCGAAGTTCGTCCTCGCCGTCGTGACGACGGTCATCGCGACTTTCTATTTCTGCACGGACAAGGGAAAGATACAGAGCGAGATCGCCTCGTTCATAGGCGATGCGCGGGCCGCAAAGCTCTCAAAGGTAAGAGAGCGTCTCGACGGCGCCGTTGCATCCTATTTTAAGGGGTATCTGACGCTGATGCTTCTGACTCTCGCCGAGCTTGTCGTCGCCTTTCTGCTGCTCGGCGTGGACAACGCGCTCTTTCTCGCGCTGACCCTCGCCCTCATAGATATGCTGCCCGTCCTCGGAGCGGGTACGATAATAGTCCCCTGGGCGCTGATCGAGCTTTTCGCCGTTCGCGACACCGCGCTCGGCGCGGGGCTTCTCGCGACGGCGGCTGTGATGTACGTCGTGCGGCAGATCGCAGAGCCGCGCATCATAGGAGGCGCGATGGGAGTCCATCCGCTCATTACTCTCACGTCCGCCTACGTCGGTCTCGTCCTCTTCGGGATCGCGGGAGTAATTATTCTCCCGATGTCCGTTTATTTCATAAAAGCTCTTATAAAACAGAAAGAACCCGCGGTCTCTTGACCGCGGGACAGGCTGAAGACAAAGTCTTCAGCCTGAATCAGAGGAAGAGAAACGCCGGTAGATTTGGTGATCTCGCCGCGTCAGGCGTATATGAATACGTCGAGCGGCGAGAGCGCCGAAAAGCAATGACGGATATGGGCTACGGGGTAAACCCGTAGCCCATATCCTCTTTGATTTTCGGTGATGCTTTATCTTCTTATGATGTTATGTTTACTTCACCTTTTTTGCCAGTCATTGCTGCTCTACCAAGTTTGTCTTCGCTCTGAGCCGCGGTCTCTTGACCGCGGGACTTGTAATATATCATCTGTCTTCTCTGAAGTAAGACAGACCGAGACTTGCAGGAGGCTGATTTTCGCGCTTCTTTCTCGCGCTCGTGATAATGAGCACGACGATGGTGACGATGTAAGGCACCATCTTGAAGAGCTTGTCATAACCGTGCGGGAACTTGATGTTGAGCTCGAGCGCGGGGATGAGGTCGTAGAGGTTGAGAAGAAGACCGAAGAGGATCGAGCCGAAAATCGCGAGGTTTGGTCTCCATATCGCGAAGATAACGAGGGCGATGGCGAGCCAGCCGAAAGGTCCGATGTTGTCGTTCGACCAGCCGTTCTTGTCTATGCAGTAGTAGAAGCCGCCAAGCCCCGCTATCATACTTCCGACGCAGGTGGAGACGTACTTGTACTTGTTGACGTTGATGCCCGCGGCGTCCGCCGTCGCGGGGTTTTCACCGACCGCGCGAAGGTGCAGACCGACTCTCGTGCGCTTCAGAACGTAAGCGCAGACGAGGGCTATAATGATACCCGCGTAGACGAGGAATCTGTACGAGAACAGAAGCTCGCCGATGAATCCGAGCTTCGAGGCGAACGGGAGCGTCGCTTTGAAGACCTTGCTCGTCTCGTCGATCCTGACGGAAGTCAGCTCGCTGTGCGAGAGCTTGATGATAGACGCGCCGAAGAAGTTGCCGATACCGATGCCGAACGTCGTGAGCGCAAGACCGGTCACGTTCTGGTTCGCGCGGAGCGTGACCGTCAGGAAGCAGTAGATGAGCCCCATGACGAGCGAGCCGAGAAGCGTCGCGAGGAGCGGGAGAAGGATCATCAAAAAAGTGTTCTTGCTCGCCGACTGCTGGTAGAAGAACGCCGTGACGACGCCGCTTATGCCGCCGACCGCCATGACGCCCGGGATACCGAGGTTGAGGTGACCCGCTTTTTCGGTGATGATCTCGCCGGTGGAGCCGAAGAGGATCGGCATACCGTTGTTTATCGCGTTGGCGAGGACGTAGATGATCTTATCGAGTATAAATGACATTATTCCCTCGCCTCCTCTGCTTTATCTTTCGACTTGAACTTTATCCTGTAATTGATGAAGAACTCACAGCCGATGATGAACAGGATTATGATACCGACGACGATATCGGAGAAGTTGTCGTCAAGCTGGAGGTTCTTGGCGGACGCGACCTGTATCGCGCCTTTTTCAAGAAATACGATAAGGAAGGACGTGAGGATCATATAGAACGGATTGAAGTGCGCCATCCACGAGACGATGATCGCCGTGAACCCGCGTCCGCCCTCGACGTCGGTCGTGAGCGTGTGATGGACGCCGGAGACGAGAAGGAAGCCCGCGAGTCCGCAAAGAGCGCCGGAGATCAGCACCGTGCGTATGATGACGTGCTTGACGTTGATGCCGATGTATCTCGCCGTATTCTCGCTCTCGCCGACGACGGAGATCTCATAGCCGTGCTTGGAATACTTGAGGTATACGAACGCGGCGACCGTGATGACGGCGACGATGATTATGTTGAGTAAGAACTTGTTGCCAGCGATATCCGGCATCCATCCGGTCTTCGACGAGCGGTTTATTATGCCGATGACGTCGTTGCCGCTGTTCTTCGACCATCTGAAACAGAAGAAAGCGACGAGGTTGAGCGCGATGTAGTTCATCATCAGCGTAAAGAGCGTTTCGTTAGTGTTGAGGTAAGCCTTGAAAATACCGGGGATGAGCGCCCATACCGCGCCGGCGATGAGCGCGAAGGCGATCATCAGTATAAACAGCACCGCCGTCGGCACCTTGCCGGTGAACGTACGCATGCAGAACGTCGTCGCAAGACATCCGACGAGTATCTGACCCTGAGCGCCGATGTTCCAGAATCGCATTTTGAAAGCGGGGGTGACGGCGAGACCTACGATGAGAAGGAGCGCCGTATCCTGGAGAAGGTTCCACGTTCTCGTGGAGTTGCCGACGGCGCCGTCGAACATCGCTTTATACATTTCTATCGGGTCCTGACCGGTCATAACGAGCGTGATGACCGCAACGACGACGAGCGCGATGAGAACCGCCGCGATCCTGATGAGCCACGCCTTCCACCACGGGATGGCGTCTCTCTTGACTATGTGGAAAAGAGGCTCGCGGACCTTCTTTTCCGTAGGTGACTTAACCATTCAGCTCTCCTCCTTCCCCGTGCGCTACCGACTTTGTCATGAGAAGACCTATCTCCTCTTTGGTCGTTGTCCTCGCGTCGACGACGCCGGTGACGTGACCGGAGCCGATGACGAGTATTCTGTCGCAAAGATCTATAAGAACGTCGAGGTCCTCGCCGACGAAGATGACGGCGACGCCGCGTTCCTTCTGCTGGTTGAGCAGATTGTATATCATATAGGACGAGTTGATGTCGAGCCCGCGAACGGGATAAGCCGCCATAAGAACGGTCGGCGTCGCCGCTATCTCACGACCTACGAGCACCTTCTGGACGTTGCCGCCGGAGAGGCGTCTGACCGGCGTCGTCGCGCTCGGGGTAACGACCTCGAGACTCTTTATGATCTCGTTTGCGAGGTCTCTCGGTTCCTTTCTCTGAAGGAACGCGCTCTTGCCTTTTCTGTAACTGCGGAGCATCATATTGTCGATGATGTCCATACTGCCGACAAGTCCCATACCGAGACGGTCCTCGGGTACGAAGGAAAGTCTTACGCCGAGCTGTCTTATCTGCATCGGTGTCTTGTCTCTGAGGTTTTCCGCTTTGCCCGTTTTGGGGTCCTTGTACGTTATTTCACCCGATTCGACGTGCTGAAGTCCCGCTATCGCCTCGAGAAGCTCGCGCTGACCGCTGCCGGCGATGCCCGCGATACCGAGTATCTCTCCGCTCCTTGCGGTGAAGGAGACGTCGTCGAGCACCTTCGCGCCCTCGCGGTTTATGCAGTCGAGGTCTTTGACGATGAGGCGGTCTTCGGGGTCGACGGGGTCCGCGCGGTCGATGTCGAGCGCGACCTTTTTGCCGACCATCGCCTCGGTGAGAGACGCTTCCGTCGCGTCCTTCGTCTCGAGCGTGCAGATATACTCGCCCTTGCGAAGTACCGCGACTCTGTCGGAGATAGATAAGACCTCGTGAAGCTTATGGGTGATAATGACTATCGCCTTGCCGTCCTCTTTCATACGGCGGAGGACAGCGAACAGCTTCGCAGTCTCCTGAGGCGTCAGCACCGCCGTCGGCTCGTCGAGGATAAGTATATCCGCGCCGCGGTAGAGGACTTTTATGATCTCGACCGTCTGCTTCTCGGAGACCGACATCTCGTATATTTTCTTTGCGGGGTCTATCTCGAAGCCGTAGAGAGAGGCGATCCTCGCGACCTCGCGCGACGCTTCTTTGATGTTGTATTTGCCGTGAAGTCCGAGCACTATGTTTTCGGCGGCGCTTAGCACGTCGACGAGCTTGAAGTGCTGATGGATCATACCGATCCCGTATTTGTAGGAATCCTTTGGAGACGCGATGACGACTTCCTTCCCGTCGATGAAAATATGACCGCTGTCCGGAAAATATATGCCGGAGATCATATTCATAAGAGTCGTCTTGCCGCTTCCGTTCTCGCCGAGGATCGCCATTATTTCACCGCGGTTCACCTTGAGGTTGACGTTATGATTGGCGACGATCCTTCCGAAAGTCTTTGTTATGTTCTTGAGCTCTATTGCCGGGGCTTTCTCCATGACGTATCCTTTCCGTTTTGATTTCAAAAGACCGCCGGGAGTCCGGTGCGCCTTTTGAAGTCAAAACCGTCAAATTATAAATAAAACCGTAAGGCGGAGCAGAAATGCTCCGCCTGCGGTTTAATTATTATGTATTAGAACATTGCGTTGAGTCTTTCGATACCGTCGATCGCAACGTCGAAGTAAGGAGCCGAACGGAATTCGGATTCTGCGAAGTAACCGTCCTTGATGACCTCTGTGTCGGGCGTGAACGCGTCGTCCGTGTCAACGTCTGCGAGGTAGGATGTGAGTTCCTTGCCTTCTACCGTGAATGTGGAAGTATCGAATACGTGGAGTTCGCCGGATACGAGTTTAGCCTGAGCTTCAGCGATCGCTTCAACAGTACCCTCAGCGGCGGCTTTCTCGTTGACCTCTGTGAGAACGACGGAGCCGGTAGAGATCGTGCCGGTCCAGTCGGTGTCGATCGCCTTGCCTTCTTTTACGCAGCCGATGACGTACTCAAAGTAGGGTTCCCAGTTGATCCTGGAGGAAACGATGAACGTGTTGGGGCAAGCTTCGAGAGTGGAGCCGTTGTAGGAAACGTCCGGAACGCCGGCGTCTTCGCAAGCCGTAGGAGCGCCCATGGAGTCAGCGTGCTGGGAGATGAGTTTGCAGCCGCGGTTGATAAGCGTTTCAGCAGCGTTCTTCTCAGCGGTCTCGTCGTACCAGCTGCCTGTGAACTGAACTTCCATCGTAGCGGTCTTGCAAACGCTGCGCGCGCCGAGGAAGAAGGAGGTGTAGCCAGAGATAACTTCCGCGTAAGTGTAAGCGCCGACGTAGCCGATCTTAGCTTCTTCGGGCTTGAATTCGCCGTTCTCGATCATTTCGTTGAGCTTCATGCCTGCGGCGATACCCGCGAGGTAACGGCCTTCGTAGATGGAAGCGAACGCGTTGTGGAAGTTAGCGAGTTTTTCCGTGTGAGCCATCGTGCCGGTAGCGTGGCAGAATTCAACTTCGGGATGCTCTTCAGCAGCCTGGAGAAGGAACTCTTCGTGGCCGAAGCTGTCCGCGAAAATGATGTCGCAGCCCTGGTTTACAAGGTCGATAGCCGCTTCGTAGCATTCATTGCCTTCGGGGATCGGAACTTTTTCAACGTACTCGACGCCGAGCTTCTCGCAAGCCGCCTTTGCAGCTTCCATGAAGTTACGGTCGTACGTGGAGTTCTGGTCGTGGAGATAGATGAAGCCGAACTTGAGAGCGTCGCCCGCCTCTTCGGTGTCCGCGCCTGCGTTTTCCGTGTCGGTGTTGGCGTTTGCGCTGTCGGTGTTGGCGTCGTCCTGCGTTGCGCCGCAAGCCGCGAGAGCGAAGAGCATTACGAGCGCGAGTACGATTGCAAGGATCTTTTTCATTGATTGCCTCCGTAAATTAAAATAAAATTGTTATTGTATTTTACCGCCTTTCGGCGCAGTAAACGGAAATAGTAAAGCCGCACGGTTCCCGATAGGGGGTCATTGTGCGGCTGACGTGCGGTTTGGGTATGCGGGCGCAGTTATACAGAGTACGGCAGTTCGGAAAAAAATAAGCTCGTTCATGGCTGCGTCCTTTCCGTACGATATAAACAAAAACAAAAGGTGAAACATAAAGTTTCACCGATGCCGACGGGACGACGAAAAAGCCATGCCGTCACAGCATCGATAGTCCGGACGTTTACGGCGCCGGGTAGAAACTTCAAAACCGATTATTTGAGATATATCGACACTTATATATTTATTGTTCGGAGTTCTCGAAAGAACACCGATTACATTATTATCATACAACAAGTCGGTTTTTTTGTCAAGTGATAATATCCGTCAATTATCGACGAATTGCGTCGGCTTTTTTGTGCAGTTGTGCTAACGAAAAAGTTCGGCAAAAGCCTATAATATCGGGCTTCGCGGGCTATTCGCCCTTCGGGAATGAAACTGCGAAAATATCCTTCAGCATCCTGACGCCAGCGTCGTAATTTTCCTTCGCGTCCGCGGCGGTGATCATAACGCCGCCAGCGGTCGACATCGAGCGCAGGCAGACTACCGTATCCTCCGGCATTACGTGAAGCGCCTCATACCTTGCCCACGCCGCCGTGTCGCAAACGCGAACGCCGTAGCCGTCGAAGGTCTTCTCCGGCGTGTAGCCGAGCGCGTCCCCGAGCTTTTCGAGCCCGCCGGAATTTTTAAGGTCTTCAAACAGGGCGCCGTCGAGAAACATAACGCCGCACTCGCCCGTGAAGACGAGGTTTGAATAGTCCTTCAGCGTCTGTCGGTTCTTCGCCGCGTCGAAGGCGGGAATTTTCCCGTTCTTCTTCGCTTCCTCTGTGAGATACGCCGATTGCTGTTCGTTCAGATAATAAAAACTGTAAAGGTAGACCCTCTCCACGCCGTCGCCGTTCAGGTCGACGGAGAGCATCTCCGAGAGCGCCTCCTTCACTCCGTCCGCCTGTTCGCCGTAAATATCGACGGGGCCGGCGTACATGACGGAGAGATCGGTCTTGTTCTTCCCTTTTTCGATAAACTGGAAGATGCTGATGACGGCGACGAAGAGGACCGCCGCCGCGATGACGACGTGCCACTTGTGATGATACCAGAAATTGTCCGCCTTACCCTTGAAACTCTCGTCCTTAACGGGAGTGTCGTCGTAGTCGTCGCCCTCGTACTGTACGAGCTTCGCGCGGTTGGAGACCTCGCCGTTGTACTCTGCGACGACGCTCATATCCTGCGTTTTTCTCTCTTCTTCGGTTATTTCGTAATCCTTCTTTTTCATACGTGCCTCCGTCAGCCGAGGAGTATATCTTTGTAAACCACGTCCGGCTCATCCTCCGTCAGAGCCGAATAAGCGAGCGCGTACCCTTCCGGAGCGGCGCCCGACGCGACGTAATACGTTTTTCCTTTATATACGATAAAGCCTCTCTCTCCCTCGAGCGAGACCGCTGAGTGACCCGCGAGAAAACCGTCGCCGTCCGCTTTCAGCACGGCTTCTTTTCTCGTCCAGACTCCGTAAAAAGCCCTGCGCTTTTTCTCTTCGTCCTCGATAACACTCACAAAATCATTTTCCGCATCTGTAAAAAATCTTCTCGCGATCCTGTAATCCGGGTATGAATACGCCTCGACGTCGCACCCGACGGGAGCGCGCGCCGCCGCGCACACCGCGTACTCTCCGGAGTGGGATAAATTGAAATAAAAGTCATTACCACCTTCGATCAGCGGTTTGCCGTTTTTACCGAAAACGACCCGGGCGCCGGGGTCTGCCCCGAAGTCCCGCATAGCCTCCGCAAGAAGGACGGACGCGCCGAGAGAGAGTCTTCTCGGGCGCTCGCGCGAGAGCGTGTCGACGGCATCCTTCCGCCATTCCGGTATCATATCGAAGTATTTTTCAAACAGCGACGCGTCGCAAAGAGGACGTACGTCAGCGCGGTATACGGTTATGACCATAGTATATCCTTAATTCGTTATTACTGTAAGTCCGCTCGACGACAGTATCCTTTGCCAATCCTCCGCCATATCCCTGCCGTCCGGGACGGAAGCGAGATCTCCCGCGCCGCGCCCCATGGCGCTGAGCTTTCCGAGACCTATCCTGTGATACGGCATTATCTCGGCGTGTCTTACCTTTCCGGCGCAGCGGGCGAGAAGTTCGACCATTTTTGAAAGATCGCTTTCCGAGTCGTTGTAACCGGGTATTATAGGCAAACGCAGAATAATATCCGCGCCAATTCCCGTCAGCATATCGAGATTATTCAAAACCACGTCGAGAGAAACGCCGGTGTTTTTCAGGTGGCGTTCGGGGTCGGCGCCCTTTAAGTCGTAAAGGAACAACGCGCCGTTGTCCGCGAGGCGGCGAAGATGTTCCCCGCTCCCGACGCCTGACGTTTCAACGGCGAACGATACGCCGTCTGACGCCGCCCTCTCCGAGAGGTAGACCGCGGCGTCGCCCTGAAATAAAGGCTCGCCGCCGGAGATCGTGACGCCGCCGCCCGACTCGTCGAAGAACATTTTGTCTCTGATAAGCTCTTCGTATACCTCGTCGGCGTCCCGCGTCGCGCCGCAGATCTCGTTGCAGTCGTTAAGGCACTCCTTTTCGCACTTACCGCACGCCGTACAGAGAGCGCGGTCGACGGTTATCTTTCCGTCTGCCATTTTCCTCGCGCCGCAAAGCCCGAGACACCTCCCGCACGACGTACACCTTTCGGAATAGAAAAGAAGTATTTTCGAGGCGCTCCTCCCTTCGGGATTGTGGCACCAGAGACAGTTCACGGGACACCCTTTCAGAAAAAGCGTCGTTCTGATCCCCGGTCCGTCGCGAAGGCAAAAACGCTGTATGTTGAAATAAGTAAGCTCCAAATCACTCACCGTCGGTATTGCTGTCTTCAGTTTTATCTTTTTCCTCGGCGGAACCGATGCTGTCCTTGAAAACGAAGTATCTCTGATAGAGAAATTCGGTCACGAAATTGAGAGCCATATTCATACCGGTGACGAGATATTCGTTCCAGCCGAGACGGTCCGCGAGCCAGTACTCGAGAAGCACAGTCAGCGGCGTGAACACCGCGTAGTACGCAAGGACCTTCAGCATCGCGATAGGCACGTTGGTCGAGGACTTGAACGTAAATTTTCTGTTGAACGTGAAGTTCCAGACGACGGACGCGACGAGAGCTATAAGGTAACTCAGCCAGTACCACCAGTGAAGGACCTCGTTGAGCAGAGTGAAAAGTCCCGCCTGGACGATCCCGGCGCTTATCGAGAAAAGTGTGAATTTGAGCACCATTAAAAAGTTCTTCATTTTTTTGCCTCTGGTCATTTTATTATCCGCCAAGCCGTCCGGCGGCGGTTTATTTCGCTTTATTATAGCAAATTACAGCGCGGTTTGTCAATCTCGCCGCGCCTTTATAAAACGTTTCTGAGCGCGCCGAATATGACGAGGGCTCCTATTATCACCCACAATACCGCGTCGGCGAAGCGGTCCTTCACCCTGCCGTACTTAACGTAGACGAAGGCGTACCTCGCCGCGCACGCCGCCATCACCGGAAGAAGGCAGAAGACGGCGGGATTGTAACGGAACGCCGATACGAAATCAAGACGGAGAAGAGACATCGCCATCCTCGACGTTCCGCACCCGGGGCATTCAAGCCCCGTCATAAGCCTTATCGGGCAGGGGATGCCGAAGCCGGTCAGCTTTACGAAAAGCGCGTACAACGCCCCGGTCCCGAGTGAGACCAGGGCGATGATGATCACTTTATTCCGTCTTTTTGCCATCAGGCCTTGGGAGCGCCGTGATATTCGGCGATCTTGTTGAGCTCGTTCTGAATGAGCGCATACGCCACGATGCCAAGACCGAAGATCGACAGCACGAGGTAAATGACCGACGCGTTCGTATCCGTGGGAAGACCGCGGCGGCTCTCGGCGGCGTTTACGTACTGACCGGCTTTGTAGCACCAGTAGTAACCGTAGATGCCGAACGTGACGAGCGTGAGCAGGAAGACCATACCGCCCGACGTGCCGTTCTGATTGTCAGCGGCTTCGTTGAGCTCGTTGACCATTTTTATATACCAGACGATGCCGTATATGCCGCAGGTGACGATAGAGAGGATTATCGCGACGGCGATATTTCTCTGACCGAAGCCGACGGGCTTCACGGGGTACGCGCCGGGTCCGCCGTACGGGTTCTGATACTGATTCTGCTGATAATTATTCTGCTGCTGATAGTCGTTCTGCGCTCCGCCGACGCTCGATCCGCAGTTCGTGCAGAATCTCGCGCCCTCTTCAAGCTGTGCGCCGCATTTTTGACAAAACATTTTATTTACCGCCTTTCAATGAAGTATTGTTTTTCAAAATTTTATCACAATTAAGATATATTGTCAACGGTCAGAGCGCGTAAAGCTCGCCGTATTTTTCCTCGAGATAGTCGAGAAAATCGACCGGCGTGAAGTCGCGACCCGTGATATCTTTTATCCATTCCTTCGCGGGGAGCAAATTCGCCTTTTTGAAGACGTTTTCCGCCATCCAGCCGTTTATCTTCGCAAAATCTCCCGACGACACCGCGGCGGATACGTCAAACTCATTCTTCATACGGTTGAAGTACATCGAGTTATACATATTTCCGAGCGCGTAGGTCGGAAAATAACCGAAGCCGCCCGACCAGTGGACGTCCTGGAGAACGCCTTCCCGGTCGGAGGCGGGACGGACGCCGAGATATTTTTCGTACTTTTCGCGCCAGATGCGCGGAAGCTCGGAGAGCGCAGCCTCACCCGACACTATCATCTTTTCGATCTCGTACCTTATGATGACGTGGAAGGTGTACGTGAACTCGTCCGCCTCCGTTCTGATAAGAGACGGCTCGACGATATTGACCGCCTCGTAAAGCTCCTCCGGCGTCACGTCGTCAAGGACGCCGAGCGTGCGTTTTGCCTCGGGATAAATGAGAGAGACGAACTCACGGCTCCTCCCTATCCTGTTTTCGTAAAATCTCGAGACGGACTCGTGCATACCCATAGTCATTCTGTTCGAGACGTGGTGGTCGTGGTGCGCGGCGGGCTGAAGCTGACCGAAGAGCGCGTGGCCTCCCTCGTGGACGATCGAATACATACTCGAAGCGAACGCGTCGGGATAGTAGTGAGTCGTGACTCTTACGTCGTCGCGCGCGAGGTCGGACGTAAACGGATGCTCCGTCGTCGTGAACGCGCCGCGAGCGAAGTCGTACCCTATGGTATAGAGAAGGGACTTTGCGAACTTCCCCTGCGCCTCGTCCGTGACATGGCGGCTCATAAAGTCGCGCCGTATCGTCTTGCCGCTCGCCTTTATCCTCTCGAGAAGCGGCAGAAGCCTCTCCTTGCAAAGGCCGAACGCCTCGTCGAGGTCGGCGGACGTCATACCGCGCTCATAGTCGGAGAGCATTTCGTCGTAGGGGTCGGGCAACGCGCCGTCTCTCAATGACACGTCTTTCAGGACGGTATCTCTCACCTTGCCGAGCGACGGCTCAAATAGTGAGTAATCCGATTTTTCCTTCGCCGCGAGCCAGTCGAGATAGGACTTGTTGAAGACGAGCGCGAACTCGTGACTCATCTCGGGCGTTATATTCTTCGTCTTGAGGTAGTCGCGGTGAAGCGCCTCGGCGAGAGCGGCGTCAAGAGGATCTTCCGCGTCGCCGCGATGCTCGTAAATATATTCCGCCGCGGCGATAAACTCGTCCGTTTTGACCTTTTTGTAGCCCTCGGTCGAGAGGAACGCCGCGCACTCTCCCTGGCGCTCCATCGCGCCGGAGGGGCATATCGTCTCGAGGTCGAAGCTCAGCACGCTTGCCGCGTGGTAGTATTTATCCGCCTCGTCGAGCGCCGACGTGACGACGGCGAGTTTTTCTTTGAATCCGCTCATCATTCTGCTCCTTCTGCCGGACTCCTCGAGCTCCCGCTCGAACGCCTCCGGATTTTTAAGATAATAGTCCTGGTGTTCTTCCGGCGCCTCGATAAAGAACTTAAACGGCTCGACGGCGACTTCGACCTCCCCCGTTTTTTTAAGCTCTTCTATCTTTTTCTCCGCCGCGGCGCGCTCGACGCCGTCGTTATAGTAAACGGCGAGGGTGTACGACCTTCCGCGGTCGATGAACTGCCCCTCTCCGTCCTCAACGTCGACGTTTGCCAAAAATATATCGAGGAGCTTTTCATAGGAGATGACGTCTTCATCGTAAACTATCTTTACGGTCTCCCGGTGACCCGTTCTTTGCGCCTTGACGTCGGCGTAAGACGCCTCTTTTTCGTCGCCGCCGGAGAAGCCGGATACGACCGCCTCGACGCCGTTTTGTATTTTGAATATCGGCGTGACGCACCAGAAGCATCCGCCTGCGAAATACGCGTTTTTCATAGATCCCCCAAAAAACTCCGCCCGCGCTTCGTTCTCATACCGAAACGCGGACGGAGCGTTCTTTTCGCCTTATTGTTTTTTCTTTTTCGCGTCCGAAGGCACTCTTCCGTACAAGCCGTTCAGGTGACGCAAATATCCGCGGTCTACCGTGTCGAGCTGTTCCTTCGTGACTCTCCACTTCCAGTTGCCGGCTTTTACGCCCGGCACGTTCATTCTCGTGTCCGCGCCGTACGTAAGGAGGTCCTGGAGCGGGAAAATCACGGTGTCCGCGACCGACGCCATAAGCGTGCGGATGACCGAATAATACGCGTCGCGGCAGTCCCACCACTCGCCGTTGAAGCCGCAGTACGAGAGGACGTCGCGCCTCGTCGCGGGATCGAGGTCCCAGATCCAGCCGAGGAGCGTGTTGTTGTCGTGCGTACCCGTGTAAGCGATGCAGTTGTTGATATAGTTATACGGGACGTGCGGCGACGTTATATCGCCGTCGAAGCCGAACTGCATGACTCTCATCCCCGGGAAGCCGGACTCCTCGACGAGCGCCTTGACCTCGTCCGTGATGATGCCGAGGTCCTCCGCGATGAGGAAGTTATTTCGGCAAACGTCTTTCATCGCTTTGATGAAATCCATACCGGGACCGGGCTTCCACTCGCCCTCTCTCGCGTTCACGGCGTCGGGAGCGCAGGTGTAGTAGGACTCGAACGCTCTGAAATGGTCTATTCTTATGCCGTCGAAAAACTCGCACATAAACGCCATTCTGTCGCGCCACCATTCGTAACCGTCGCGCTTCATCGCGTCCCAGTCGTAAATGGGGTTGCCCCAGAGCTGTCCGTCCTCGCTGAAATAATCCGGCGGAACTCCCGCGACGAGGCGCGGACGGCGCTCTTCGTCAAGCTGGAACTGATGCGGCTCCGCCCATACCTCGGCGCAGTCCTGCTGCGGGTAGATCGGTATGTCGCCGATGATCTCGATCCCCTTAGAGTTCGCGTACGCCTTCAGCTCTTTCCATTGTTTTACGAAGACGTAGCAGATGAATTTCCACGTGTTGAAAATATCCTCGTCCTCGCCGTCGTTCGTCCACTCCCTGAAGTTCACGCCGCCGTTTACGGCGCGGCGCGCCATGAAGTGACAGAAGGTTTCCGTGCGCGGATGGAGCTTGAAGAATTCGTCAAAATCCTCGCCGCCCTTGAATCTCGACGCGGCTCTCGAAAGAAGCGCGAAGCGCTCGGAGCGAAGACGTTCGAACTCGCAGACGTACGGCGTTTTCTGCTTCGCCGAGAGAAGCTCGCCGTAGGTCAGAAGCCCGACGTCGGAGAGCTTTTCAAGGTCGATAAAATACGGATTGACAGAAAACACGCTGTACGAGCTGTACGGCGATTCGTACTCGTCGGGCAGGCAGAAAGGAAGCACCTGCCAGTATGAAAATCCGCACTCGGCGAGGAAGTCGACGAACTCCCTGCCGGCGACACCGAACGCGCCGCAGGAATTCTCGCCCCAGAGGGACGATATATGAAGAAGAACTCCGCTTTTTCTTTCCATTTTGTCATTATCTCCTTAATCGTTTGCAATTCTTATGACCGCGCTCGATTTCGCGCCGAGCGAGAGGGACGCGCCCTCGAGTGTCGTCTCCTCCGTGCCTATCTCAGCCGCGAGGCGTGTGAACGCGCCGCCCTCGACCGCCGACAGGTCGACCGACACGCGGCTGACCGACGTGTTGTGGAGAACGAGGACCGTCTTGCCGCCGTACGTCGCGGTGAAGCCGCCGACCTTCGTACCGGTGACAGACACCGGCTTATATTCGCCGCGCGCGATCTCGGGATTCGCTTTTCTTATGAGTATCAGCTCTTTGTAATAGTTGTAAAGGCTGTTCGGGTCTTCCTTCTGCGTGACGACCGTCGCGTCGGTCTGGCTGTCGGCGCTGTACGTCGTTCCCTGCGGGTCGGCGACCGTGTCGCCGTCGCCCCAGAGCATCGCGAGGCGGCGGTTCGCGTCGGTCTGCGCCCCTCCGCGCGAGCCGCGCATACCTATCTCCTCGCCGTAGTAGATGAAGGGCGAGCCGGGACCGAGCAGATAGAGATTAGCCGCCATCTGCATATTGCCGCTGGCGACCGTGAGGAAGCCCGCCGCGCGGTCCATGTCGTGATTTGAGACGAAGGGGACTATCGTCGCGTCCTCCCTCATTCCCTTTACTCTTTCAATATACTTTCCGACGTATGACGAATATGCGCCGGCGTCGCCTCCCTTGGCGGTATCCGCGATCCGTCCGCTCGACTGGGAAACGGTGAAGTTGAAGCAGTTGAGCGCCGGGTAGTAGCGGTCTGTTATGCCGTCGCCGTCCCACACCTCGGCGACCGTATAGACGTCGGGGTTAATCTTTTTCAGTTCATCTATGTACCATACCCAGAACTCCGCGCTCTTTGCGTTGTCGCCGAAGTAGATATACTTCGCCGCGTCGAAGCGGAAGCCGTCGACGCCGAGGTCGAGATAGTATTTTGCGATATTCAAGACCTCGTCCCTGACGTCGGGATTGTCGAAGTCGAGCTCCGGCATACTGCCGGAGAAGTTGCACTCATAGTAGTCGTCGGTGCCGGAGATCTGACCGAAGGCGCGCCCGGCGGGGACCTCGTCGCCCTTCGAGTAGAAGCAGTAGAAGTCGTAGAACTTATCGTCGACTTTGCCCTCGCGGTGAGCGACGACGAAGTTCGCGTACCACTGATTCATAATACCCGTGTGATTTATCGGAAGGTCGAGGATAAGCTTCACGTTCCTTTCGTGACAGAGAGCGATAAGCTCCTTCAGGTCCTCCTTAGTCCCGAACTTGGAGTCTATCTCATAGTAGTCCGTGACGTCGTATTTGTGGTACGAGGGGGATTTATATATCGGCGTCAGCCATAAGCCCTCGACGCCGAGGCTCTTGCCGGACGCGTCGTCGCCGTCGTTGAGATAATCGAATCTGTTTATAATACCTCTGATGTCGCCCGTGCCGTCGCCGTCGGAATCGGAAAACGAGCCGACGAAGATCTCGTAGAAAACCCGGTCGTTGCCGTCAGCCGGCGCGTACTCCGTCATATCGACGGCGACCGTCGCCTCCGATTTGTCTTCCGTTTCAGCCTCGCCGCCGCAGGACGAGAGCGACGCTATGATCATAAAGAAAACAACGAGCGCCGAAGTTATCCTTTTCATACCGAATACCTCCGAAAAACGATAAATATTCATCATTATAATACTACCTTAATTTATTAACGATGTCAAGCGATGACGCGAAAAAGTGAGCATTTTGTCCTATTTTTTAAGTCATTTTCAGGTTTCTTTTGGTTTATATGATGGTTCCTTATTGACAATGACACGGCCGCCGTGATATAATTCTTTTATGAAAACGGTTGAACTGTACACGGAGGAGACGCTCTTCCGTCTTGAAAAGAAATATAAAACGGCGAAAACGGCGCTGATGATCTTTATCGCCGCCGCGCTCGTCGCCTGCGTCGTACTCGTCGCATTTACGACGAAGTACAACGAAGGGACGACAAGACCGGTGATCCTCGCGGTAAGCGGAGTGTGCGGCTCCGTCGCGATCTACGCCGGCGCGTTCCCCGTCCTCGGCACGAAGAGGACGCTCGAGCATTCGAGGGTCATGATGAAGGATGAACGCGAGAGCGTCGAGGGCGCCGCCGACGTCGCGAAAAAGAGCTTCAAAATACGCGGCTCCGTCGAAGTGAACGCCGTTACGGTCACAAACGGCGGCGGCGCGCAGCGCGTAAGAGTCGACGCCGATCTTGCGGACAGGATACCGAAGGACGGCGCTCCGAGGACTTACTTCGTCGTTCACGGCTTCGTCGTCGCGTACGGGGAGGACGAAGAATGAAAAAGTTTTTCAAAAACCTCTCGTCCGTCCTTCTCGCCATCGTCGCGTGGCTCGTCATATCGACTCTCTTCTGGAACTGGGTCGTGAACCTCGTCACGGACACCGTGCCGGCGAAAAAAATAACCGTCTTTATCGAGGCGGACGACGTCGACACGGAGGCGATAGAAAGATACCTCGAGGAAGAGCTTCCCGATGGGATAAAAATGGCGAAGGCGCACCCTTTTTCTTACGCGTTCTTCGATTCGAGCAACCTTCTGAGGGCGGACGTCTTCGTGATAAAGGCGTCGAACGTCGAACAGTATTCCGAAAGCCTCGACAAAAACTCTGAGTTCTCCGGCGTCAAGATCTACGACGCCGGAACGAAAACGGGCGCTCTCACCTCCGTCGCCTCCTTCGGCGGCGAGGACTGCTATATTTTCATCGGCGCATCGTCCCCGCACCTTGAGGACGGCGCGGCGGAGTACGCCGCAAAACGACTTATCGAGTATAAAAACGGCCGTTAAAGGTGATTAATAAAAAATGAAAAGAATCGTTTCCCTGATCCTTCTCGTATCCTTTACTCTCGCCGCGCTTTACGGATGCGGCGCGAAAAGCCTCATCCCTACGGAAAAGATAGAGGGCAGCAGCCTCTACGTCAAAAAAGTCGAGGACCTTCCCGAGGACTTCATTCTCGGTATGGATATTTCGTCCGTCCTCGCGGAGGAGGCGAGCGGAGTCAAATACTACGACTTTGAAGGAAAAGAGGCGGACCTCTTCGAGATACTCGCCGAAAACGGCGTCACACACATCCGCGTGAGAGTCTGGAACGATCCTTTCGACAAGGACGGCAACGGATACGGCGGCGGCAACTGCGACATAAACTGCGCGTGCGAGATAGGACGCCGCGCGGCGGACGTCGGGATGAAGCTGATAGTCGATTTCCACTATTCCGACTTCTGGGCTGACCCCGCAAAGCAGATGGTCCCGAAGGCGTGGGCTGGAATGGCGATAGAAGAAAAGACCGACGCGCTCTACGCTTTCACCAAGGACTGCCTTGAAAAGCTGAACGAGGCGGGCGCCGTCGTCGCCATGGCGTCGATCGGCAACGAGACGAACGGGGCGCTCTGCGGCGAAAAGACCTGGTTCAATATGCAGTACCTATTCAACGCGGGCGCAAAAGCGGTGCGCGAGGTCTGCCCCGAGGCGCTCGTCGCGCTCCACTTTGCAAATCCCGAGCGCGCAGGAGCATACGCCGACTACGCGTGGAGAATGGACTACTACAACGTCGACTACGACGTCTTCGCGTCCTCCTACTACCCGTACTGGCACGGAACGCTTGAAAACCTCTCGACGACTCTCGCCGAGATCAATGCGACGTACGGCAAAAAAGTGATGGTGATGGAGACCTCCTACGCGTTCACGTCCGAGGACACCGATTTCTCCGGCAATACGATATCGGACGGCGGCGCGATAGTCAAAAACTATCCCTTCACCGTTCAGGGTCAGGCGAACAACTTCAGAAACGTCGTCGACACCGTCGCTCATACGGCGGGCGGCATCGGCGTCGTATACTGGGAAGGCGCGTGGATCACGGTCGGCAAGGAGAGTTGGGATATAAACCACGGGATCTGGGAAAAATACGGCTCGGGCTGGGCTTCGAGCTACGCTTCGGAATACGACCCGGACGACGCCGGTAAATACTTCGGCGGCTCCGCCGTCGACAACCAGGCGTTCTTCGACGCCGACGGTCACGTTCTCGAGTCGCTGAGGGTCTACAACCTCGTCCGCTACGGCAACGAGATCGAAACGACGCCCGACGCGATAGCCGACACGAACCTCACGGTAGATATAAACGGGACCATGACGCTGCCCGACAAGGTCGACGCCGTCATGACCGACGACTCCAAGCAGGCGGTCGACGTCGAGTGGGATATCACGGACGGCGAGATCGCCGAGATGTTCAAAAAAGGCGTCGGCAAGTACGTCATCGACGGCAAGGCGGGCGGTCTCGACGCTCACTGCTACGTCTCGATGATAGAATACAACTTCCTCGAAAACGACAGCTTCGAGACGGGCGACCTCACCGCGTGGACGGTGAACGACATCGGCGGCGCGGACGAACTCTACGTCGAGGATAAAGTCACCGACTCCCTTACGGGAACTTATCACATGCACTTCTGGAGCGAGAGGGAGAACAGCGTTGAGTTCACGCTCGAGCAGGAAGCGCCGGAGCTTGAAACGGGAACTTACAAGTTCTCGATGTCCATTATGGGCGGCGACGGCGGCGAGCAGGATATCTACATCTACGCGAAGATCGACGGCGAGACCGTCGGCACCGCTCCCCTTTCGATAACCTATTACAACGAATGGGC
>CADBQA010000049.1 GCA_902796675.1 uncultured Ruminococcus sp.
GTCACTACGCCTACCGCGGCGAGATCACCAAATCTACCGGCGTTTCTCTCACTCTGACTCAGCCTGAAGACTTTGTCTTCAGGCTGAAGGGAGGCAAAAGCCTCCCTTTAGTTATGCTTTGAATACTTCCTTCGCTATTCTGACCGACGCCATGGCGTCCTTCGCGTAGTAATCTGCGCCGATGGATCTCGCGTACTCCTCCGTCAGCACCGCGCCTCCGACCATAGTGACGCAGTCGGGCTTTTCGGATTTCAGAAGTCTTACCGTTTCCTCCATCGCGCCGAGCGTCGTCGTCATAAGCGCGCTGAGTCCGACGAGCTTTACGTCCTGCGATATCGCCTCACGGACGATGATCTCCGGCGCGACGTCACGCCCGAGATCGACGACGTCGTAGCCGTAGTTGCCGAGAATGACCTTGACGATACTCTTTCCTATGTCGTGGATGTCGCCCTTGACCGTTGCGAGAATGATCTTTTTCCCGCCGGCGGCTGATCTTCCGCTTTGCATCTTCTCCTTTACAACGTTGAAACATAGCCCGACGGTATCGGCGGCGGTTATGAGCTGAGGCAGATAGAGCGTGCCCGCCTCAAAGCGTTTTCCGACGCCGTCGAGTATCGGAATGAGGTGTTTTTCAATAACGTCGAGCGGCTCTGTGTCGGCAAGCAGCGACTTCGTCAGCTTTACGGCTTCGGTCTTTATACCGTTTTCGACGCAGTACGCAAGAGACGGCAGATCAGTTCTTTCGTTTACGCTCCCGCGGACGGCGCCGCATTTTTCAATATATTTTTGCACCGCGCCGTCTTTGCCGGAAAGAACGGAGTGAGCGTACACGGACGACGTCATCGAATATAGATTCGGGTCGATTATCGCGAAGTCAAGCCCCGCCTCAAGCGCCATCGTAAGGAACGTTCTGTTGACGCTCTCGCGGTCGGGAAGACCGAAAGACACGTTCGACACGCCGAGCGCGGTCTTGACGCCGTACTTTTTCTTTACCGAGCGGAGTGCATCAAGGGTAACGAGAGCGGCGTTCGGATCGGCGGAAACGGTCAGCGTCAGACAGTCGACGATAATATCTTTTCTCGATATTCCGAGCGACTTGGCTCTCTCGATTATTCTTCCGGCGATCTCACAACGCGCCTCGGCTGTCTCCGGTATACCTCCGTCGTCGAGCGTCAGCGCGATAAACGCCGCGCCGTACTTTTTTACGAGCGGCAAAATGCGGCTCATACTCTCCTCGCTTCCGTTCACGGAGTTGACGACCGCCTTGCCGCGGCAGACGCGAAGCGCCGCCTCGATGACGTCGGGGTCGGACGAGTCTATCTGTATCGGAAGATCGACTATCCCCTGCACGGCTTTGACGACGTTCACCATCGCTTCCCTCTCGTCGATACCGGGCACGCCGACGTTGATATCGAGCATGTCTGCTCCGGCGTCAGCCTCCGCCGAGGCGACGGAGAGGATATAGTCGTAGTCTTTTTTTATAAGCGCTTCTTTTATGAGTTTTTTGCCGGTCGGATTAATTCTTTCGCCGACAATAACGGGTCTTGAGCATTTAACGCTTTTTGTGAAAGAACAAAGAACAAGTTCTTCTTCTTTTTCGCAAGGGACGCCGACAGCTCCTTTTACCGCGTCTGACAGTTTTGATATATACTCCGGCGACGTGCCGCAGCATCCCCCGAGCAGTTTCACACCGAGCGACGCGAAGTTCGCCATATATTTGCAGAATTCTTCCGGCGTCGTGGAATATCTGCCCGTCACGGGGTCGGGAAGACCCGCGTTAGGCTTTATCAAAACCGGAACGGACGAATAGCGAAGCAACTCGTCCACAATCGTCTCCATATCCTCCGGTCCCGTCGAGCAATTTGCGCCGACGGCGTCAGCACCGAGCGCCGACAATGAGATCGCCGCCTCTTTCGCTCCGCATCCCGTGAACGTTCTGCCTCCCTTGTCGTACGACATACTGCAAACGACAGGAAGCGACGTATTTTCTTTCGCGGCAAGGAGCGCCGCCTTTGCCTCGGCAAGGTCGCTCATGGTTTCAATGACTATAAGATCCGCGCCCGCGCTCTCTCCGGCGACGACCGCCTCTTTGAAAACCTCGTACGCCTCGTCGAACGAGAGGTCGCCCGCCGGCTCGATGAGCCGCCCGGTAGGACCCACGTCGAGCGCGACGAACTCGGCGCCCGACTCCCGCGCTATCGCGACGGCGCGGCGGATCATATCGCCCGTGTCAAGCCCGTATCGGGCAAGTTTCAGCGAGTTCGCGCCGAAGGTATCCGTAAGCACTACCCGGCTTCCCGCGTCTGCGTACGAGCGGTGTATTGAGGCGACGACGTCCGGGCAGACGGTACACGCCTCCTCAGGTATCCTTCCGTAGGGTACGCCGCGTCTTTCAAGTTCAGTCCCGAAGGCGCCGTCGAAAATCAGCGGCGAACCGCTTAAAATCTTTTCGAAATCCATTTTACAGATCCTTTCTGTTGGCGCAGGTGTCTTTCATCCCGCATCCTGCGCAGCCGGCGCTCCGCGACGGTCCGTCATTCCCGATACCGACGACGGCGGTCACGGATTTTGACGGCGTCATCATACCTCCGGCGCCCGTGAAGAGCCCGATTTTCCGGCCCGCGTCAACGAAATCGAGGACGTCCTGTTGCAAAGTAAGCGGATAATCGCCGTAACCGGGGCTGAATCTCGTCGTGGTACATTCACCCGACGCGCTCTCGATCTCCCTTTGAACACAGTCGCAAAGAACTTCCACCGCGGCGGACGCCTCGGCGTCTGTTATCACCGCGCGGGCGACGTCGCCGCTCTGGTATTTCCTTATAAGCTCGTCGACAGATGCGCCGAGCGTCACCGCCATCACGGCGACCTTATGGCAGCCCGAAAGGTGACGCGCTATATCTTCTCCCGAGAGTATTCTTGCGGTGTCCTCATAACTTCTGACGACATAGGTATATCTCGGCGTCATAACACGGCACAACTCGCTCTCGCAATCTTCGACCGCCGCTTCAAGCCCCGACGGTATCCCGTTCGGGCATCCCATATAGCGCATCGCGTTCTTTCTGTCGATATATTTACTGTTGTCCATATCAGAAAAGACCTTTGACCGCCGAATAAATACTGCAAGCCGTCTCGGGCTGGTTCATCGTGTAAAGATGTATTCCGTCGACGCCGCCCTCAACGAGCGCGGTTATCTGCCGGGCGGCGTACTCTATGCCGAATTTTCTCATCGAATCTTTGTCGTCCGAGTATTTCGCCATACTGCGGGCGAGCTTTGACGGAATGGACGCGCCGCACATCGTGACCATACGCTCGATCTGTTTTGCGTTGGTTATCGGCATGATCCCCGCGGCAATCGGTACGTCGACGCGCGCCGCTCTCGCCCTCTCGAGGAAGCGGAAGAAGACAGGCGTGTCGAAAAAAAGCTGACTTATCAAAAACGTCGCTCCCGCGTCTGTCTTAAGCTTGAGATTAAGTAAATCTTCTTCGGCGCTCGCGGCTTCCGAATGTACCTCGGGATAGCACGCGCCTCCGATATCAAATCCTCCGCGGCATGCGATAAAAGACGCGAGGTCCGACGCGTGAGCAAAACGCCCGACAGGGCTCGTATCCGGCTTCAGGTCTCCCCTCAGGGCGAGTACGTTTTCGACGCCGTACTTTTCAAGCGTATCGAGGATCTCCGTCGCGCCCTCCTCCGACGTCGAAACGCAGGTCATGTGCGCCATTGATTCCGTATTATAATCCCGCTTGATGATCCTTGCGATTTCAGCCGTCGTCCTGTCCGCGGCGTTGCCGCCGGCGCCGTACGTCACGCTTATAAAATCCGGCTTGATTCCGGACAATCCCTCGAGAGTTTCATAAATCGTCCTCGCGTCGCCGTCTTTTTTCGGAGGAAAGACTTCAAGCGAAAACACTCTCTTATTGCGGTATAAAGACGATATTTTCATACTTCACCTCGTTTTGCATCTGCCGCACATCCTGCATCCTCCGCAGGAGTTGCGCATTTTACACGTCGCGCATTTCTTCATAACGGGGACGTACAAGTCGTCCCTCGGCGGCCAGAAAAGCCCTGATCGAAGCGCCTCTACATGCTGATACGCCTTGCATATTTTATACGTTTTCCCATCCTTGACAAAGACGTTTCCCGTGCCGTAAAACTCAAATTCGACGTCGTATTCCCTGCACTGATCGCGAAGACTCTCCACCCATTCGTATCGGCACGGACGGGTGCCTTTATAATTCTCGCCGTCGGCTATGACGTACGAAATTTTGCCGGTTGCAAGATATTCCGATATGTCGACGGGGCCTATCAGAGGAGCCGTCATGACCCCGCGGTCCGCCGCGGGGACGGAAAGAAGGATCGGTATCCTCTCATCTGCGCGCCGCTGATTTTCGGCGGTGACGCGAAGCGACACGTTAGGATAACCCTCTCCCCAATCGGCGGGAAGGTTGTCCTTTATCCTTTCCGCGCGTTTCGTAAGGATGATAAAATTCACGTCTTCCCTCTCTTTTATCATCGCCCATACGTCGTCCCGCCACGCGTCAGCCTCTTCAAGGAAGAAATCGCTCGTGAGGCAAACGTGTAACGTCGCGCCGCTTTTGACCTTATAGTTGCCCTTTCTGTCGCGTTTGACGGGCAAATTGAAATTGTTTTTTACCTTATATATTTCGGAGCCGTCTCGATCCCTCTCGGAGTCAAGGTAATACATATAGCAGTTTTCACAGCCTTCGCTGTATTTTCTGCATCCGTGCCACGGATTCCAAATATCCATATCTATACCTTTATATCTCCCTCAAGATCGCGCCGGACGGAGTAAAGATCACCGTTCAATTTATCGCCGAAGGCGTCGGAAAACAGGATGCTGCCCGAAATCAGCGCCTCTTTCGTCGCCTTCTCAAGCCTCTTGAATCTGTATTCGAGCTTCAAGGCGTCCTCTTTTACATCAGTCTGCCATACTTTCTCGATTTTTACCGGCGGATGGCTTCTCGTGTACTTCGCCCCGTTCGGAGTTTTGCCCGTGTGAGACTTGATCCTGTTATCAAGGTCGTTCGTATAACCGCAATAAAGTGAGGAGCCCGTACATCTCAAAACGTAGACGAAATACATAAAGCTCCTCCTTCCGGCGTAAACGCCGATTATTCAGTTTTATTATACACGAATTCCCGATATTGTCAAACCTTAATTATCTTTTTCAGCCTCGAGGCAAGAAGAACCGCAAGCCCTATCTTTATAACGTCGGGGATTATATACGGCAAAACGCATTTCAAAAGCGCCGTGCCGACGGGTACGCTCATCTGAACGGTGAACCATACCGTGCCGCATGCGTAGCAGGCGAGCAGTCCGGCGGCAAGGATAACGTAGTGCATAATACTCTTGACGCCGAACTTCTTATCAAAGATCCAGAATATGATGCCGGTAAGAAGGAACCCGACGATATATCCGCCGGTGGGACCGAGAAGGTGCCCGATGCCGCCTCTGAAGCCCGAAAAAACGGGAACCCCGACGGCGCCGAGAAGAAGATAGATCAGTATGGATATTGTGCCGTTTCTGCCCGCGGCAAACTCAAGCGCGAAGAAAACCGCGAAGGTCTGAAGAGTGAACGGCACCTCGGATATGAAAGGGATCGTGATCGTGAGCCATGAGCAAACGGCGATAAGCGCCGCCATTACGGCAATTCTTACAATGTCGGACAGGGTAAATGCTTTTTTCATATTTTGTCAACTCCGTTTAGTCAATATTTTTGTCGATAGCGTATCTTATGATCTTTCTCGACGTGTTTTTCGGAAATTCCGTGTTTCTGATCCTTATAAGATTTACTTTTTTGAACGATACGTTCTTCGCGTTGATGCGCCTTACTTCTTTTTCAAAGTAACTCTGAAGGTCTGTGACGCCGCGTTCCCCGAGCGCTTCGCGGTCAGGGTAGATCTCCGCGACGATAATATCGTCTTCCGGCGACCTGCGGCGCTTGCCTGCGTAAACGACGACCTCCGATACGCCGTACACCTCGGCGATATCCGCTTCGATCTCCTCGGGATAAACGTTCTTGCCGTTGGAGAGGATTATGAGATTCTTGCTTCGTCCTGTAATAAAGAGCCAGTCGGCGCTGCCGTCGTTAAGGATCCTGCCGATGTCTCCCGTATGGAAGAAGCCGTCTTTATCTATCGCTTCAGCCGTCGCCGCGTCGTTTTTGAAATATCCGAGCATAACGTTCGGACCTCTGAAGGCTATCTCGCCTTCGCCGTTTTCATCGGGATCGACGATCCTCGCCTCTCCGCCGGGCATTACCATGCCGACGGAGCCCGGTATGCGGTATTCGTTTCTGTTTCCGGATATAAAAGGCGAGCACTCCGTTATACCGTATCCATTTATGATAGTGATGCCGATAGAGTCAAAGAAATCTATTATCTTCTGCGACATCGGCGCGCCGCCGGTAATGATAAGCTCAAGTTCTCCGCCGAACTTCTCTGTAATGGTCTTAAAAAGAGTTTTTCTCATATCGACGCCCGCGCGTCTCATGGCGTTCGACGTTTTTATAAGCTTCATCAGCGCGTCGAGCTTTCCGCTCTTCTCCGCCGCGTTTATTATCTTGTGGTAAAAGGTCTCGACATAAAGGGGCACGAGCATCATGTGACGCGGCTTGTATTCGTTTATCTCCTGCGCTACGTAGCGGTTTCCGAGGGAGAAGCAAATCCTTATCCCCTGCCCGAAGTTGCCGACGATGTTCGCCGTCAGCCCGTAGGTGTGATGGAGAGGGAGCACGCTCATCGTTCTGTCGGTAAGCTTGAAAAGACGGCTGCCGTTGATGACGTTCGAGCAGATATTCTTTTGCGAGAGCATGACGCCCTTCCCCTTTCCGGTCGTGCCGGACGTGAAGAATATCGCCGCGAGCTTTTCGCGGTCTATCTTCCCCTCGTAATAAGAGCGGTCGCCGTATGTGACCCTGTCCTCGCCGTCGGCGCGAAGAGAGGCGAGAGACACGGCGCCCTCCGGCGTCTTGACTCCCGCCGGAAAATATCCCATTTTGACGTAAAGCGTTATTTTTTCAAGCTCCCGGGATATCGAAGAAATCTTTTCGGAAACAGGGGACGAGAAGAATACCGCCTCGCTCTCGGATGTTTCGAGCAGCCCCTTGATCTCATCAGCCGAAAGCTCGGCGTCGATCGGTACCGCGACGGCGCCGATGCACATCAGAGCGAAGAACGAGAGAGTCCACTCGGCGCTTCCTCTTGAGATCACGGCTACCCTCTTTCCCCGGAATCCGCGCGCGGCAAGCTCGGTCGCGAGCGCGCGAACGTACTTGTGGCACTCCGAGAACGTCATATTAAAAGTCCTGGTGTCTTTGGGATTGATCTTCCACGTCAGAGCGATACGGGGTCCGAAGTCCCTGTTGCAGTTTTCCATCATTTCTCTGACGTCTTCAAAATAGACCGTATTATACAAAGGATAATTCTTTTTTCTGTTTTTGTATGCCATACGAATCACCTCGATAATCTTCGAATCTTCTCTAATTTTCAATACATTATACTCTTTTGACAAGTCAAATTGCAACCGAAAAAATTATTTTTATCATAGTCAATAAAATGTACTTTAAATTAAGTTATGTTCTTGACTAATAAGCAATATAAAATGCCGACTGTCATACGGAACAGTCGGCAAATGTCTTTGTTATTCAAGCGTACGTTGCGCCCGCGGTAAACCGGCGAATATCAACCGAGCGCTTCAAGCCTTCCTACAAGGCTATGAAGATTCTCTCTTTCGTCTTCTATCTGCGCCGTAAACTGATTGAAATAATCAACGTCAACGTCATCGGGCTCAACGTGGCGAAGGATTGCGTCGACGATAGCGGACTGGCCTCTCGTGCGCTTCTTTTCGATAAGTTCAATTTTCTTTTTGCTGTCCTCGATGGCCTTTTTCAGTTTTCTCTTTTCAAACATACTCTTTTCTCCTTTGGAGTTTTTCGTTATTATCCGCGTCATCGGCACTTTATTTCCTGCTTGATTTTAGCATAAATCACCGCGTATGTCAATAAAAACAATATAAGATATTGTTTAAGTTATTACGATTTATTGCATATATTCAGGCTGTAAATCAATTTTTCGCACATTTTTGTAAATCGACAGAATAGCAAAGCCTGTTCTGCGCATAATATTTTCGAAAGAACCGAAAAGGAGAAAAATATGAGGGCAACGGGAATTGTAAGAAGGATAGACGACCTCGGTCGGGTAGTCATTCCTAAGGAAATCAGAAGAACGATGCACATCCGCGAGGGAGACCCGCTGGAAATATACACGAACCGCGACGGCGAGGTGATTTTCAAGAAATACTCACCGATAGGAGAGCTTCAGAACTTCTCTTCTCAATACGCCGAAACTCTTTACAAGACTTGTTCGATGCCGGTCGTTATCTGCGACCGCGACGCGGTGACGGCGTGCGCCGGAATATCGAAAAAGGAGTACACCGACCGCAAGATCTCATCCGAACTTGACAGGATAATTGAGAGCAGGACTCTCTACAAGGCGAACGGTCACGAGGACGTCTTCGTCGTGGACGGCGGCTCGGCTAAGGTGAGCTGCGCCATGCCGATCATAACCGAGGGCGACGTCACCGGAGTCGTGGCGTCGGTATATACAGACGAGTCGCAGATATCCGTTTCAAAAGACGTCGAAACTAAACTCATTCAATCAGCCGCGAGTTTTCTCGGCAGAAGGATCGAAGAATAAAGGAAAATGACGATCGCGAAAAGCGGTCGTTTTTTTCTTTATTCTATTGCTTTTTCTTTTTCTTTGTGATATAATACGCCTCGTGCGGCGCCCGCCGTACAAATCAGCGGAGTTCGGGCTCTAAATCCTCCGCTATAAAAAACAAAACCAAGGAGAAAGAAAAAATGAAAAACAAAACGGTCCGTTACATCACGACAGCGGCGATCATCGCCGCTCTTTACACGGCGATCACCGTGCTCGCCGCCCCGATCTCGTTCTCGGTGTTCCAGGTCAGAGTATCCGAGGCGCTCTGCATACTTCCCTTCTTTACGCCCGCGGCGATACCCGGCGTGACGGTTGGCTGTCTGCTCGCCAACATAATCTCAGGCGCCGCGATATGGGACGTGATCTTCGGAACGCTCGCAACGCTTATCGGCGCCGTAGGATCGTATCTTCTCAGAAAGAACAAATGGCTCGTCCCGATCCCTCCGATCCTTTCAAACACGATCATCATTCCGTGGGTACTTAAGCTTGCGTATCACCTTGACGACACGGTCCCCTTCATGATGCTGACCGTCGGCGTCGGCGAGATACTCGCGATATACGTTCTCGGTATGATCCTCCTTCTCGCGCTTGAAAAAGCGGCGCCGAAAATTTTCGGAACGAACAACTGAATTATTCGATATAAATACAAACGGTGTAATTCCGAGGGATTACACCGTTTTTTCTTATTAATTTCAGTAAAGCCGGAAACTATTCGCGAATCAGCTTCTCCAGCGTTTCAAAGAGCGTTTCCGGCTGTACGGGCTTTGAAAGATGAGCGTTAAGCCCTGCCTGAAGACTGCGCTGTACGTCCTCGTCAAAGGCGTTTGCGGTGAGAGCGACGATCGGTATCGTCGCCGCGTCGGGACGATCAAGCTCACGTATCGCCCTTGTCGCTTCAAGTCCGTCCATTTCCGGCATCCTCATATCCATAAGGATCGCGTCATAATAGCCTGCCGGATGGGATGTGAAGGTCTCGAGCGCCACTCTTCCGTTTTCGGCGATGTCGGCTTCGATCTTGCGCATCTGCAAAACCGCTTTCATTATCTCGGCGTTGATCTCCATATCCTCCGCTATGAGGACTCTGCGGCCCTCGAGTTTAACCTTTCGAGTCGCTTCTTTTACGTCGACGCCTTTCCGCCTTACCGCGGACTCAAATTCATCCAGCACGTTGGCGGCGAACAGAGGCTTTGAAATAAAGCTGTCGACGCCAGCTTCCGTCGCTTCCTCCAGCACGTCGTCCCATTTGTACGCCGTAAGGATAATGATAGCCGATTTGTTGCCGACGATCTCGCGTATGCGTTTTGTCGTCTCCACGCCGTCCATGCCCGGCATTTTCCAGTCCACGAGTATCAGATTATACGGATTCATACGGGCGCGCCGCAGTTTGACCATTTCAACAGCCTGCTCGCCGGATGACGCGGATTCAGATACGATGCCCGTTTTTTCAAGGACAAGTTTTGCGTGCTCGCACGCTATCGGATCGTCGTCAACAATAAGAACGGTCAGCTCATTGGGGTCTATCACGTGAGCGTCGCCGGCGGTGTTGTGGTCTTCTACGTCGAGCAGCGTAACGGCGACGGTGAACGTCGTTCCCACACCTTTTTCGCTATCTACGTGGATATTGCCGTTCATCATTTCAACGATGTTTTTCGTTATTGCAAGACCGAGACCCGTGCTTCCGTATTTATTCGTTGACGACGAGTCTTCCTGTGAAAATGCGTCGAAAATGTGAGGCAAAAAATCCTTGTTCATACCGATACCGGTATCCGCCATTTTGAAAGTAAGCGTGGTTTTCCCGTCGAACTGCGCCGTTCTCTCGACGCCGA
This sequence comes from uncultured Ruminococcus sp., assembly GCA_902796675.1. GTDB lineage: Bacteria > Bacillota > Clostridia > Oscillospirales > CAG-272 > RUG14199. Next base: position 10,569 of record CADBQA010000049.1, read on the forward strand.
GCTCGATCTTCCCGCCTTCCGGCGTAAATTTGACCGCGTTTCCGAGAATGTTGATAAGCACCTGACGCAGCTTCACGGCGTCTCCTATATAGTGATCGTCGACCTGCCCCTTGATCCGGCAATGGTATTCCAGACCCTTTTCCTGACACTGCCCGCTTATCATCGTATTTACGTACTCAAGAAGTTTGGAGAACGAGAACTCCTCGCTCTTGATGACCATCCGTCCCGATTCGATACGGGACATATCCAGGATGTCGTTTATCAAATTGAGAAGGTGTTCCGCGGACGTACCGATCTTTGTGAGATAATCCTTCGTCTTTTCCGGCGTTTCCGGGTCGTTCAGAGCGATGTTGTCAAGACCGATAATTGCGTTCATCGGCGTGCGGATCTCATGGCTCATATTGGAAAGGAAGACAGTCTTCGCCTTGTTCGCCTGTTCAGCCGCTGCGAGAGCGTTGTTCAAAGCCTCGTTCTGAGCGATCGAAGCCCTCGTTTCCTCATCAACGTTTGTAAAGCAGGCTCCGACCGCGTGAACAAGGTGGTCTTCCCTGTCCTCGGGGTGTCTTACTCCCGCGAAACGCACCATTTCATAAGATTCTTTTCCGTGACGGAAAACTCTGTACCGGTAAGAAATGACCCTCTTGGTCTTCAAGCCTTCACGGACGTGATCCGGCTGAACAAACGCAAGAAACTCCTCTCTGTTCTTCTCCGTGACGTACCTGTTCGCATAACTTGTAACAGATTCAAGATAGCGGAAGCGTTCTCCCGCTTTGAATCCGTCGTCGATATCAGAGTGTGGCTGATAACATACGCCCTCGTCCTTGTCAAGCTCCAAATAATAGACGCTCCAGTAATCCGAGGAAAGAGCGGTGATCAGTTTATCCTGCTGAGTTCTCTGCTTTTCCTCATTGAGAAGCTTTTCCTGCAGAGAGATGCGCTGCTCCATTTCCTGCTGCTTTACCCGGTTTTCCGCCTCGGTAGTTTCCTTTTCAAGCGTAAGTCTCGAGTTTTTGCGCATCTGGATCACGATAAATACGAATATCGCGACAAGGACAAGCGCCGTAAGCCCGGACTGGAGCACGCTGCGCAACACGATCCCGTTCGACACGGTGTTGATCTTTTCCGCTATAAGGCTCTCGCGGATCAAGTATGTAAGAAGCCAATCCGTGCCCTTGATCGGCACGTAGCTGAGCGTTTCGCGCGTTCCCTCGTACGTGAAGGACGCGATACCGCTTTTAAGACTCTTGAAGTCGTTTTTGATCTTCTCGTAAGAGTATCCGTCTTCATACTCCGCTTGAGAAAGAGCGTCAAGCAGATTGTTCCCGTCGGCAAGGCCGCCGAGCACGGTATTGCTTAGAGCGATACCGTCCGACGTATAAATATTTGTAAACGTGGAACCGCTCTCCTGCGCCTGCATGGAAACGCCCGCGAGCATATCGCTCATGCTTATCTCCATAAAACATGCCGCGAACTTTTCGCCCTGAAAAGGAATACCGTTGACCGGAAGCGCGATAATAACGGTTTTATCCTGCTGATCCAGATTTTTTATCGAAATAACGGCTCCGTCCAGAGAGCGGTAATTCAAATTATATTCGTCGACGTTGTTCTGCGTGCCGAGCGACGTGTATATGAGTCCTTTTTCGTCTATAAACGCAAACTTCTGAAGAGTGAACAGCCGCTTCATTTTCGACTGGTACGCCTGCAAATGCGCAAGATCGCTCAGGTCGTCCTCCGTCATCAGTTCGAGCGCCGCCTGCATATCGGATACGCGCCTGCTCAAATTATCCGCGACTACCTGTTCGCGCCGCCCGGCAAGCTCGTCAAGATACAAAAGGCTGACGGAGCGTACCGCATCCTCAGTCCCTTTTTGCGCGGCCTGCCCCATAAGAAGGGTGCTTACGATAAGAATGAGCGCCACGACAATACAGCCGATAACTGCGATCCGGATCGAAATGCGGTTTTTGTTTTCAGTATTCATTGTTTCTCTCTTTCGTCGTCACAATTATGATCGGTTATGAGGCGTCAACTTATCTTCAGACTCTTGAAGTACGACGAGCCGTCCGTTCTGTTGACGATAAGCGCGTCGTAAACGGGTGACGTTACGCCACCGAGCGTGCACGTAAATTTCAGTCTGTAAGTGCGCTCCGTCCTCTCGCATCGAATTACGTTCACGGTCACGTTGTTCTCTATCGGCACCGTCACCGCGGTGTAGCAATCGGCTTTTTCAAGATATGCGAAAAGCTCGCTGTCACGGTGGGAAAGCTTCGCATTCCCGCCGAAATAGGTGTAGACGCAGTTTTCAAAATCTTCCGCCGGTATCACGGTTATAAGCTGAAGTTCAGGGTAATTCTCTTGCGCCGCAAAGATAAGGTCCAAGTTGCCGGTATACTTTGCGAACCCGGTGTTCAGCATATAGTTGAGTATCGCGTCCCGGCATTTATCGAGCGCCTCGCCCGAAGACGAAAATTCTGGAAGACGCGGATCGTTGATCGAGAGCATTTTTATCATCTCGCGAAGCGCGTCGACCGATTTATCGTCGGGGGATACCGTCTCGATTATTTCCTCCGATCCATAATCGTGAGTATCAAAACCCATGGCGGCGAGGAAAGAGTCGCCGAGCGAGCACGAGGCAAGCGAGAGCGCGGCGGCGACGCAAAGCGCAAATACTATTATTCTTTTCAAAGCGTCACCGCCTTTCGTTTAACTGTTCTTGATATTATCGAGCGCGCTTACGATCTCGCCGTACATATAAAGCGAACCGGTGCAGAACACCGCGCGCCCCTCGCGCTTTGCGTCACGGAAGGCGCGTTTGACGCCGTCGCTGACAGACGGGCACGGTATCGCCTCGACGCCGTTTTTTTCATAAACTCCGGCGAGCGCCTCCGGCGCAAGAGCGCGCGGGTTGTCCGGCTTTACGCAGTAAACGCGCGACGCAACCGTAGAAAGGATACCGGCGACCGAGCCGTAATCTTTATCCGCCATAACGCCGGTCACAAGGATCGCCTTCTCATCGGGAAAGAGGACGCCGAACGTCTTTGCGGCGTATTCCGCGCCGTCCGGATTGTGCGCACCGTCGAAGATAACGACGGGGTCGGACGACAGTTTTTCAAATCTCCCTATCCAACGGACTTTCTCGATCCCGCGCTTGACGTCGATATCTTTTATCGCGAATCCTTCGTTTTTAAGCACACAGATCGCCGCTATCGCGCATCTCAGATTGACCGTCTGATACGCGCCGCAAAGCGGAAGAAGCGTTTCGTATCCGTTGTAATTGAACGAGGTCCCCCGTCTTGTCACTTCATCGCCGTCGACGGGAGCTTCAAGATAGGAGATCAAATCGGAGCCATGTTTTATACACGTGTCTTTAATGACTTTTTCGGCATTTGCGGAAACTTTTCCGACGACGGTCGGCGCGCCTTTTATGATGCCCGCTTTCTCCGCCGCGATCTTCTCTTCCGTGTCGCCGAGGATCGACGTGTGGTCGAGAGCTATGTTTGTTATAACCGATGCGAGCGGAGTACCTATAACGTTCGTCGCGTCGAGCCTTCCGCCCATTCCGCATTCCAGCACCGCAACGTCGCAATTATTCTCTGAAAAATATACGAACGCCATTGCCGTCAGTATTTCAAACTCCGTCGGCGCGTCGTCCATCCGCTCGGCTTCACGCTTTACGCGCTCCGCGACGGCGCAGAACTCACGCTTTGAGATGTCTTCCCCGTCGATTTTGAATCGCTCCGTGTAATCTATCAGATGAGGAGACGTAAAAAGCCCGGTTTTGTATCCGGCAGACGTGAGAATTGACGAGATGATCGCCGACGTGGAGCCCTTGCCGTTTGTACCGGCGACGTGGACGAATCTCACGTCGCGTTCAGGGTTGCCGAGAATATCGCACAGAGCCGATATTCTTTCAAGTCCCGGTACGGAACCTTTCCACGACACGGATTCTATAAACGATACAGATTCTTTGTAGTCCATTTTATGCCTTTGCAGAAAAATGCGTTTTATACAAGCGCATTAATTAAATGATACGTTCTTTTTTATGAATTTGTTTTTGAGGATGAGCGCGCACAGATAAGATTCGACGACCGCGGTGGCAATATATATCGGCACCCTCGTTGCGAGCAGGGCGAAGAATCCGGTCTTATACACGAGGTCGAGCGCAAGCGTTTTTATTATCATCGAGCATACGACGTGAGAGACAAATCCCGATACCATGACCGACGCCGTTTGATTCTTAACGGGAAGAAATCTCTTCACGAGCCACGGTATGACGCCCATAAGAGTCGACGCGACTGTAATCAGCGGGATAAGCATGTAACCTCGCAGAACGCAGCCGAGCAGGTCGGCGATAAGACCGCACGCGGCGCCGTATACCGGTCCGAAAAGGAACGACGTCAGCATTATCGGAAGATTTTCAAAGCTTATCCTTATCGTATCCCCGATATTGATCGCGGCGAACTTGCCGAAAACGATCGAGAGAGCGGCGAAGATCGCCGTAAGGATCAGCGCGCGCAAGGTTTTTGATCTCATAAAAAAACACCTCCTCGCGAGTAAAATCCCAAAAAATTTATCATCGCGGGAGGCAATAGGCTTCTCACCATGACAGCGGGATGCGATACCGTCGCTGCAGCGAAAGCTTTCGTCCGTCCGACAACTCCCCGTTCAGACGGCACACAGGATAAAACCACACGCCGGTACCTACTCTGTTCTTTTTTATTATACTACTTTTTCCCGGTAATTGCAATATTCAAAACAAAAATCCCCGCAAACGCGGGGATTTTCCATTATTTCATTATTACTTTTACATTATGTACGGCTCCGGTGCCGGTAGATCTCAGAATATCGACGCGTTCTCCGTCACAGACGATTTCGCCGACGCCGCGCTCGACGCCCGCTGAATTATCGACCTCGATCACGAACGTATCGCCTCTGAAGCGGCGGGTGACGGTAAAGCTCTTCATCGTGTCCGGTACGCACGGATCGACGGCGAGCCCGTCGTATTCGGGCTTTATACCGAGAATATATCTCGAGACGTTATAGAACGTCCACGCCGCGGTGCCGGTGAGCCAGGAGTTTTTAGCCTCTCCGTGATTGACGGCGTCGCGCCCGGCTATCATCTGAGAGTAAACGTATGGCTCCGTGCGGTGTATTTCGCTTATGTCCTCGATATACGCGGGGCACGTTTTCCTGTAAACTTCAAATGCGTGGTTGCCGCGACCGATCACGGTCTCGGCGATAGATATCCACGGGTTGTTGTGGCAGAAAATGCCTGCGTTTTCTTTGTATCCGGGCGGATAGGAGGATATCTCGCCGAGCTCGACGTGATATCTCGTGTACGCGGGCTGATTCAGCACGATACCGTATTTCGTGTCGAGTCTCTCTTTAACGGAATCGAGAGCCCTCTTCGCATACCCTTCTTTTACGCCTATCCCCGCCATGACGCAGAAGCCCTGAGGTTCTATGAATATCTGACCCTCTTCACATTCGCGGCTTCCTATCTTTTCTCCGAACGCGTCGTAAGCGCGAAGGAACCACTCGCCGTCCCATCCGTATTTAAGGACAGCGTCATACATCCCGTCCCTCGCCGCTTCAGCTCTCGCGGCGTCGTCATATCTGCCCGTTCTGCGGCAGAGCTCGATATAGTCCGGGGCGACTGCGACGAACATACCGGCGATGAATACCGACTCCGCGACGTCGCCCGATTCGCGGTTTGACGCCGTCTGGAAGGATTGTCCGGGCGTCTCCGAAAAGCAGTTGAGGTTGAGGCAGTCGTTCCAGTCGGCGTGACCGATAAGCGGCAAGCCGTGAGGTCCGAGGTTGTTCGTAACGTGCTCGAACGAACGCTTTAAGTGCTCCATCATCGTGGCGCTGTTGTCCTCGTCGTTGTCGAACGGTACCATATCGTCAAGGATCGAGAAGTCACCTGTCTCTTTTATATAAGCCGCGACGCCGAAAATAAGCCACAGCGGGTCGTCGTTGAACCCGCTTCCGACGTCGGTATTGCCTTTTTTAGTGAGCGGCTGGTACTGGTGATACGCGGAGCCGTCCTCCATTTGCGTCGAGGCGATGTCGTATAGACGCTCTCTCGCTCTTTCGGGTATGAGATGAACAAAGCCGAGAAGATCCTGTGTCGAATCACGGAAACCCATTCCACGCCCGATGCCGGACTCGAAATACGACGCCGATCTCGACATATTGAACGTGACCATACACTGATACTGATTCCAGATATTGACCATACGGTCAAGCTTTTCGTCATCGCTCTTGACGCTGTAAGTCGAGAGAAGGCGGCGCCAGTATTCTTTAAGCTTTTCAAGCTCTCCGTCGAACTGTTCGTCTGTTTTGAATTTGGCAAGAAGCGCCCTCGCCGGAGCTTTATTTATCACGTCCTGCGCTTCCCACTTGTCATCCGCCGGATTTTCGCAATAACCGAGCGTGAATATGTACGAAGCGCGCGCGCCATGCTCGAGTGTAACTCTTATATGATGAGAGCCGACGGGCGCCCACCCGCTCGCGACCGAATCGCGGCTTCTGTTTTCAAATACGGCGTCAGGTCTGTCAAAGCCGTTGTAAAGTCCGAGAAAGCTCTCGCGGTCGGTGTCAAAGCCGTCGATCTTCGCGTTTACGGAGAATACCGCATAGTGATTTCTTCTCTCGCGGTACTCCGTTTTATGATATATCTCGGACCCGATGACCTCGACCTCTCCGGTCGAGAAGTTCCTCTGAAAATTCGTCTGATCGTCCCACGCGTTCCAAAGACAGAACTCGACGAAGGAATAAAGGTCGACGTTCTTTTCTTTGTCGCTCCCGTTTATAAGCTCGATCTTATGCACCTCGCACGCGGAACCGAGCGGCACCATCGAGGTCTGACGGCACGTCAGCCCTCCGCGTTCTCCGGTAATGACCGTATATCCGAGTCCGTGACGGCACTCATAGCGGTCGAGCTTCGCTTTTACCGGCATCCAGCCGGGGCACCAAACGTCACCGCCGTCATTGATATAGAAATACCTTCCGCCGCCGTCCGTCGGGACGTTGTTGTAGCGGTATCTTGTAAGGCGGAGCATCCTTGCGTCTTTATAAAAGCAGTATCCGCCGGAGGTGTTGGATATGAGCGAGAAAAAGTCCTCGCACCCGAGATAGTTTATCCACGGATACGGCGTATCCGGTCTCGTTATCACGTATTCTCTTGCGTTATCGTCAAAATAACCGTATTTCATATCATTCGCCTTTCGCGTTGTTTTTACCTAATAATTATATAACATTATTCGCGCTAAATCAATATCGCGAGAAATAAAAACGGGCTGAATTTTCAGCCCGTTGGTTTTATTGTTAATTTACGCGAGAAGGATCTTTATCGCCGGAAGGTCGTTGATGTTGAGTTTGCCGTCCTGGTTGATATCGGCGTTCTTTTCGCTGAATCCCGCGGCGTCCTCCGCGCCCGCGAGAAGCTTCTTTATATCTGCAAGGTCGTTGAGGTTGATCTTGCCGTCAACGTTTACGTCGCCGATGAGAAGAGTGTCCTCAAGCGGCTTGATCTCAGCCTTGACGGGTGCGAATATTACGTCGACGTTCTCGCTGTTCGAATTGATGTCGGACTCGACGTCGGACACAAAACCGAAGTCAAAAGAGCCCTCAAGGTCGCTTGCGTATCTGAACGTAACTGTTAAAACGCTGCCGTCCGCCGTCTTGTCAGCGAAGTTTGAGGAGTCGGCGTAGAAACAGATGGCGCGTCTGCCGTCTGCGGCTTCGTAGTATTCGCCAAAGAGAGCCTTCGCCTTCGCGTCGTTTGCGACGACGATGTTCTTCGCTTCAAAGATCGCCTCGTCTACCGTAAAGACGTCCCCGCACGTAACATCGGAGGCATAGAACGCCTCGTCATAATAGAGGTAGAAAGAAAGCGACCAGAGCCCGGGGTTGTTCGCAAGCTTTACAGTTGCGGTGACGGAATTGTAATCCTCGTCGATCTGTACGGGCTCGGAAAGTTCGATATATACTCTCGCGTCCGTTGACGCAACGGTCCCTTCTCTCATCGTCTCGCCGCAGTTTACGCATTTTACGACCCATGTGCCGGCGTCCGTTCCCCCGTGGATATCGTACGTCGTCTTTGCGCCTTCCCTGTGTCCCGTCGCCGCAAGAGTTTCGGTCGAGTGGACGGTTCCGCAGTTTGCGCAATAGTTCTTGACGTATCCCGCCTCCGTACAGGTGGGCGCGACGCGCTCGATGATGTTGTTGTGCCCCGTGGCGGGTATCACGTCGTGCTCGACGTATCCGCAGACCGTGCAGGTCCTTGACTTCGTGCCGTCCGTCAGGCATCCGGCGTCGTCATCGATCACCCAATCGCCAAAGGTGTGAACGTCGCACGGGTCGACGGCGAATACGGGGATCGCCGAGACTGATATCACAAGCGCGATGATGAAAGATATTATTCTGATCGTTTTCATATTTTCCTCCGTGTTGACGGATAAATTATACAAATCATTCCGAGTCGGGCTCTTCGCACTCCGCCTCGATCTCCTTGATGACGCACTCGTTACCCCTCACGAGCCACGTCTCGCCCGAACCGCAGTAAGGACACGTTTTGCCGTAAAGAACGGTCTCGTACTCCTTCTTGCATCCGTCGCACCAGGTGACGGCTTTTATCGGTTCTATCACGAGAGTTGACTCACTCAGCACGGGGTGGCGTCCTTTGAAATAGTCCCACGCGTCTGTGAACAGATCCGTCATGATTCCGGAGACCTCGCCGACCTGAAGCGTGACCTTTCCGATTTTCGTTATCTTCTCTTCGACCGCCGTCTCGTCAAGAGTCTTGGCGAGATGCAGAACGATACCCATTTCGTGCAAAGCGTCGTCTCCTTCTCTTACTTCGCGGCGTCTTTCCAGTCCGCGACGGCGCCCCTCAGCCACTTTTCCCACGCCTCGAAGCCCTCTCCGGTTTTGGAGGACAGCTTGAAGATCGTGATATTCGGATTCAGCTTTTTCGCGCGTTCCTCGCACTTTTCAAAATCGAAGTCAAAGTATTCCGCGACGTCGATCTTCGAGATTATAAGAACGTCGCTCTCCGTGAACATAAGCGGATATTTCAGCGGCTTGTCGTCGCCCTCCGGCGTACTGAGTATCATGACCTTTTTGCCGGCTCCGGTGTCGAACTCCGCCGGGCAGATGAGGTTGCCTACGTTCTCGAGAAAAGCGAGGTCGACGCCCTCGTATCCCATTTCCTCAAGTCCGTTTCTCGTCATACCCGCGTCCATGTGGCACATACCGCCGGTATGGACCTGGATCGCCTTCGCGCCGACTTTTTCGATCCTCTCGGCGTCGACGGACGAGTCGACGTCCGCTTCAAGAACGGCGATATTATAATCTCCCGAAAGGTCGCGTATCGTCCTCTCGAGAAGAGTGGTTTTTCCGGCTCCGGGAGACGCCATAAGGTTGATCAGAAGCGTACCCTTCTCCTTCATTTCGGCGCGAAGCGCCTCGGCGTCCCGGTCGTTTGACGCGGTAACGGTTTCTTTAAGTTCGATTATTTTCACTGCTATCTCCAACTTATGTCTATACTTGTTCTATTGTATCATACTATATATAATTTGTCAAATGCGTATTGCGTCAATCTTCAAACAACGTATCGAATATTTCGCCCGTCACGTCAGTCACGTCGTCCGCCATGAGAGATTCTCCGTTTGTGAAGTATATTTTGCGTTCAACTTCGTCGATCCGCTTGACGCGCGACGTAACTTTCAAGTACTCTCCGCCGGACTTTTTCGAGTCGCGTCTGAAGTAGGTGAACGTGACGACCGGGGTTTCTTTTATGCGCTCCGAAAGCAGGGCGAACTTCGCGCTAAGCTTTTCAGCCTCGGCGTCGCCGAGCTCCGTCCTCTCGTCCGTGTATCTCGCGGCTTCCGCGACTATATCCTCATAGCCGGTAAGAGCCGCGAAGGGCGAAAACTGCGCCGCGTATGACGATACACCGAGAGACGGATGCTTCTCCGACGTGTGATGAGGGAGTTCTATAATATCGTCGTATTTTCCGCGTGTCATAGTCTACTCTCCCGAGCGGTGTCCGCCGACCTGGCGGTTGCGCTCCTTCGCCGTCGCGCCCTCCTCAAGGTTCATCCCCTTGAGTATCGCGTTTTTTCCGAATCTCTTTTTGAGCTCTATCTCTGTTTTCTGTACCCGCCGCTCTCTGTCGCCGGCAGCCCTTTCCGCCGCTTTTTGCCGTTCAATCTCCGCGGGGTCGTCGAAAAGAGATAGCTGAACGGGGGCTGAAGGCTCAACGACGTCGCTCTCCTTTGTGACGTGGTTTGCGACGACGTACATTCTTCTGACCGTCAGTTTTTTGTCGACTATCCTGTCGTAAAGCTCGCCCGTCTTCTCCATTATCAGTTTTGTCGAAGATGAAAAAGAACCGAGGTTTATCGACCCGTGCGCCGTCGCCGGCACGCGCCTTCCGTACCAGTCGGTCTTTATGCTGCCGCCGTATCCGTTCCTGACGTTCTCCGTGTCGTATCCGACGGTCAGCACTATCTGGTCTGTCACGAGCCCCTTGTCGACGAGATCGAGCACGAGCGAGTCTGTCATCTCGCGTACGATAAGCCTTCCCTTTTCAAAGCTGTACGGTTCCGATAGCACCTGCCCGGAGCTGAGGCTGTTGTTTTCCGGTTTGTAAGCCTTGACGTCGGATATCGTCGTCGGCTCCCATCCCCACGCGTGGTTGATGAGAAGCTCAGCGTTGACGCCGAACTCCTTGTAAAGCCGCTCCTCGTCGTCGACCGAACATCTCGCGACGTCGCCCATCGTGTGAAGTCCCATCTCCTCGAGCCGTCTCGCGGTGGCGCGTCCGACGCGCCAGAAATCCGTCATCTGAGTATGATCCCACAGGTTACGGCGATACGACATTACGTCAAGCTCCGCGATCCGCACTCCGTCGCGGTCGGCGGGGATGTGCTTAGCCTCGACGTCCATCGCGACTTTCGCAAGGTACATATTTGTTCCGATCCCGGCGGTCGCGGTGATGCCCGTCTCAGCGAGAACGTTTTTGATAAGCCTCATCGCAAATTCGTGCGCGGTGAGCTTATAAAGCCTCAGATAATTCGTCGCGTCGATGAATACCTCGTCGACGGAATATGCAAATATATCCTCCGGCGCGACGTCACGAAGATATACGGAATATATCTTGCCGCTGACCCGCATATACTCCGCCATTCTCGACGGAGCTTTAATAAAGTCGAGCTCGAGCGTGGGATCGGACTTCAATTTGACGTCGTCGTCCGACTTGCCCGAAAACGGCTTGTATCCGTTTGCGCGCCGCCGGTCTCGGTTGACCTCTTTTACTCTTTGGATCGCTTCAAAGAGCCTCGCCCTGCCGGAAATACCGTATGCCTTGAGAGACGGAGAAACCGCAAGGCAGATGGTTTTCTCCGTCCTGCTCTCATCCGCCACGACGAGATTCGTCGTCAGCGGGTCGCGCCCTCTCGCGGCGCATTCGACCGACGCGTAGAACGATTTCAGGTCGATCGCGATATATATTCTGTTACCGTCGTCGACCATACCGTCCTCCTTTGATCAATACTCTTCTCTGTCTACCTTTACTTCGATCTCGGGCGTGCCGAACTCGGGGTTAAAAAGAGCGGCGACTTTTTCTTCATACCAGCGCCTGATCTCTTCCGTCGTCATTTCGCAGACGTCGCCCTTTGTGGTAACTTTGATCGTGATAATTTGTTTTTCCATCATATATCTCTCCCTCATTTATTTACTTCTTCAAGATAGAGCGTCACGGTTACGCTCTCGCCGGACAGCGCGTGAAGTATGTCCTCAGCCGTCGCGCCCTCGATTTTGGCGAGCCTTGTGAAGCTCCACGTATTTTCGGCGTAATATACCGTCAGTTGATTTCCCTGATAAAGAATGACGTCGCCCGGTTCTGTCGTGATCCTCTCGTCGGAGGTCGGAAGCTCGAAAGGAAGAGGTCCGACCTTTTCAAATCCGCCGTAATCGCGCAGCTCGAGCGTCACCGCGCCATCCTTCAGTTTTTCCGCGAGCGCGTCAGCCGACGCGTTGTCCTCAAAACGCGCCCTCATAACGGCGTTGCCGGAATCTATGACGAGAAGGGTCTCGCGCTCCGTCTTTGCCGTATCCGCGGTATCTTCCGTATCCGCGGTATCTTCCGTATCCGCGACATTTTCTGCGGCGTCTTCCGTTACTACGTCACCTGTCCAGTCGATAATACCGCCGAACTCGTAAACGTTCGTATAGCCCATGTCGCACAGCTTCTGCGACGCTTCCTTGCTTCTCCTGCCGCTCCGGCAGTATATGAGGATGATCTGATCCTTGTCGGGAAGCGCCTCCGGCGCCTCTTCCGTTATAGTCTCGTTAGGTATGCAGACGGCGCCCGGGATGTGTCCCGCGTCAAATTCATCGTGACGGCGTACGTCGACAACGATATGTCCGTCGTCGCGCTCCATCATCTCCATGGCGTCCTGCATCGAAATCTGCGTGTAGCTCCCCGACGCCCCGTTATCGCCGTCCGCCGACTTGCTGCATCCGACGAGGACGAGCACCGACGCGGCTATCACCGCAGTGAGAAAAAGCGCAATCACGTAATACTTCATATTTTTATTTTACTCCGATCATTTCTTTTTCAGCGTGAATTCCATCGGCGGCGCGTCGCAAACTATCATTCGCATCGTGATCACACCTCCGAGATATTCCGGGCGCGAAAAGCCCGGAAAATCGTACTTCGATGGGTCGGCGTCGACGATAACGCAGCCGTATCCGCTGCCCGGTCTCAGAACGTGTATCTTCGTTACTTCGCCGTTGAGAGCCATGGTGTCGCCCCTGAAAA
>CADBQA010000050.1 GCA_902796675.1 uncultured Ruminococcus sp.
ACATCACGTTCCGCGACGCCCATCCCCACGAACCGCTTTTCGCGGTTCGCCGGGGACCCCAAGGGCAAGCGGAACACATCATTGCAAAAAAGACGCCTTGCGGCGTCTTTTTTGCTGGCGCGCCCTACAGGATTCGAACCTGTGGCCTACCGGTTCGTAGCCGGGCACTCTATCCACTGAGCTAAGGGCGCTTGTCAGCCTAACTATAATATCACAATTTGAAAGGCTTGTCAAGTATAAAATCGAAAGAATTAACCGAAAACAATCACCAAAAAATATGAAAAAGGGGTAGATATTTTTTGTTATTTGTGGTATAATCAAAAAACTAAAGGTTTATATACCTGTTATAAAAGTATAAAATAAGCAAGTAGGGAAAGGGTTTTTCAGAAATGGAAAAAGATTTGAAAACCGCACAGGCAAACGAACAGAAGGAGAAGAAGCAGCAAAAGCGCGACGCCGCAAAGCGCGCGGCGGACAAGAAGTCCCGCCAGCACAAGCTGATATTCATCGGCATCATAGTCGTTCTCGTTGCGTTTGCCGCTCTTATAATCTTCAGCAGCATCAAGAACAGCGGCTACACGGAGAGACACACCGTCGTCGCGTCGACGGAGAACTTCGAAGTCACCCAGTCGATGATGACGTTCTATTTCAATTCGCTTTATAACCAGTACGCCAACCTCTATTCGAGCAACACGGACAACCTCAATCAGTTCATTCAAAGCGTGAACGAGCGCGGCTCGTCCTATGACCTTCTCCTCTCCAGCGCGAGATCCAACGTCGAGCGTTATCTGACGGTCGCCGAGCTCGCAAAGGAAGCGGGGGTCGAGCTTGAAAAGGCGGACCTCGCCGAGATCGACGATACGATAAAAGATTACCGCGACCTCAAGGTGACGTACGGCGAGACCAACAACGCTTATCAGATCATGTCGTTCGACAAGTTCCTTGAATCCATGTTCGGCGAAAGCGTGGACGAGAGCGTCGTCCGCGACTGCCTCAAGCTGACACAGCTCGTTTCCAAGTATCAGGAAGAGTATCTCGAAGAGGCTGAATATACCGACGAGGAGCTCGAGGCTTACTATGACGAGAACAAGGACAGCTACACCTACGTTGACGTTCTGAGATACCAGTTCACGGAGCCGAAGCCGGAAGAAAATGCCGACACGGATACCGACACGGATACCGACACCGAAAACGCCGAGGCGGTAGATACCGCCGAGGAAACTCCGGATGAGGACACCGGGGACGAAGCGGCTGACGGCGAGCAGAACGAAGAACAGAACGGCGAGCAGAACGAAGAAGCCGACGCGGAAACCGATGCGGAAACCGATGCGGAAACCGAAGAGGAAGCTCCCGCGGAAGTCAGCGCGCCCCGCGCTCTCGCGGATGCTCTCGCTTCCACGAAGACAGTCGACGAGTTCAACAAGTTTATGACCGACTACCTCACGAAGGAAGCCGAAGCCGCTCTCGAAGAGGGCAAAGAGCTTGACACCGAAAAGATAAAGAGCGACGTCGAGGCTCTCGCGAAAACGAAGCAGCTCAAGGGCAACATCACCGGAGACGAGGCTAAAGAATGGGCGTTCTCCGCTGACACCAAGGTCGGCGACACAAAGCTGATCGTCGATGAGACGGCGGGGACCTACACCGTATATATGATGACGAAGACCGCGTACCGCGACGAGGAAGCGACCAAGAACGCGGCGCTCATCTACCTGACCGACGCCAATAACAACGGCGATTCCAAGGCGAAAGCCGACGAGATAAAGGCTGAGTACGAAGCGGGCGAAAAGACGGTCGACGCGTTCCTCGCTCTCGCCGAGAAGTATTCCGAAAGCGGTCACAACCACGTCGAGGAAGGCTACACGAGAGACACTTCCGTCATCGGCGAATGGCTCTATGAAGACGGCAGAGCGGAAGGTGACGTCGAGGCTATCAAACCCGAGAGCGGCACGGCGACCTACGTCGTGTACTTCGCGGGTACGGGCGACGAGGGCTGGAAGGTCTCCGTCAAGTCCGCAAAGAGCAGCGACGACTTCGAGGCTAAGATCAAAGAGTACGCCGCCGCTCACGCGGTAAACGACGACGAGGAGAATCCCACCGCCGTAACGTATAACGAGGACGCAATCAAAAAGGTAACACCCATCGCGCTCTCACCCAAAAGCTGACAATAAAAGGGGAAGGCGCCGCCTTCCCCTTTGTTTCACGGAGCGGGCGACGCCCGCGAGAATTCACGGAGCGACAGCGTTGTCCCCTTTGTTTCACGGAGCGGGCGACGCCCGCGAGAATTCACGGAGCGAAGCGTTGCCCTCATCAGTCAACTTCGTTGACAGCTTCCCCCAAGGGAAGCCTTTAGCCTTCCCCTGTGGGGAAGGGGGACCGCGGAACGCGGTGGATGAGGGCATTCCAAAGTCGATAAAGGAGGATATGTGAAATTCAACAGCAACAAAACCCTGACGCCGTACGCTCAAGACCTGCGGCGGGAGATGACGAAGGAAGAGCGGCACCTTTGGTACGACTTCCTGAAAAAGCTCCCCGTCACGGTCAACAGGCAAAAGGTGATAGGGAAGTACATTGCCGACTTTTACGTTTCGAGCGCCAACGCGGTGATAGAGCTCGACGGAGCGCAGCACTACGAGCCGGATGCCGTTCTGTACGACAGGGCGAGGGACGATAATATGAGGTCTCTCGGAATAAAAGTTTTAAGGTACACGGATAAAGACGTTAACGGAAACTTTTCCGGCGTATGCAGTGATATCGAAAAAGAACTCGGTATAAACGTCAGTAACCAAAATATTATATAAATGAAAGGAACAACAACATGTTTTGCCGCAACTGTGGATTTCAGAACGAAGAAGGCGCCGCCTTCTGCCAGAACTGCGGATCTCCTCTTGACGCGCCGGTAAATGAAACGGCGCCGGAGACGCCAGTCGAGCAGCCCGTCGAGCAGCCCGTAACAGAGCAGCCCGCTCAGCCCGTGTATACGGCGCCCGCGTACACGGCGCCGCCGTACGCCGCGCCCGCGCCGGTGAACCCCGTCATTGCGGCGATGAAGAAGGTCTTCTCGTCGCCCGCGTTTATCATAGTCGTCTTTGCGAATTTTGCCGCCGCGATAGTTCAGTTTATTTCGTCCCTGTCGCCGCGCGTCAGCCTCAAGTTGACGACAGACAGCGAGGTGCGGTATCTGCATTTCGGCGGCGAGGGCGTAGGCTACGGTATCGGCGTGCTTATCAGTATGCTCATCTCGACGCTCATATATTTCCTCATTCTTCAGCCCGCTCTTAAGAAGAAAGATAACTCTTATCCCACCGCGGGATTTACCGTCCTGAAGGTCTTTGCGATAATCGGTCTCGTCGGCGTCTGTATCGCCGGAGCTGCCGTCATCGCGGCGTTCGGGATCCTCGCTTTCGTCAAGGAGCAGTTCGTGAACGACGCGTTTACGCACGTCGGAGACGCGGAGTTCACCGCGGAGATGAAAAAGCTCTTCACATCGTTCAACGAATACGGTCTCGCCGCGCGGATAATAACCGCGGTCATACTCGTCGCGATGTTCGTTTTCATCATCGTGTATATTGCAAAATATATCAAAACGCTGAACACCTTTAAGAGAGTGGCGTCGACCGGCGTCCCGTCCGACAGGGTATCTCCGTTTGTCGCCGTTGTTTTGTTCATTTCCGCGGCGTACGCCGTCGGCTTTTCCGTCTTCCTCTTTATCTACGGAGTGATCCTTTACGGCATAGTCACGGCGCTCTCCGCCGCCTCGTTGATCTGCCTCGGCGTCACGGTATTCAAGTTCAGAAACGCCATGAGAGAGCAGATGGCGAAAGCAGCCGCTCCCGCGGGCGTCCCGTACGGCGCCGCGGTCTGCCCGAGATGCGGAGTTACGTACCCGGCGGAAGCTCCCGCTTGTCCGAACTGCGGCCTTCCGAGAATGTGACGTCGGAACGGTCATTATATAAAAATGAAGAAATCGAACCTGAAAAAGCATTTTTTCAAATAATTTACAAAAAATTCATATTTCATTTTTATCGAAAAAATGTGAGAACGGCGGAGCATAACTCCGCCGTTTTTTCAATATTTTGTGATTGGGGGATAATATCTTGTGTTATTAGCATTTTATTCAAAAATTCACCGATTTGATTGCGGAAAAATGAAGAAATTATATAAAAAAATATATATGAAGTGTTGACTTTTTGTGCGTTTAGTGATAGAATTAGGATACCAAATATTTATGGAGGTATTCATAATGAAAAAAATCATTGCGCTTGTACTGACCGTTATGATGATCGCTTCGACTCTTGCTGTCGGCGTTTCCGCTGTAAGATCCTACGATTATGAAGTAACGGTACGTACAAACAAGGCACTGTACACCAACGAGGGTGTCCAGCTTGACTGCGGTGACTTTAACTTCAGCGATGGTTACGTCGTGTCTATGGACGTGATGTTTGCATCTGAAGGTATGGGTTGCTATGCAAACTGGGGATTCAACGGTGTTTACATCCATCAGAACAAAGGTGTTGGTGTAGGCGATAACAATCACCTCGACTTCACGTTTGAAGTAGGCAAGTGGTACAATGTCCGCTATGTCCTTGCTGATGGCGGTACCGACATTTATGTCAACGATGTAAAACTCGGAAGAGTTGACGTACAGTTCAACCGTTTCATTACCGGATTTGAAGGCACTTACTTCGATAATATGTATGTTATCGCTTATGAAGGCAGCCAGAAGTTCGGCACAGACTTCGAAAGTTACGAAGTCGGCTCTGTTGACTCGCTTAAGAATGGCAAGACAATCGCTTGCGGCGGAGCTTCCATACGTGAGCTCGATATTCCTGCTACTAACAAAGCGCTCTATACGTTTGAAGGCGTTCAGCTTGACTGTGGCGATTTTAACTTCGGCGACGGCTACGTTGTTAAAATGGACGTAATGTTCGCAGAAGAGGGTCTCGGCTGCTATGCTAACTGGGGCTTCAAAGGCGTTTATATTCATCAGTCGAACGGTGTAGGCGTAGGTGACAATGATCATCTCGATTACACATTCAACGTCGGCGAGTGGTATAGCGTTCGTTATGAACTGTTAAACGGAGCTACTGACGTTTATGTCAACAACGAAAAGGTTGGAACGGTTGCCGTTCAGTTTAACCGCTTCATCACCGGTTTTGAAAAGACATACTTCGACAACATCTATGTATTCGCTCCCGGATACAACCAGAAGTTCGGCACAGACTTCGAAAGCTACGATGCCGGCTCTGTTGATTCACTCAAAAACGGTAAAGAAATCGCATGCGGCGGCGCTTCTGTCGTTGAACTCGAAACAGGCGCACTCGACATAAACATTCTTTACAACAAGAATTCTTATGACTTTGTACAGCATCACGACGCTGTATACGACGGCAAGGCTCTCTACTTTGCAAACGACGGCAAGTGGCCGGATGGCTCCAGCGAAAGCGGTCAGGCATACGTTTACGTTAAGAAGATGTTTGACGACAGCTATATCGGCAACGCAATTATGTCCGTTGACGTTTGCGCAATCGCAGAGGGTGCTAACACTGGCGGAGTTGCATATCTCGGTCTCCCTGCTGGTACAGGCGTAACTTACGATTACGGTAAGCAGCAGATCGGTGTCGGCGGCGTTATGATTCCGCTCGACACGCCTTGGAAACTCGGCGAATGGCACAATGTTATCATTTATTCCTCGTTTGGTGACGTCGGTTCCGTTATTATGGTAGACGGCGCGCTCCTCTCCTCAAGCGGTTCCGTTGTAGCGGGCGCAAACGCTAAGTTCGGCAACGCTTGGTGCTGCGGTGCAACGAATATGGGATTTGATAACATCAAAATCTGGGCTTGCGACCAGACTGTTAACCAGTTTACGACCGGCGAGCTTCTTTATGAAGAAGATTTTGAAGACGGTGTATGGCAGGCAAAGCAGAGTGATGGCAACGGCAGAATCCTCGACAAACTTGTCACTCCTGCTTACGACACACACGAGTATGTAGAAAAAGATCTCGGCGCGAGATACATCGCTCTCGACGGATACAGCTACATTGACGGCGCTAAAGAGCCGGCTGTTTGGGAATTTGATTATTCTCCTGCGGCTGACAGCGAGTCTGGTGCAATTTGGGCAGGTAACACCGCTCCTGCTCTCTTCGTCGATAAAATCGGTGTAAATAACGAAACAGTTCCTTATGAATTCAAAGCCGGCGAATGGTATCACATCGTTCTTGACGGCACAGTAGGTGGCACAGATATTTATGTTGACGGCGTTAAGGTCGGTCATGTAGATACCGCAATAGAGCAGTATTGGTGCGGCCCCGCGAAGGCTTCTATCGATAACCTCAAGGTTGGCGACAAGTTTGAGGATGCTGAAGATGGAAACGTCGGCGGAGTATTCAGCGATTCTGCTGCTACGGCTAAATATGAATTCCCTCCCAAGACTATATTCGATTATATCGAAACGTCTGCTCCCGGCGGCGAGGCTTACCTCGTTAAGGGCGGTTACGACTACGAGCTTGGCAAAGTAGGCGCTGACAACGATAGCGACTACTTCGATATGACCACCGGTGTCAATCCCGGCGCATCAGAGTATATCATAAACCTTGACCTTGCTCTGATCCCTGAGACCGATACGACGGGAGAGACCTACTTCGAGATCTGGTCCGATGTCGCTTCCAGACGTTGGGCAGTCGGCGTAGCATCGGCCGGCTTCAGAGGCGGCGACAACACGTTGGACGTCAAAGCGTTCGACTGGGGCGAGGCTACGAAGGATAACTTCCACAACATAACCTATGTCTTCAAGAATGGCGAAGCAAGCATTTACATTGACAAGAACCTTGTTTACACTGGTACATCCGGAAAAACTTGGGACAATATGATGATCGGTAACGTTTACAACGGATCCGCTATCCTTGACAACGTTCAGCTCTTCACATTCAGCCCGTTTGCAAACTCTCTTGATCCTAAGCTTGTTGCAAAGGAAACCCGTATGGCAAGAGATGAAGACGTTAAGGTCATCGACCTCGACGCTGAAGACTTCTGCGCAGCTAACGGACACATCCAGCATCACACCGAGAGAACGACAGAGCCGTTCTGCGAGACAACAGGCGTTGACACGACCTACTGCGCGATCTGCGGCGGAGTCGCTAAGACGACGACAGTTCCCGCGCTCGGTCACAGCTATCCCGGTTACTACAGCGCAACGACGGTTGACGGCGTAAGAACGTTCGCTTGCCGCCGCGGCTGCGGTAAGACATGGTCCACCACGGTTCCGACTCCTGTTGCAGGTAGGCTCGACCTCTTCCTCGACTTCGCAGACGCTGAAGTCGTTCAGAAGATCGCTGACATCTTCAACGGCGACAAGGAAGTTGTTGAAGACGGTATCGGTAAGTTCCAGAACGGCAGCGAGCAGAACTACAACCAGTTCACGATCAACGACAGTTCTCTCCGCAACCAGTACACAGTCGCGTTCGACTTCAAGGTCAACGGTCTGTTCGACACCGACGCTACCGAGGGCTACGGCCACGGCGTATGGTTCTGGTTCGGCGGCGACAGCGGTATCGCTAACGAAGCCGGCTACGACTTCGAGAAGAACGAGTTCTTCGTAAGACCTTCCGGTTCCGCTGCATACGAAGAGATCAGAGCGGCCGCTAAGATCTCCAAGGACACATGGCATCAGCTTATGTTCAAGGTTTATGCTCCGGGCGAAGAGTCTGAAGAGAACTGGATGAAGATCTACCTCGACGGCGAAGAAGTTCTTGTATTCGACGAGTGGTACGATACGACATACTATCTCCCCACGACTCAGAACTTCTGCATCATTCGTGACTTCGGCGTAGCTGCTGATATCGATAACTTCGCTGTCGGCTCCATCGATCTCGAGCTCACAGCTAAGAGAAACGTCGGCGACCTCACGGGCGATACAAAGATCACGACGAAAGACCTTAAGGTCCTCAAGCTCGCTCTCGCAGGTAAGTACACGCTTAACGCTGCGGAAGAGACAGCAGCCGACATCAACGGCGACGGCAAGATCAACCTTGACGACCTCGCTGCAATGAAGAGACTGCTTGCAGGCGCTTGATCAACTAAAGATCTATCGCAAACTAAAATAACCAAGGCGGACCGGGAAACCGGTCCGCTTTTTCTTCGTTTGAATATACTGAAAGTGAGGAACACCGATTAAAGACAGCGCGTTCTGTCAATACTAAAGGTACAGCGCGCGGACGTATATCATCAAACGGAGAAAAGAAACATGAACGTAAAAAGAGGAGACATATATTTCGCGGACCTCAGCCCCGTCGTCGGAAGCGAGCAGGGAGGGATGCGCCCGGTACTTATAGTTCAGAACGACGTGGGGAACAAATACAGCCCGACGGTCATAGCCGCCGCCATAACTTCGCGCCTCGGCAAGACGCGCCTTCCGACGCATATCGACGTCTCGGCGGAGCGCGTGGGGCTTCAGAAGGATTCGGTCATACTTCTCGAGCAGATACGGACTATCGACAAGCGGCGCCTCGGTGAGAAAATGGGGCACCTCGACAGCGCGACGATGAACGCCGTCGACGCCGCGATCTCGGTCTCATTCGGGTTGTGATAACGCCCTCATCAGTCACGTTCCGTGACAGCTTCCCCCAAGGGAAGCCTTATAACTAAATTGTCACCCTGATCCGCGAACCCCGAAAAA
>CADBQA010000051.1 GCA_902796675.1 uncultured Ruminococcus sp.
TGAAATGAGCGGCTTTGCCGCTCGTGAAATGAACGACGGGGCGTTCGTGAAATCTCGCGCTTCGCGCTCCGTGAATTCTCGCGGGCTTCGCCCGCTCCGTGGGTAAATGTGAACATTAGTTCAATTTTTAGAAAATGTATTGACTTTATACGGGGCATATATTATAATAATTACGTAATTCTACATAATACTAAAATAAAAGAGGTCAACGATGGCAGCAACTAAAAAGAAAGTCGACAAAGTAGTGGCGCAGGAGGACAAGGCGGCGAAGAAGAAGGCTCTTGAGTCCGCGATCTCCCAGCTCGAAAGAAGCTACGGCAAAGGCACGGTCATCAAGCTCGGCGAGAGCGCAAGCATGAACGTAAGCGCAGTTTCGACCGGCTCTCTCAGCCTCGATCTGGCGCTCGGCATCGGCGGTCTTCCGAAGGGAAGGATCGTCGAGATATTCGGACCGGAATCCTCCGGTAAAACGACGATAGCTCTCCACACGATAGCGGAAGTTCAGAAGGAGGGCGGCGAGGCGGCGTTCATCGACGCGGAGCACGCGCTCGACCCCGTTTACGCGAAGAACCTCGGCGTCAACATCGACGAGCTTCTCGTCTCCCAGCCGGACAGCGGCAACCAGGCGCTTGAGATTTGCGAGGCGCTCGTCCGTTCCGGCGCGATCGACGTCATAGTCATCGACTCCGTCGCGGCTCTCGTTCCCCAGCAGGAGCTTGAGGGCGACATGGGCGACAGCCACGTCGGCGTTCACGCAAGACTTATGTCCCAGGCGCTCCGCAAGCTCTCCGGCGCTATCGCGAACTCCAACTGCATCGTTATTTTCATAAACCAGCTCCGCGAAAAGTTCGGCGTTATGTACGGCACCCCCGAGACGACGACCGGTGGCCGCGCGCTTAAATTCTACGCCTCCGTCAGGATCGACGTCAGAAAGAGCGACACGCTGAAGAACGGCACCGTTCCCTACGGCACGAAGGTCAAGTGCAAGATAGTCAAGAACAAGGTCGCGCCTCCCTTCAAGACCGCCGAATTCGAAATGATATTCGGCAAGGGCATCTCAAAGTCGGGCGAGATCGTCGATATGGGCACCGAGCTCGGCATCGTCGAGAAGAGCGGCTCATGGTTCTACTACAACGGCGAGCGCATCGCGCAGGGCAAGGAGAACGCAAAGCTCTACTTTGAGAACAACCCCGAGATTCTCTCCGAAGTTGAGGCGAAGATAAAGGAGAAGAAGACCGCGGGCGACAGTGACGGCGCGCCCGCCGCCGACGTTCCCGAGGAGGACCTCGACATCAGGCTTCTCGACCTCGACATCGACGAATAAGATACAAAACGAAGCATAACCCGCGCGGGTTATGCTTTCGGGCTTTTATAAGCAGATAAAACGGACCGGAAGGAGGAGGCGTATGAAGTGCCGCGAGATAGAATTTGACTCATACAGAAATATCGAGCGCGAGCGCGTCGCCTTTTCCGACGGAATAAACGTCCTCTGGGGAAAGAACGCGCAGGGCAAGTCCAACGCGCTCGAGGCGGTCTATTATTTTGCGCGCGGACGCTCGTTCCGCGGCGCGCGCGACCGCGATATGATAATGTTCGGGCGCGACTTTGCGAGAGTCTCCCTCACGGCGAGGCGGGACGGCGCGGAATACGACACGTCGCTCGAGGTCGTGATCCCCGCGGACGAAAAAATCAAGAAAAGAGTCTCGCGAAACGGCGCGCCGATATCGGGCGTCGGAGAGATGATAGGGAGCTTTCGCGCGGTCCTTTTCTGCCCCGCTCACCTTTCGCTCGTGAACGGCGCGCCGAGCGGAAGGCGCGCGTTTCTCGACATCGCGATCTCCCAGCTCTCGAAGGACTATATGGCGAAGCTCTCGGAATACAAGAGGCTCCTCCTCCAGCGCAACGCCGCGCTGAAAACGGCGGCGAAGGGAGAGGATATGCCGCTCGAGCTATGGGAGACCTTTGCCGAGCAGATGGCGCGCGCCGCCTCGTCCATCGCGTCTTACAGAATAGAATATATGTCGCTCCTCTCCCGCTCCATGGCGGAGCTTTTCGCCGATATGACCGGAGGGCGCGAGACGCCGACCCTCTCCTATTCGACCCACTCCGTCGAAAAGGCGGCGGACGCGGACGACGGAGACGACGAGGAAGACGCCGAGCGCGGCGAGTTTGAGTCGTCCTTCGCCGATTTCGGCGCTCAGATAGTCCGGCCGGACCACCTCTTTGACAAGCTGACGCGCGACCTCGAGCGCGAGATACGGCACGGCTCGACGCTGTGGGGACCGCACAAGGACGATATAAAGATAAAGCTGAACGGCAGGAGCGCGAAGACGTTCGCGTCGCAGGGTCAGATGAGAAGTCTCGCCCTCGCGATGAAGCTCTCAGAGGGCGAGCTCTCGAGAAAGATCGGCGGCGAGGAGCCGGTGATACTCCTCGACGACGTTCTCTCGGAGCTCGACGGAGACCGCCGCGACTTCGTTCTCGGCTCGCTCGGGAACCGCCAGATAATAGTCACCTCCTGCGAGCCGTCGCTCTTCGGAAAAGGCGGGACGGACGTCTGTCTCTTCCACGTTGAAGACGGAAAGATAACGGGGATGTGACGATGTACAGGATAACCGAGGTCACGCTCTCCGGCGGCGTCGCCGTCATACGCGTCGCGGGAGAGGATAAAGAAGAAAAATACCTCGTCGCGAAAGAGTTTTTCGCGCCCATCGGCGTCGACGAGGGGGATATGATAGGCGACGGCGAGCTCGAAGCCCTCGAGAAGGCGACGGTGCTGACCGCCGCTTGCGCGAAGGCGCTCGACGTCATCTCGTACTCGAGCGTCAGCCGCCGCGCTCTGACGGACAAGCTGCGGCTCAAATACAAATATGAAAAAGACGTCGCCGATGAAGCCGCGGACTACGCGGTGCGGCGCGGTTTTCTCGACGAGGAGCGCCAGGCGGAACGTATCGCCGAGCGCGACGTCGACTCAAAGCTCCACGGACGGCGGCGCGTTTTCTCCGACCTCTTTGCAAAGGGCTACCCGAAGGAGGTCTGCGACGCCGCGGCGGACTCCGTCGGCAAAGAAAAATACGACGGGGCGCTCCGCCGCCTCGCCGACAAAAAGGCGCCCTCCTCCCCGCCCGACCGGGGAACGCTCGAAAAACTCATAGCGTCGTTTGTACGCGCGGGTCACTCGCCCTCGGACGCCGCGAGAATACTTAAGGAAAAATACTCAAGGAACAAGGAAGACCAATGAGACCAAAAATCGGATTCGTTTCCCTCGGGTGCGCGAAGAACCTTTGCGACACAGAGGTCATGCTTCACCACGTCGCCGACGCCGGATATGATATAACGCCCGACGAGACGGAGGCGGACGTCGTGATAATCAATACCTGCGGTTTTATCGAGAGCGCGAAGAAAGAGGCTATCGACAACATCCTCGACGTCGCGTGGCTCAAGAAAAACGCTTCCCTCAAGGGCATCATCGTGACCGGCTGTCTCGCGGAAAGATACCGCGAGGAGGTCATGAAGGAGATGCCGGAGGTCGACGCCGTGCTTGGCACGGGCAGCATACACAGCATCGTCGACGCCGTGAAGGCGGCACTCGCCGGGGAGAAATTCTCGGAGTTTGCCGACCAGGAGGCGATAGACTTCGGCGGCGACCGCGTCGTCACGACGGGCGACGCCTTCGCGTACCTCAAAATTTCCGAGGGCTGCCGCAACCGCTGTACGTACTGCGCTATTCCCCTCATCAGGGGCAACTTCCGCTCGAGGAAGATAGAGGACCTTGTCGCCGAGGCGAAGGACCTCGAGGCGACGGGGATAAAAGAACTCGACATAATCGGTCAGGACACCTCCTGCTACGGCATCGACCTTTACGGAAAATATATGCTCCCCGAGCTGATAAGAAGGATATCGGAGGAGACGTCGATACCGTGGATCAGAGTCCTCTACTGCTATCCCGACAAGATAACGGACGAGCTGATAAACGAGATGAAGACGAACAAAAAGTTCGTCCACTACCTCGACCTTCCGATCCAGCACATATCGGACAAAATGCTCTCGGCGATGAACCGCCACGGCGACTCATCTTGCATAAAGGACGCCATAGCGCGCCTGCGCCGCGAGGTGCCGGACGTCGTCGTACGCACGACGGCGATAGTCGGCTTCCCGGGCGAGACGGAAGAGGATTTCGGCGAGCTCTGTCAGTTTATCCTCGACGAAAAATTCGAGCGTTTCGGCGCCTTTCCCTACTCGAGAGAGGAAGGGACGCCCGCGTACGATTTTGACGGCCAGATAGACGAGCAGGTAAAGCAGGACAGATACGATATACTTATGCGCCACCAGCTCTCCGTCAGCGAGGAATTTGCAAAGAGTCTCGTCGGACGCACGCTGACGGTGCTTTGCGAGGACTTCGATCCCGTAAGCGATTCCTTCGTCGGCAGGTCCTATATGGACGCGCCTGACGTCGACGGCAAGGTCTTCTTCACGTCCCCCGCGGGCACGAAATTCACGCCGGGCGAGTTCGTCGACGTGAAGATAACGGAAGCTCTCGACTACGACCTCGTCGGGGAGACGCTCGTTTGATATGACCGTAGACTTTCTCTTTTCGGGCAGCAGCGGCAACTGTACGGCGATACGCGACGGCGATACCGTGATCCTTATCGACTGCGGCAGGAGCGCCCGCGCGGTCTGCCGCGCACTCACCGACGTCGGCATATCCCCCGACTCCGTCGGCGCGATCTTCATAACTCACGAACACAGCGACCACACCTCGGCGCTCGAGGTCTTCTGCTCGAAGCGCCCCGTGCCCGTACATATAACGGAGAAGAGCGCGGAGCGACTTTTCTCCTCGGGGAAAACGATACAGAGCGCCGTCTTTCACAACGAAGAATACTCGGTGAGGGTCGGGAGCCTCACCGTGACGTCCTTCCCCCTCCCGCACGACAGCGCGTGCCACGTCGGCTACGTCGTCCGGACGGACGGCGGCGACACCTTCGGGCTTGCGACCGACGTCGGTCACATAACGGAGCGCGCGGTGGACGAGCTTTCGTCCTGCCGCCGCGTTCTCGTCGAGGCGAATCACGACGTCGAAATGCTGATGGAGGGAAGATACCCGCCGATACTCAAGCGGCGCATACTCTCGCCGCGCGGACACCTCTCAAACGCGGATTGCGCCGCGCTCGTCTGTACTCTCGCGCGCCGCGGGGTGAAGGCTTTCGCGCTCGCGCACCTCTCGCAGGAAAACAACCTGCCGGACATAGCCTTCGCCGAGGTCAGGCGCGCGCTCGACGCGGAGGGCTTTTCGGGTCTGCCGCTCGAGGTCGCCGACCGGGAGTATCCCGTGAGGCTTCCCGAATACGAAGTGGAGGCTGTAAAATGCTGAAGATCACGGTCATCACCGTCGGCGCTCTTTCCGAGAAGCACTGGAAGGACGCCGCCGCGGAATATACGAAAAGGATCTCCGGCTCGGCAAGGCTCGACGACGTCTGTCTCAAGGACGAAAAGCTGTCATGCGACCCGTCGGACTCCGAGATACGCCGCGCGCTCGACGCGGAGGCGGAGAGGATAATCCCCGCGATCCCGAAGAGAGCGTTCGTCGTTCCCCTTTGCGTTGAGGGGCGTCAGGTCTCGTCAGAATCTCTTGCCGAGAAGATCGACGCCGCCGCGACGGCGGGATACGGCGATATCTGCTTTATCATCGGCTCGTCCTACGGCCTTTCCGACCGCGTGAAATCCCTTGCGAACTTCAAGCTCTCGCTCTCGTCGCTCACCTTCCCGCACCAGATGGCGAAGGTCGTGCTTCTCGAGGCGATATACAGGAGCCTTTCCATTCTTTCGGGCTCAAAATACCACAAATAAACAAAACGTCACAAATAATTAATAATATCATAAATTGAGGCGCCGCCGCGCGGTGTATAATAATAAAAAAGGGCAAAGGAGGTACGGCGTGAAAAACATACTCGAAAAATTCAAAAAGAACGCAAGCTCTCCGTCCTCCGGACGCGCCGCCGCGCTCGTAGCTTTGGCGCTTCTTCTCCTGTTCGCCCTTTATTACGTCGGAGTCTTTGACGTCTCCTTCCTCGTTCGCCCCGCGTCGTGGGACGACCACGCGGACAGATTCTACTCCATCTGGGACGAAAAGACGGAAGAGACGGCGCCCGAGACCGACGGCGAGACCGAAAAAGAAACCGCCGAGGAGCGCCCGGACGTCGTTTCAAGCGTCGAGCTTGACGTCACGGGGAAGCCCCCGGTCGCCGTGCCTCAGGTCTCGGAGCTTCCGACGAGGGAGGCTCTCGCCGAGGAAGGTCTCTATCTCACCGACGGAGACTATGTGCCCGGCGCGTCGCGCCTCGGGAGAATAATTTTCCCGTTCGAGCTGCCGAGGGAATTTTCCTATCGCGATATGGACGTCCTCTCGTGGGACGTAACGAGCTACAACGACGGCAGGATATCGAAGGCGAAGGAGACCGTAACGACCGCGCCGCGTCCCGCGATCTATCTCTATATGGGATATATCATCTACGACGACTGCGGCAAAACCCTTTATCTTATCGACAAAAACGGCGCCGTCCTCATGGAGTACGACCCGTCCTATATACCCGCCTTTGCGCGCGACCGCGACGGACGCCCCCTTTTCTGCACGCCGTACAGCTACTACGCCGACGTACCGGCGACGGACGAGGTGAACGAGGCGGGCGAACACACCTTCACATACCGCGGCGCGCTGATAAACGCTAAAAACTACTACACCGTCGGCTACGGCGGAGGCTACTTCGCCTACTCCGACTACGTCGAGGAGCGCGACGGGCGCGGGCTCAACTTCGATTTTCCCGCCGGTTACGGCATATCCGACGCGTGGGGCATTTACCGCGCGGGGATAATGTCGCCGAAATATTCCGCCTTTCTCGACGGCACGACAGGACTTGTGAACTTTATGAATTGGGGCTACTTCTCCCTTTACGAGGGCGAGCGCCCCGACCTCGACGCGATAACGGCGGCGGAACGCGCCTTTGCCGTGATGTCGACGGAGCAGAAGCTCGAGGCGATAAAAAACAAAACGACGCCCGAGGACGTATATCACACCTCCGAGCTCTTCCCGTACAGCGCCGCATACAATTACAGCGGCGGCTATGCGACCGTCGTCACGTCCGACGTCGACGAGGAGCCGAAGTACGAAGCGTCGGAGCTTCGCGTCATAAATACGGCGGGGAACGTGATGTTCACGTCGAGAAAAAAGTACGTGAACCCCCAGACCGACGCGTTTTGCAGCGACAGATTCATGCTTCCGCTGACGCGCGGCGAGGAGAGCGTCGGACACCTCTATTTTGACCGCGGATATATGAGACTTCGCAAGGTCTCTTTCGATAAATTCCAGCTCGACGAATGGGGAGACTTCAGAGTGAACTCCGACGTAGACGTCCTCGTCACACCCTACGGCAGGGAGTTCGGCGTGCCCGACGGCTTCTCGATCACCGGCTACGCCGACGGCGTCGTCACGCTCTGCCGCGCCGGAGTATACGGTTACTTCCGCACGGACGGCTCATGGATCGCGGACCCCGTTTACAAGAGCGCCTCGGCGTTCCACGGCGGCATCGGCGTGCTTTGCGACGCCGACGGCAAATACGGCGCCGTCGACACGGACGGCAACGTCCTCATCCCCTTCAAATACGACTATATTTCAAACAACTCGGACGGCCTCATCGCCGTTCACTCGGAAAAGGACGGCTGGGAGACTCTCGGCGTGTTCGCCGGTTGAACGGAGGCAAACAGCTATGAACGATATGAAAAACTTTGACGTGATAGTCGTCGGCGCGGGACACGCCGGCGTCGAGGCGGCTCTCGCCTCGGCGAGGGTCGGTCTTTCGACGGCGCTCTTCACGATCTCCCTCGACGGAGTTTCCAATATGCCCTGCAACCCGTCGGTCGGCGGCACGGGCAAGGGGCATCTCGTCTTTGAGATAGACGCGCTCGGCGGTGAAATGGGATACGCCGCCGACCTCGCGACGATGCAGTCGCGCACGCTCAACACCGGAAAAGGCGCCGCCGTCAGATCAAAGAGGGTCCAGGCGGACAGAAAAGAATACTCCGCGATAATGAAGCGCACGCTTGAGGCGACAAGGGACCTCTATCTCATCCAGGCGGAGGTCACGGGCGTCATTATCGAGGACGCGCCCTCCGGAAAGAGAGTCTGCGGCGTCACGGCGGAGCCGGGAGGCGAATATTTCGCGCCCGCCGTCGTCATCTCCACCGGCACATACCTTCGCGGAACGACGCACGTCGGTCCGGTCGTCAGAGAATCGGGACCCGACGGTATGCTCCCCGCGCGCGGACTCACCGCGTCGCTTGAAAAACACGGCGTCGCGCTCCAGAGATTCAAGACGGGCACGCCGCCGAGGATACACCGCCGCTCGATAGATTTCTCGGTCCTCGAGGTGCAGCCGGGCGAGGAATACATAACCCCCTTCTCCGTCAGAACGGACGCAAAAGCTCTCAACTCGATAGAGCAGGTCCCCTGCCACATAGTTTACACGAACGAAGAAACGCACAAAACGATACGCGACAACATCCACCTCTCGCCCCTCTTTTCGGGACAGATACACGGCACGGGTCCGAGGTACTGCCCGAGCATCGAGGACAAGGTCGTCCGCTTCGCCGACAAGGAGCGCCACCAGCTCTTCGTCGAGCCGATGGGAAAGAACACCGACGAGATATATCTCCAGGGCTTCTCGTCCTCTCTCCCCGCCGAGGTGCAGTACAAGATGCTCCGCACCCTGCGCGGCTTTGAGAACGCCGAGATAATGAGGTTCGCCTACGCGATAGAATACGACTGCGTCGACCCGACGGAGCTTTATCCGACGCTTGAATTCAAGAATATCTCCGGTCTCTTCGGCGCGGGGCAGTTCAACGGCTCCTCCGGCTACGAGGAAGCGGCGTGCCAGGGGCTCGTCGCCGGTATCAACGCCGCGGCGAAGGTGTCCGGACGTCCTCCCCTCGTTCTTCCGCGCTACTCGTCGTATATCGGAACGCTGATAGACGACCTCGTTACTAAGGGGACGGCGGAGCCTTACAGGATAATGACGTCGCGCTCCGAATTCCGTCTTCTTCTCCGTCAGGACAACGCCGAACGGCGCCTCGCCGAGTACGGCAGGTCCGCGGGGCTGATCGACGACGGAAGGTACGCGGAATACCTCGAACGAAAGAGGATAATCGAGGACGAGATCGAAAGATGCCGCCGCACGACGCTCCCCCCGAGCGACAGAGTGAACGCGGTGCTGACCGCCGCGGGCGGCACGCCCATCACGACGGGCGCGAAGGTCGCGGAGCTTATCCGCCGACCCGAGATGGATTACGCCGCTCTCGCCCCCGTCGACCCGACAAGGCCCGATATCGAGCCGCGCGAGGCGCTCTCCGTCCAGACGGAGATAAAATACGAGGGCTACGTAAAGCGGCAGATAGACGACGCGGCGCGGCTTGAAAAGCTCGAAGGAAAGAAAATACCGGACGGCATCGACTACGGGGCGGTCGGCGGTCTTCGCATCGAAGCGGTGCAGAAGCTCTCGAAGATACGCCCCTCGTCGATCGGTCAGGCGTCGAGGATATCCGGCGTCAGCCCCGCCGATATTTCGGTGCTTATAATCTACCTCGCCGCGAAGCGCGGCGCGCACAAAAAAGAAGAAACAGAAGAAATAGAAATAACAGAAGATACGAAACGAAACGACGACCCGGCGTCCGGGGAAAGGAATGAAAAATGAACAAAGAACAGAACATGAAGACACAGACCTTCTCTGTTGCGAAAGACCGCGATATGTCGATGAAGGAGATACTCCGCACGATATACTAGGCTCTTGACGAGGGCGGTTACGACCCGATAATCCAGCTCGTCGGCTACATCGAGTCCGAGGACCCGACGTACATCACGAACCACAACAACGCGAGAAGCCTTATCAGAAAGATCGACCGCGACGAGCTTATCGAAGAGCTCATCAGAAGCTACCTCAAGGTCTGATGGCGCTCCCCGTCGTAAAACTTGCGCCCGGAGTTGAGGTGACGCGCCTTTGCGTCGGCTCGCTGACGGTAAGTCCGATGCAGGCGGCGCTGCCGGAGGAGCGGGCGGCGGAAGTGCTCGCCTACGCCTTCGACCGCGGGATAAATTTCACCGACACGGCGCAGTACTACGCGAACTACGGTCTCATCCGGCGCGCGCTTGAAATTTGCCGCCGCCCGGAGGACGTGCGCGTCTCGACGAAGACCTACGCCTACACGAGAGAGCTCGCCGTCGCCGCCGTCGAGGAAGCGCGGCGTTCTCTCGACCGCGACGTGATAGATATTTTCATGCTCCACGAGCAGGAGTCCTACGAGACCCTTCGCGGTCACATGGAGGCGCTCGACTACCTTTTCGAGTGCCGGGCGAAGGGGACCGTGCGCGCCGTCGGCGCGTCGATGCACCATATTGCCGCCGTGCGCGGCGTCGCGACTCTCGCCTCGCGCGGTATAAAGCTCGACGTCATCCACCCGATCTACAACAAAGCGGGCATCGGCATCGCGGACGGCTCTCTGGAGGAGATGGCGGAGGCGATAGCGGAAGTACACGCCCTCGGCATCGGCGTCTTCGGTATGAAGAGCCTCGCCGGAGGACACCTTTACTCATCCGCCGAAGAAGCCTTCGACTTCGTTCTCGACTCTCCGTTTATCGACGCCGTCGCCGTCGGTATGCAGTCGGAGGAGGAGATCGACGCCGATATTTCATACTTCGAAAAGAGGGTTTTCCCCGAGGAGGCAAAACGGATCCTCGCGGCGAAGCGCCGCCGCCTTCTCATTGAAGACTTCTGCGAGGGCTGCGGAGAGTGCGTGCGCCGCTGCGGGCAGGGCGCGCTGAAGCTCGTGGACGGCCGCTCGACGGTCGACGCGGACAGGTGCGTCCTTTGCGGCTACTGCTCGAAGGTCTGCCCGATGTTTGCAATAAAAGTTATCTGACGAAAGAAATTTATACATGATAGAAATATATGATTCGGAACGCGGCGTCTTTGCAGCCGCCCTGCCGCCGTTCGTCGCGGCGCTCGGCGACTTCGACGGAGTCCATACGGGGCACCGCGCGGTACTCTCGCGCGCCGTCAGACTCGCAGAGCAGCTCGGCGTCGCCTGCGCCGCGTGGTACTTCAAGGAGAGCTTCAAGCCCTCGCCGTCGCTGACGTCGGCGGCTGAGAAGCGCCGCCTTATCTCGTCCTGCGGCGTAAATTTCGCCGCCGCCGAGGATTTCGGGACGGTAAAGGATATGACGCCGGAAGAATTCGTCCGCGATTATCTTTTGCCCCTCGGCTGCCGCGGCGCCGTCTGCGGCTTCAACTTCCGCTTCGGACAAAGCGCCTCCGGCGACGCGGAAACTCTCTCTCGGCTTTGCGAAAAATACGGCGTGTCGTTTGAAATTGCGCCGCCCGTGGAATACGGGGGCGAGCCCGTTTCCTCGACGAGGATAAGGGACGCCGTCGGGCGCGGCGACGTCGCCGCCGCGCGTGATATGCTCGGCAGGCGGTATTCCGTGGAAGGCGTCGTTGAGCACGGGCGCACCCTCGGGCATAAGCTCGGCTTCCCGACGGTAAACATAGAGTTTGAAAAGGGGCTCGCCGTGCCGCGCTACGGCGTTTACTTTACTTATACCGACGTTGACGGCATGCTTTATCCGTCCGTCTCGAACGCGGGGAGCCGCCCCACGGTCGGCGGTCACGCCGCCCGTCTCGAGACGCACATACTGAACTACGACGGCGACCTTTACGGAAAGAGCGTCCGCGTGGAGTTCATAGAATTCAGAAGACCCGAGACTGCCTTCCCGTCCCCGGACGACCTCGCGGCGGCGATAAAAGAGGACAAGTCGGCGGCGGAAAAATTTTTCAAGGAGAGAGGAGACACGGTTTGAAAAACAGAATATTAAGACTTTTGTCGTTCGCTCTCTCCGTACTCCTTGCGGCGTCGTGCGTCGCCATCCCGTCCGCCGCGACGGACGGACCGGAGGTCGAGAAGATTGGGGCGGCTTACGTCTCCTGCATCGAGACCGGCGACGTCCTTTTCACCTACAACCCCGAGGGCGAGATCTTCACGACGTCGTCGACGAAGCTGATGACGGCGATCATCGCCATAGAAGCTCTCTCCTCGCGCCTTGACGAGAAGGTGACCGTGACGGGTCAGATGCTCTCCGAGGTCGCGGGCAACCGCCTCGGGCTCGAGTCGGGGGAGGAGGTCACGGTGCGCGACCTCATCTACGCCCTCGTGACGGGCGGCGACAACGACGGCGCGTACTGCCTCGCCTACGTTTCATACGGCTCCGTCTCCGCTTTCGTCGAGCAGATGAACGCGAAGGCCGAGACCATCGGCGCCCACAACACCCACTACACCAACCCCACCGGACTTCACGACGAGACGATGAAAACGACGGTCACCGACACCGCCGTTATCGCAAAGTACGCGTGGAGCCTGCCGCTCTTCGTCGAGGCGTCCTCGACGCCGAAGTACGTAATGGCGGCGACAAACAAGAACGAGGCGAGGAACATCTACAACAGGAACTGCCTCATCTCGAAATATTATTCCGCAAACTACTTCAACGGTCACTGCAGCGGACTCAACGCGGGCTCGACCTCGCAGGGAGGACACTGCGTCATCACCGTCGCCAAGAACGAAGATTTGAGTTACCTCATAATCGTAATGGGCGCCGAGACGACCGAGGAGACGATATATTCCTACGTTAACGTTCAGAAGCTGATCGACTGGGCGTTCTCATCCTTCGCGATGACGAACGTTCTGACGGAGAGCCGCGTCGTATGCGAGATGCCGGTCACGCTCTCGTCCGCCGTCGACTTTGTTACGGTCGCGCCGGAGAAGACGGTCTCCGTCTTCCTTCCGACGGACGTCGACGTTGAACGCGACGTCGAGTACAGTTGGTCGACGACCGAGGAGACCCTCCGCGCTCCGCTCTCGGCGGGCGACGTCGTCGGTCAGATATCGGCGACTTACACCCCGAAGGGGTCGGACGACGCGAGAGTCCTCGCCTCGTGCAACCTCGTCGTGACGTCGGACGTCGAGAGGAGCGATTTCCTCTGGACGCTGAACAGGATAGAGAACTTCACGAAGAGCCGCGGCTTCATCGCCGCCGTGATCTTCGCCGTTATAGCCGGCGTCGCCGTCATACTGTTCAACGCGAGACGGCGCCGCACTCGCGGACCTTATTAATTTGTTATCGTTTTGATAAAAGGAGAATACAATGAGCATCGAACTTAAAAAGAGTAAAAATCCCGTCGGCGTAAAGGGCCCCGTTCTGACGGTCGTCATGGACGGCGTGGGCCTTGCGAAGGACAACGAGGGCAACGCGGTAAAGCGCGCCTACACGCCGACGCTTGACAGACTTATGGCGGAATACCCCATGCTGACGCTGAAGGCGCACGGCACGGCGGTCGGTCTTCCCTCCGACGACGATATGGGCAACTCAGAGGTCGGGCACAACGCGCTCGGCTCAGGTCAGGTCTTCGCGCAGGGCGCGAAGCTCGTCTCGAACTCCATCGAATCGGGCAAGATCTTCGAGTCCGCGGCGTGGCGCGAGATAGTCTCCGGCGCCGAAGGACATACCCTCCACTTTCTCGGACTCTTCTCGGACGGCAACGTCCACTCACATATCGACCATCTGAAGGCTCTCGTCGAGGGCGCGAAACGCTGCGGCGTAAAGAGGGTCAGAATACACATCCTCCTCGACGGACGCGACGTCGGCGAGACTTCCGCGCTCGAGTACGTCGAGCCGTTTGAAGAGTTCCTCGCATCCCTTCGCGACGGCTCCTTCGACGTCATGATCGCCTCCGGCGGCGGCAGAATGAACATCACGATGGACCGCTACGAGGCAAACTGGGCAATGGTCGAAAAGGGCTGGCACACCCACGTCCTCGGCGACGGCAGGTTCTTCTCGAGCGCGAAAGAGGCGATAGAGACCCTTCGCGCCGAGACCGGCGCCATAGACCAGGACCTCGACCCCTTCGTCATCGCGAAGGACGGACGTCCCGTCGGCACGATAGAGGACGGCGACAGCGTCGTTTTCTTCAACTTCCGCGGCGACCGCTCGATAGAGATCTCAAGAGCCTTCGAGGGCGACGCGTCCTTCGACAAGTTCGACCGCGTGAGAGTACCGAAGGTCACCTACGCCGGTATGCTCGAGTATGACGGCGACCTCCACATCCCGTCCCGTTACCTCGTAGCTCCCCCGGAGATCACCAACACGATGGGCGAATACCTCGTCTCGGCGGGCATTCACACGTTCGCGATCTCCGAGACGCAGAAATACGGCCACGTCACCTACTTCTGGAACGGCAACCGCAGCGGCAAGTTCTCCGAAGAACTTGAAACGTATTGCGAGGTGCCGTCCGACGTCGTCCCGTTCGAGCAGCGCCCGTGGATGAAGTGCGCCGAGATCACCGACCGCCTCATCGCGGAGCTGAAAAGCGGCAAGTACGAGTGCCTCCGCGTCAACTTCCCGAACGGCGACATGGTAGGTCACACCGGCAACCTCGAGGCGACGATCTGCTCCATGGAAGCCCTCGACCTCCAGCTCGGACGTCTCCTGCCCGTCATCGACGAGCTTCACGGCGTCGCGCTCATCACCGCCGACCACGGCAACGCCGACGAGATGTACGAGACGGACAAAAAAGGCGACGTTAAGGTCGGCAAGGACGGCTCGCACAAGGCGAAGACGAGCCACACGCTCAACCGCGTTCCGTTCATCATCTACGACAACAACTACCGCGACCGCTATACGGTCAAGGAGGACGCGGGCGCGTTCGGGCTCTCCAACGTCGCCGCGACCGCCGTCAACTTCCTCGGCTACGACGCACCCGATATGTGGGACGAGTCGATGATAGATCTTAAGTAAAAAGGCAAGAATGGGGAACTTTTTGAAAAAAGTTCCCCATACCCTTCAAAAACTTATAAAAGCCACGGGGTCGGATTCCGACCCCGTGGCTTGTGTTTTATTTCAAAGTACCGTCATCTGTCTCGTTGCTGTTCTCATTTAAGTTCCCCGCTTTTTTTCTTCTAACCGATTGTACCAAATATATAACGCTCCAGACGGAAATGTATGCGGCCAAAAAGTAAGCATAAACATTTATGCCGGCTGTAATAACAAGAAAAACTGCGACACCGAGATAAATTACAAGAGAGAGAACAGATAAAAAAATAGAATTTTTATCTTTACCGTTATTAATACGTCTATTCACGACTGAACCTATCAAAAAGCCCGGAATAAATGCAAGCTGCAGTATCATTCTCCAAACAAAATCATTACGGAAAATAATCATGAGAATAAATACCAACAACAAATATACGAATGTGATATTCGAAATTATCTTATATTTTTTTATTTCACTCATGTTTTTAACATCTCCGTGTTACTGATTTGGCAGGGACGGGATTGCGTCATAAAATGCGAAAATCTCATTTCTGGTTTCATTTTATCACAAATGAAAATGGTTGTCAATATGTAGTTTTGATTCGCCCTCATCAGTCACGTTCCGTGACAGCTTCCCCCAAGGGAAGCCTTATAACTAAATTGTCACCCTGATCCGCGAACCCCGAAAAA
>CADBQA010000052.1 GCA_902796675.1 uncultured Ruminococcus sp.
GGGGCGGACCCCGAAAAACTTATGAAAAGGGGTTGAATTTTTCCGCCGTCTGTGCTAAACTATTAACTGTCGCAGGCGTAGTTTAGTGGCAGAACTTCAGCTTCCCAAGCTGATAGTGCGGGTTCGATTCCCGTCGCCTGCTCCAGAAAAAAGCACTTGCTTTCGCAAGTGCTTTTTTCAACGATATGCAAATTATATCACATCTCGCGCAAGCGAGATATTTCACTTTGTGATTTCATTCGGGTTTCCAAAGGGCGCGTCCTTTGGCCGGCGGAGCCTATTTGATCTCCTTGATATCGTAAGGCGTGGTCTGGTAGACGATGTAGTTGAGCCAGTTGGAATAGAGGAGATTCGCGTGGCTGCGCCATGTGACGAGCGGGGGCTTTGTCGGGTCGTCGTCCGGAAAATAGTTGACGGGAACGGCTATATCGAGCCCCTGCGATTTATCTCGGAGATATTCGTTTTTGAGCGTATCGGCGTCGTACTCGGAATGTCCTGTGATAAAGACCTGACGCCCGCCCTCGGTCATAACGGCGTAGACGCCGGCGACGTCGGAGGACGCGAGGATCTTAAGCTGCGGCACCGCCTCGAGGTCTGCGCGGCGGATACCCGTGTGGCGCGAGTGCGGCGCGAGGAACTCGTCGTCGAAGCCGCGGAAGAGGATCGCCCCCTTGTGGTCGACGCGGTGAGTGAATATGCCGAACATTTTGGCGTCGAGCGGATATTTCTTTACGCCGTAGTGGTAGTAAAGCCCTGCCTGCGCGCCCCAGCAGATGTGGAAGGTGCTGTGTACGTGGGTCTTCGACCACTCCATTATCCCGCAGAGTTCGTCCCAGTATTCGACCTCCTCGAACGGAAGATGCTCGACGGGAGCGCCGGTGATGATGAGTCCGTCGAAGTTCTCGTCCTTCACGTCGTCGAAAGTCTTGTAGAACGAGAGAAGGTGTTCCTCGGACGTGTTTTTCGAGCGGTGCGTCTTAGTGTGGATAAGCTCGAGCTCTATCTGGAGCGGCGTGTTTCCGAGAAGACGCGCGAGCTGCGTTTCCGTCTGCACTTTGTTCGGCATTAAGTTGAGAAGCGCGATCTTAAGCGGACGGATATCCTGCGTCATAGCGCGCGTCTCTGTCATAACGAAGATGTTCTCGCTCTGCAGAACGCTCGTCGCGGGAAGAAGATTCGGTATTTTAATAGGCACGGTGCGCCTCCGGTTTTAACAGATTTTTTCGAGCGCCTGCTCTATGTCCGCGATGATGTCAGCGACGTTTTCTATGCCGACGGAGAGGCGGACGAGCTCGGGTGTGATGCCGCAGGCGACGAGCTGTTCGTCGGTTAGCTGACGGTGAGTCGTCGATGCCGGGTGAAGGACGGAAGTCCTCGCGTCCGCGACGTGAACGACTATCTGAGCGAGCTTCAGCGAATCCATAAACTTCACCGCCGCCTCGCGTCCGCCTTTGACGCCGAAGGATATGACGCCGCAGGTGCCGCGCGGCATATACTTCTTGCAAAGCTCGTATTCGGGCGAGGACTCGAGCGCGGGGTAGCTGACCCACGCGACGTGGGGATTTGTTTCAAGATATTTCGCGACGGCGAGCGCGTTTGAAAAATGGCGCTCCATTCTGACCGCGAGCGACTCAAGCCCGAGGTTGAGGATAAACGCCGCCATCGGTTGCGGGGTGACGCCGAGGTCGCGCATAAGCTGGCATCTCGCCTTAGTGATATACGCGGCGCGCCCGAACTCCTTTGTATAGACGACGCCGTGATACGATTCGTCCGGCTCCGTCAGTTCAGGGTACTTCCCCGCCGCTTCCCAGTCGAAATTACCGGAGTCGACGATGACGCCTCCGACGACGGACGCGTGTCCGTCCATATACTTTGTCGTTGAGTGGATGACGATATCCGCGCCGAACTCGAAGGGACGGCAGAAAACGGGTGTCGCGAAAGTATTGTCGACGACGAGCGGAACGGAGTGGCGGTGAGCCATCTGCGCGAATCTCTCAATGTCAAAGACTTTGAGAGCGGGGTTTGCGACG
This sequence comes from uncultured Ruminococcus sp., assembly GCA_902796675.1. Taxonomy (GTDB): domain Bacteria; phylum Bacillota; class Clostridia; order Oscillospirales; family CAG-272; genus RUG14199. The sequence continues at coordinate 2,031 of CADBQA010000052.1, forward strand.
GTCTCGCCGAAGACGAGGCGGGTGTTTTCATCAAACTGCGCTTCTATCTCCTCGTCCGTCATA
>CADBQA010000053.1 GCA_902796675.1 uncultured Ruminococcus sp.
TATTTGAATCTTCCGACCGGAGCGAGATCGTATCTCTTCGGGTCGAAGAACAGATTGTTCAGAAGTATTTCGGCGCTCTCGACGATCGCGGGCTCGCCCGGACGGAGCTTCTTGTATATCTCCTTGAGGGCTTCGTCGCGGACGGAGGTGTCGTTCTCGATCGCCTGAACGTCGCACTTGTCTTTTTCAAGCGTCGCCTCGAGCATGGGCTCGACGCCGAACATCGCCTCGATCTCGTCGCGGCTCTCAACGCCCATGGCGCGGATGAGCATCGTGATCGGGAGCTTGTGGTTCTTGTCTATCCTTACGCTGAACACGTCGGAGGCGTCGGTCTCGTATTCGAGCCATGCGCCGCGGTAGGGAATGACGGTCGCCGTAAAGATGTGCTTCGCGGTCTTGTCGATCATGGAATCGTAATAGATGCCGGGGGAACGGACGATCTGCGAGACGATGACGCGCTCGGCGCCGTTGATGACGAACGTGCCGGTTTCGGTCATTATCGGGAAGTCGCCCATGAAGATCTCGGACTGCTTGACCTCGCCGGTCTCCCGGTTGGTCAGACGGACTTCGACACGCAGCGGAGCCGCGTAGTTCACGTCCCGTTCCTTGCACTCTTCGACAGGGTATTTCGGCGTGCTGTCGATCGAATAGCCTATGAAGTCGATCGCGAGCTTGCCGGAGTAATCAACGATGGGGGATACGTCCTCAAGGACTTCCGCAAGACCCTTCTTGACGAACCACTCGTAGGAATCCTTCTGGATCTCGAGGAGGTTCGGCATGTCGATGGGCTCGTTGATCTTGGAAAAACTCATTCTTTTGTTCTTGCCGAGGATTACGGGTTTTACCATTCTGTTTACACTCCATTCCGATTTCAAAACGACGGTCCGGGAGCGCGACGCGCGATATCTCACCCTCGCACACGCGCAGAAAGACGCGTTATTTTGAAATAAATTTTTATAATAAAAGCATTGTGACGCAGTTTATTATGATACACGAAACGCCGGGCGTTGTCAAGCCCTTTTATAAAAGAAATATCTGAAAAGCGGAAACAGAGGGAAGTATTTACAAATATTACGAAAAATGTTTACAAAAAAGTTAAATGTAAATTGTTTGTAAAAATCGGCGGTTTTCACAAAATATGAACGGAAATTTCGTTGGATAAAACAAAAAACGGGCGCGTGTTACGCCCGTTTTGCAAGTATTTCCGGAAACCGGAAGAGAAGCGGTCTTATCCGTTCGTAGATCGCGGGGAAGTCGCTCTGCGGCAGAGGATTTTCGCCCAGACCGCACTCGACGGTCAGCGAAGGTATACCGAGCGACTCCGTCGCCCAGTCCGTCAGCCCTCCGTAAGAGGGAGCGCCGGAGGCGCTCTCAAGCGCGTATCCCGTAAGACGCGCCGCCTCTTTTGCGATCTTCGTCATCTTTTTGCCGTAATATATCACCTCGCCCTGAGTGTGGAGCGTCAGAATACCGCGCACGTCGTTGAAGCTGATATAGTTGGCGAGCCTCCCGCTCTCCGGCTCGCTCTCCGGGTAAGGTCCCGCGTACCTCGTCGGAGCTCCGCCGAGGATGCCGAGCTCCGCTTCGATCTTTTTGTATTCGTAAAATCCGGCGTTGTAGTTGTGATTGAGATCGACCCCTCTCGCGTTCGCCTGCCAATGCGTGAAGTCGTCGCCTCCGTTCATCCTCAGTTGTCTGTCTCTCAGCAAATCGCCCTCAGACGCGCCGTGTATCTGAAGCTCGACGCCGTCCGGGTTGAGGCATGGGATAACGGTCACGCGGCAGGGAAACGACGCGCCTGACGAGAGCGCGTCCATAACGAAATAAAGAAGCAAAGCAGACGTTATATGTTCCGAGGCGTGGTGCGCGCCGACGTAAACGCATTCCCCCGCGCCGTCGCCGAGGGTCAGCATAGGTATCGCCCTTCCGGAGACGGACCGCCCGAGACAGACCGCCCCCGCCATGCCGGGGAAGCGTTCTTCGATTTTTTCAATATATGATAATTCAGCCTTATGATCCGTCGGCATTGTCGGTACGTCGTATTTCACTTGGATCACCTCTTTCGGTGAATTATATTCAAAGAGCGTTCAAATATTTACAATTATATCAACAAATCGGCTGCGGGGTGTGCTATTATAATATCTAATGAAATCATTTGACAGGAGAATGTCATGAGATTTATCGGAAAAATCGTCAGCCTCGCGGCTGCCGCCTCATGCGCGCTGACGCTCGCATCCTGCGGCGGTCTGAGGGAAAAATATGATAAATACGACAGAACGGGAGAGCGCTACGACTACGACCTGTCGGAGTACGTCGCCGTCCCCGAATACCGGGGCATCGAAGTTCCGGCGCTCGACTACACTCCGAGCGAGGAGGATATTGAAAACGCCCGTATGCTTAAGCGCGCGTACTTCGCGCCCGAGACGGAAGTCAACGAGCCGTGCGCCAAATACGATCTCGTCGACGCGGATTATTCCGCGACCGTCGACGGCGTAAATTATTCTCGCTTCGACTCGTCCGTCGAGTCGGCGCGCCGCTCCTTTATGGTCGGCGTCGGTAACTTCGGCGTGAAGGAGATCGACGACGGTATCGTCGGAATGGAGCCGAAGGAGGAGAAGACGATCTCCTTCACTTTCCCGGAGCCTTATCTTCAGGACCCCGAGATGTCTGGTAAGAGCGGAGAGTTCACTATCAGGATCGCCGCCGTCCGCCGTCAGGAGTTTCCCGAGTACACGGACGATTTCGTCGAAGAACACTACGGCTTCCCGTCGGTCGACGAGTACGACGATGAAATAGTTGATCAGTTGACTCACGATATGAGGCTCAACTATTCGGGATATGAAAAGCGCCTGGCATGGAACTACGTTATGGACAACGCCAAGGTCTACGGTTATCCCGGCAAAGAGCTATCGACCGCGCGCGACGCGATAGTCGAGAGCGTCATGGCGTCTGCTGAGGCGTCGGGTCTCTCCTTTGACGATTTCGTTGTTGAGGCTGGGTATGACGACAGAAACGATTTCTACGACAGATACGTCGAGCCGTACGCCCGCGAGACCGTAAAGGAAGAGATGATACTCTTCTTCATCGCGAGAGCGGAGAACGTCATCCTGACGAGAGCGGAGTACGAGAGCGAACTTATCTCATACTGTTCGCTGTACGAGATAACCGACGTCAAGGCTTGCGAGGAGATAGTGACTAAATCCTTCGGCTCGCTCGCCCGCTTCAAGGAACAGCTCATCTTCAAAAAGACGCAAAGCCTGATAGGCGACGCCACGGTCGCGATCCCCGCCGCCGACTACTACGCGAACGTCCACGCCGGCAAATACACGGTTTCGGACGATGCGATAGAAAAAGCGATGGGCAGCGATTCCGGCGACGCTCCCGCTATCGTCGCGCTGTCAGCCGCGTCGGTCGTTGTGATCATTGTCATCGTTTTCCTCGCGGTGAAGATAGCTAAGAAGGATAAGCCGAAGAAAAAGAAATAATTAAGCTAAAGTAAGGCAGGGGAAAGTACCCTATCTTTTAGGTAAAGATGAGGGAATAACTGCAAATCCGTAGGGCTCGATGCCTACATCGAGCCGTGACAGGAAGACAGGGGACGTTCCCCTGTCTTTTTCGTCAGACCTCTGACATCTTCGGAGGTTTCAGGTATACTGAAAGCGCAAGGGGAATTAGGCGAATTATTTTGCCCCGGCGCGCTGCGTCGGGGCAAATTCAGCTTTGAGGGAGCGTTCTTATTTTCGTCTTTCGCGGCATATACTGATAAAAAAACGGAGGCTGCGTTATGACTGATGAAGAAAAAGAAGAGATAAAGCGGCAGAGGAGGCGCGTCGCGGGGTTTATGACGGCGCTGACCTTTTTCACGCTTTTGTTTATAGGGGCGTCGTATCTCGTTTCCGTCGTGATGACGAACTATTTTTCGGAGAGGACGGAGGGCGAAAAGCTGATACCCGTGTCGGGCGGGGAGGCGCTCTCCGTCGTCGTTATCGACCCCGGGCACGGAGGCGAGGACGGCGGCTCAACGTCGGGCGAGGTGCTTGAGAAGGACCTCAATCTCGCAGAGGCGAAGGACGTCGCGGATATTTTGCGGCTCATCGGGATACCCGTGAAGATGACGAGGACGGAGGACCGCGCGCTCTACGACCTTTTCGGAGACCTCGAGGACTACACGGGGAAAAAGAAGATATACGACCTCAAGAACCGCGTGCGCTTTGCGACGGAGGAGGACGGCGTATATCTCGGTATACATATGAACAAGTTTCCCGAATCGAAGTACCGCGGTCTGCAGGTCTACTATTCGGGCAACAACGATGAGAGCGCGAAGTTTGCGAAGGTGATAAGGGAAGAGGTCGCGTCCGGTCTTCAGCCGTGGAACGGCAGGGAGACGAAGCGGGCGACGTCGGCGATATTCGTTCTCGACAGGCTCCGCATTCCGGCGGTCCTCGTCGAGTGCGGCTTTATCTCGAACGCCGAAGACCTCGCCGAGCTTACCGACCCCGCATACCGCGCAAGGCTCGCCGCCGTAATAGCGAGCGCGGCGGCAAAATACGAAACGGAAAGCGCGGCTTATTGATTTTCGCCTCACTCTGTGGTATACTGTAACTGCAAGTATTTCTACCGGAGGCAGTTATGAAAGCGCCGAAAAGAGTATTCGTCTGTTCCGAGTGCGA
>CADBQA010000054.1 GCA_902796675.1 uncultured Ruminococcus sp.
CGCGGCGGCTGCCGCCGCGGCTTTCATATAATCGAGCTGATACTGTCTTTCGCTCATAGCGTCCTCCACTCTGTCGCGCTCCGCGCGGTACGCGGCGTCCCGGTCGCTCTCGTAAACGCGTCTGTCGTAGTCGCGGTCTGTGAAAAACTCGTCGAGCGCGGCTGCGAATAGCTCGCGGTCACGCTTCGAGAGATCGGAGTATTTTCCGTACAGATAATTTCTCTCGTCCTTCGCGTCGCCGACGGCGTCGCGATATCTGCCGTAATCGGCGTCCTCGAGCGACATGAGGAGCCTCAGCCTGTCGTTCTCCGCGTCGCGCTCTCCCTGCCACCTTTTGTAAGCCGCGTCGAGAAGAGACGGGATCACCCCCGTGAGACTGTCATATATCTTAGCCGACGCCTCCTCGCCCGCGGTGACGCCGTAGCTGTTTGCGTACCCGCCCGTCAGAGCGGCGGCGGACGCCGCGGCGTTCTCGACGGCGCGCCGTCTGTCCTTTTCCGCCCGCTCGCGCAACGAGGCGTAGACCGGGTCGGCGGCTATGTTGTAAGAAAATTTCTCGCCGGCGAGTATCCTCTTTGCGGCGTCGTCGATGAGCCCCGCGTATTTCGACTCATACGCGCCGACTCCTGACGCCTCCGCCGCGGCGAGAGCCGACGCCGCGGACGCGGTGTCCGCGCTCTCCGAAAAGACCGGCTTTTCCTTTTTCTTTTCTGCCATTTGTGATGTATCCTTTCCCGCGGTTGGCCCGCGATGTTACATATATTTTATGACGAGGCTCCGCCCTCCGTCGGCGCCGATGACGACGCTCTCCGGCGTTCCGTCAAACACTCCGGAAGGAACTGCCGGCGCGCTGCCCGAAAACACGCCGAAGCAAACGGCGTCGCCCGAGGCGTATTTTTTCCACCTCCAGCCGTCAGACTCCCCTCGCTCCGTCACGAAATCGGAGAGCGGCTTGTCGTCGACGGTGACTCCTCCTCCGAAACGGGCGGTCATATCGCACTCGAAACCCTCGCGCTCGATATATCCGCCGAAGCGCACGGAGCCGTCCTTTATATGAAGATCGACCTCCGACGTCGGGATGACGGCGTGGGAGGCGGCGCCCTCGCCCGCTATATCGGACGCCGTGACCGTCACATCGTACGAACGCTCCTTCAGCACGGGAACGTTGATTATCCGTCTGACGCCCGGCGTCAGCGTGTATTCTCCGACAACGCCTCCGTGACGGAGAGCCACGGTCAGTCTCAGCGTCGCCGCGTTCGCGCCGTCAAGGGATGAGAACGATACGTCGGACGCGGCGGCGAGATACTCGCCGTCGCCGTCCGGCGCGCCGCCCGCCGTACATCTTTCGACCGTGACGCCCGAGGGGTAAGGTCTCGAATACTGCGCGACTGTCACCGTCCCCGTCTTTGTCGTTTTGTGCCCGCGGCTGTCGGTCACGGTCGCCGAATACTCCGTCTCGCCGGCTTTCAGAGACTGCACCGTTAATGAGTTACCGCTGCCCTTCGCGTCGCCGAGCGAAAGATCGACCGACGACACCGTCGCGCCGTACGCCGTGACGACGCCGACGACGGAGACCGTGCCCGACGAGATCTGCGCGACGGCGCCGAGAGCGCGCACGGCGGCGTATTCGGAGTCTGTCGCGAAGTTCAGCGTAAAGTCCGGTCTGAACTCAGCGCGGTCCGGTACGGAAAACGTGACGTTCGCGCTCGCCGTACCGACCTTGACAGAGCCGTTATACGTGTCGAGCTTCAGCGTGCCGACTCTCGTTTTCCCGCTTATCGCGAGCGCCATCGACGCCGGAGGCGAGAGAGTCAGCGACGTGCCGCCGAAGCCCGACGTCCACGTTTCGCTGCCGACGGTCAGCGTCGCCTTGTGAGTGAACGAGGGGGATGCGGGTCTCAGAGCGAGGACCGTCTGCCCTCCCACCTCGATCTTAGCGGGGGGATCTACAGCCGTCGCCCTCGGTATAGTATCGAGAGTAACGGACGACGAGACAGAGACCGTGCCGACGTACGTACCGTTGTAAGTTCCGTTGAAGACCCAGCCCGCCGAGATATTCAGAGTTTTTGTGCCGTCGGACGAATGTGGGACGGTGAAGGTCTCGTCCGCTATATACGTCTTCGCGTATACGGGCGAGTCCGACGAGACCGCTCTTGCGAAAGTCCGTCTGTCGGACCCGGCGGATACGTAGCTTCCGTTCAGCGCGACGCAGTATATGTCGAAATGACGGAGATACACTCTCACCCTCACGGTCGAGGTATTATCCGCGACGTTTGCCGAAGACGTCCACTCGCACCCTATTTCAAGATTTATACCGTAGCGTGATTCAAAGCTTCCCGATGCCATAATTCCTCCTCAATTTCCCGCGTAGCGGAATATAAGCCCGTCCGTCGGGTCTATCTCGTAGTCGCCGAGGATCATCTTTCCGCTGATGTGCGCCTTCGTTATGTACAGAGTCGTACCGCTCATATATGCGACCTCCGTCCCGCCGGAGAGGAACGAAAGCCTCTCACCCGTCAGACGGACGGCGAACGCCGGTGAGGACGCGGACGACAGATCCCCTATCTCGACCCCGACCTCGTCGCCGGTGAGAACTCCGCATTTTATATATCCCGAAAGCCGTCCGACCTCGCCCGCGACGTTTGAAATAAGCTCGAAGTACTGGTCGATGCCGTGACCGTCCACCTCGTACGAGGCTATCGCCTCCTCCGTATACTCCCCGAGCTCGCTCTTCGCGACGTACGTGTCCTTCATTGTCGCCTCGATGGATTCCTTCGTGCGCTGCACGGTCGCCGCCGTGCGGATTATCGCTTCCCTGAGCCCGCCGACTTCGTTCGAGAGCGCGCCCGCCGATTTGATGGTCTGCCCGACGGCGGGCGAAAAATTGCCCTCGTCGAGAGACGACAGCGCGACGCGAAGCTGTTCCGTGAGCCGGACGAGAAACGACGCGAGACGTTTCAGATCCGCGTCCGCGTTTTTAGACAAACGCGGAATATCAAGATTAATAACGTCCATATTCAAATCCTTTCGACGAATTTGGTTATCGAATAAACGACAGCGCGGCCGCGCCCCGCAATTTTTATTCTGTACCTTCTCGATCTTCCCGTGACGACGGGGACCGTGAGCGTCCGTCTGACGGTGGGTCTCATCGCCATCGTCACGGTCTTCTCGTCCTCTCCTGAAATGAGAGTCAGACGAAGTTCTCCCCCGGGCGGCACGGACGCCGTGACCTCAAGCTTCTCGACGTACATATCGGCGCGCTCCGCCGTCAGCTCGCCCGTCTCGAAGTACCACGGCTCCTCAATTACGTCGCGCCCGTCAAAGCCCGTCTCGCCCGACGCCGAGGCGCCGAGGTCGTTTGAATCTATGACGGAAAGACAGCCGTCCGACGAGACGAGCACCCCGGACGCGGACGGCGCCATCGCCTCGATATTTCCGCACGAATATCTGTGCCAGATCGAAAGGTCGGTGTGGTAGACGTAAAGCCCGAACTCTCCGCCGCACGAGGCATAAAGGTAGACTCTGTTTCCCTTCGACGATGCGACCGAGCCCTCGGGGGACATATCTCCGAGCTGTTCGGAGACCGACCACGGTATCGTTCCGTCGTACGCCATAAAGCCCTCGTTTGAGAGATAATAGAGAATATCGGCGCACTGCGCGACGCTCTCCGACGCGCCCTTCGCGACGCCCGGTATCGTGCCCGTCACGATCTGAAAATTGGACGGGCGCGTCCCGAGGACCTTGTGGACGTATCTTTCCTTGAAAAAAGTCGGGTTGCCGAGAAATACCGAACAGCCGGTAAACGGTCCGTCCGTACCGACGGAGGCGGCGTAACTGTCGGAGACGAGCCCCGAAAAGACGTTCCAGTTCGTCGGGTCGCCGAGCTTCGTCGCGTATATCTCGTTTACGAAATTGCCCGCGCGGTCGAGACCGTGACGGCAGCCCCACAGTCTGTTTCCGCTCTCGACGACGAAATCGACGAGGGGAGAGAGACGGGAGACCGTGACCGGGGTAAACTGCTCCGTGACGTAGGAGATCAGCCCCGGAACGATGATATAGTCGTTCCCGCGCTCCGCGACGACCGCCGCGCCCCCGACGCC
>CADBQA010000055.1 GCA_902796675.1 uncultured Ruminococcus sp.
ACCGCCGTATGACGATAATGACGACAACGTTCATCCCCTGCGGCGCAAAGCTCCCGTTCATCGCGATGATAGCCGGCGCGCTCTTCGGAGGCTCCGCGTGGGTATCCGTCTCCGCGTACTTCATCGGTATGGCGGCGATAATCGTCTCCGGCGTTATGCTCAAGAAGACGAAGCGCTTCGCGGGCGACCCCGCTCCGTTCGTTATGGAGCTTCCCGCGTACCACCTTCCCACTCTCGGCAACGTTCTCCGTTCCACGTGGGAGCGCGGCTGGTCCTTCATCAAGAAGGCGGGCACGATCATCCTTCTTTCCACTATCGTAGTTTGGTTCACCTCCTTCTTCGGATGGGTCGACGGTTCGTTCCGTATGCTCACGGAGGACGAGATGGAGTACTCGATACTCGGTAAGATAGGTTCCGTCTTCGCATGGCTATTCGCGCCTCTCGGCTGGGGCAACTGGAAAGCGGCTGTCGCATCCGTCACGGGTCTTGTCGCAAAGGAGAACATCGTCGGAACGATGGGCATCCTCTACGGCGACTGGACGGGGATCGCCGGATCGTTCGCAACGAAAGTCGCGGGCTTCTCGTTCCTCGTATTCAACCTCCTTTGCGCGCCTTGCTTCGCGGCGATCGGCGCTATCAAGCGTGAGATGAACAACGCAAAATGGACATGGTTCGCTATCGGTTATCAGTGCGGCTTCGCTTACGTCGTGGCTCTTATGATCAACCAGTTCGGCAACCTCATCGGCGGCACGCTCTCCGAGGGCGGTCTTGTACTGAATATAATCAGCCTCATCGCGGCGTTCGCCTCCCTCGCTCTGATAATCTATATGCTCTTCTTCAAGAAGTATAAGGAGTCGACGAAGCTGACGCAAGACGTCAAGATAAAATAATCGTAAAACTTGATTTTCGGGAAAGGAGTTCATATTATGTTTGAATGGATCTCGCAGAACGCGGTAACGATAGTCACGATAGCGGTTTTGCTCGTGATAGCGGGTCTTGCGGCGTGGTCACTCATCAGGGACAAAAAGCGCGGAAAGGCGTCCGGCGGATGCACGGGCAACTGCGCGACCTGCCGTATGGGCTCCTGCGGAAAGAAATAAACAAACGGGGGCTGCGAAAGCAGCCCCTTAACTTTTGATCGGAGACGATATGAAAATCGTAGAATCAAAAACGTCGGCAGAACGTACACGGTCGTCTTCGGAATGTTGCTCGTCGTCAGCCTTATGGTGTCGAGAAAGAATAAAAAGATAAATATGGCGTAAGCCTTGAAAGGAGCGAATTGATGTATAAGACCGAAATAAAGATAGACGGGATGATGTGCGGGATGTGCGAGGCTCACGTGAACGACGCCGTGCGCGGCGCTGTGAGCGTCAAAAAAGTGACGTCCGACCATAAAAAGGGGACAGCCGTCGTCATAACAGACGGCGAGCCCGACGCCGGCGCACTCACCGCGGCTATAGAGAAGACCGGGTACCGCGTGCTCTCCGTCGAGACGGAGCCGTACGAGAAAAAGAGGTTTTCGCTGTTCAAAAAGTAAAAAAAGAAGGCTTGCGGTTTTACGCAAGCCTTTACCATTTATTCGAACATCTTCGTCGACAGGTATCTGTCGCCCGTGTCGGGAAGGAGAACGACGATGTTTTTACCGCGGCTCTCCGGCCTTTTAGCGACTTCGATCGCCGCGTGGAGGGCGGCTCCGGAGGAGATGCCGACGAGTATGCCTTCAAGACGGCAGACCGCTCTTCCCGCCTCGTATGCGTCGCGGTCTTCGACGGCGATCACCTCGTCGCAGACGGTCCTGTCGAGCGTGTCGGGGATGAAGTTCGCGCCGATGCCCTGTATCCCGTGGGGACCCGCCTTGCCTCCCGAGAGGAGAGGTGAGGACGCGGGCTCGACCGCGACGATCTTAACGTCGGGATCCTTTTCCTTGAGGTATTTGCCGACGCCGCTGACGGTCCCTCCCGTGCCGACGCCGGCGACGAAGACGTCGACTTTGCCGTCCGTGTCGCGGTATATCTCGGGACCTGTCGTCGTGACGTGCGCGGCGGGGTTTGCGGGATTCGTGAACTGAGACGGGATGAAGCTGTTTTCCGTCGCCGCCGCCAGCTCTTCCGCCTTTTGGATAGCGCCCGCCATACCGAGCGCACCGGGCGTCAGTACGACTTCGGCGCCGTACGCCGCCATTATTTTCCGGCGTTCGACGGACATTGAGTCGGGCATGACGATGACCGCTCTATATCCTCTCGCGGCGGCGACCGCCGCAAGTCCGATGCCGGTGTTTCCGGAGGTCGGCTCGATGATCACCGCGCCGGGTTTTATCACGCCGCGCCGCTCCGCGTCGTCTATCATCGCCTTTGCGACGCGGTCCTTGACCGAGCCCGCCGGGTTCAGGTATTCGAGCTTTGCAAAAAGACGGGCGTCAAGCCCGTTCGCCTCTTCCGTGCGGCAAAGTTCAAGGAGCGGCGTTTCGCCTATCAGTTCTTCTACGCTTTTATATATCTTCATTTTTGACACCTCCGCGCATTTCATAAAAAGTATACCACCCGAAGCGTATCGTGTCAATCATAAATGACGATAATAAAATTGCGGTTTCGGTGAGTATGAGGGGCGCAAATGATTGACAAAAGGGGGCAATTCGGTTATAATATTTAATGAGTAATGTTGTCAAAAAAGGAATATTTATGTCGAAAATAAGAAAGTACGCCGCACCGCTCGCGCTTTTCCTGCTCGCGTTTCTCTCTGTTTTTGCCACGTCATGCGGCAGGGAGCACGTCCACGAATGGGGACCGTACGAGCCGTTTCTCGAGCCGACCTGCTTCGTCGCCGGACAGGAGAGGTCCGTATGCTCCTGCGGCAAGGCGAGGTACAGAGAGATATCGGTCTCTCACAATTTCGTTAAGGACCGCCTCGATATTGAAAACAGGGCCACGGTATACGTCTGCACCGTCTGCGGTACGGAACAGAGCGAAAGACTGACGACGGACGAGGCGGGGATGCCGATCGTATCTCTTGACGGTCCGGTTTCGGGTATGACCTCGGAGAACCGTGTTCCCCTCGGGATCAGCTACGAGGGACTTGAAAGCTCGTTTGACGCCTCCTGTTTTGCCCGCATCGAAAACCGCTTCAGCCCTTCGTTTCCGAGAAAAGATTACGCAATAGAGCTGGAGGACGGCGGCGAGCCATATACGGTGACTCTCGACGGCAAGTTGGGAGAGGCCGGCGGCTTTTCGCTCATTGCAAATTATATCGATTCGTCGTCCCTTCGCAACGTCCTGTCCGCAAAGATATACGGCGAGATCGCTAAAACGAGGGACAAGGATGACAAAATGTCCCGCCTTGTAAACTGCGGCGCGACGGACGGGTATCCCGTCTTAGTATATCTCAACGGCGAGTTTCTCGGGCTCTATACGCTTAACGTCACGGAGGACGAGAGCGGGCTCGGAATGACCGGTGACCCCGGCGAGGCGATACTCTTTGCAAACGGATACACCGATCAGTCGATCCTTCGGGCTCCTCTTTCGGATAACTACGAACACGAGGGGATCGAGCTGATCTACACTTCCGGCGATGACAAAGGCGCCGCGATAGACAGCTTCAACCGGATGATCAATTTCATAGACGTAAACGCCGGCTTCGCTTTTAAGCATGGAGCCGGAGGTCACGTCGACGTCGAACGGGCTATCGACGGGATGCTGTTCACGTATCTCACCGGCGCCGTCGACAACGTATCGAAGAATATACTATGGGTCACTTACGACGGAGAAGTCTGGATCCCCGTGCCGCACAACCTTTCAGGCACGTGGGGGCTGAAATGGGACGGGGACGAGTTTATCTCTCCCGGCACCGTATCGCCCGGGCACCCGTATAACGAGCTCTGGCGGAGATTTTCCGAGAGTTATTTTTACGAGGCGTCGCAAAGGTGGGCGGAGCTTCGCCGCGGACCCGTTACGGTCGAAAACATTGAAAGGATCGCGCGTGAGCTCGACGGTATGATATCGGGCGACGTCAGAGACGCCGACGCGGCGACAAGGAGCGAGCACCTTACGGCTGATAAAAACAACGTCGAACAGATAATCTCTTTCGCAAGGGAGAACATCGCGTATCTCGACGAATACTACGGTTATATCGGATAAAAGATAAAAATATCTGTAAAGTCAGGTGAACGGTATGAAAGTCGGAAACAGGATAAAGGAACTCAGAAACAAGAGAGGGCTGACGCAAGAGGCTCTTGCCGCCGCCCTCGGCGTGACGCCGCAGTCCGTGTCCAAATGGGAGTGCGAGGTCAATTTTCCCGACGTCTCGCTGCTGCCGGATATCGCCGTGTTCTTCGGCGTGTCGATCGACAGCCTCTTTTCGATGACACGCGCCGACGAGTTCGAGCGGATAGGAAACAGAATAAACGAAGCCGGGATCATTTCCGACGACGAGGTGAAACAGATCGAGGCTATGCTGACGGAGCAGTCGGACGGCAGGGAAGACCGCGCCGCCGCGGAAGCGCTCCTCGCAAAGCTCTACAACCACCAGGCGTCCGAATACCGCAAAAAAGCCGCTTTATGCGCGAAAGGCGCGCTTGAGATCTCGGAGAGCGACACCCTCGCTCTGAAGGAGCTCTCGCGCTCGTCGGGCGGCGCGCCGCACGGCGTTATCGACGGCTCGCACAGAGAACTCATAGCGTATCTCAAAGGGCTTCTCGCGAGGGATCCAGAGAACACCGACGCCGCCGCGATGCTGATAGACAATCTCATCGCCGACACGCGCGTCGACGAGGCCGCCATGTGGTGCGACCACCTCGAAAAAACGGACGACAGTTACCGTCCGCTCGTCTATAAGTATTCCGTCGCGGAGGCAAGGGGCGACGGCGAAAAAGCGCTCGCCGCGCTCGCCGTTCTCACAGCCGTTTATTCCGCCGACGTCGGCGCGCTCGTCGCCGCCGCAGACATTTACTTCCGCCGCGGAGAGTACGAAAAGGCGATAGGAAATCTTCTCAAAGCGACGGAGCTTTCCCCCGCGCCGAAACCCGTCGAATATACCGTCTCCGCCGCGCACATCGCGGAGCTTCTCGGCAACCTCGACGACTCAGTCGTTATGCTTCGCGAAGCTCTCCGTATCCTCAAGGAGGAGTGGGGCATCGTCACCGGAGAGCGCGTCGACGCCCTCCGCCGCGAGATCAAGAGGATCACGACGCAGGAATAAAAAAGGAATAAGCAGCCCCGCTTTGCATTTTGCAAAGCGGGGCGGGTTTTGTTTTTCGGGTATTTTCACCGTTTATCCGATCTTTTCGCCGGATATGACGCCTCCGGTGAAGGCGTCGATCACGTAATGATACGTGTCGCCGTCGCAGGTGAAAGTCAGGTCGCATATACCGTCAGCCATTTCGCAGCTATCCGGAAAATCGGGGACTCCGACTGACAGCCCCGCGTCCTCGGACGCTATCATCACGGCGTCAAGCGTGTCGATGGAATAGGTATAACCGCTCTTTTTGACGGAGAGTATACCGAGCGTCGAGCAGTCGAGGTCCACGTTCAGAAAAGCGCCGTCCTTCGTGTGAAGATTCACGCGGCAGACGAGAAGAGCGTCAAGATCCGCGTCGTCGCGCGACAGGAACTCTCTCAGATCTTCGCCGTGGCTCGACGGGATAGTCACGTAGAGCCAGTTCCATTTTTCGTCCTTTATGACGTCGTAATGTGCGATGTCGTCCGCGGTGTATCCCGCGCCTGAGATCGCCGCGTCAAGAAGTGTGATGCGGTCATGGCAGAGCGCGTGTTTTTCGGAGATCACCTCGCCTGTGTCGGCGTCGACGTCGTATACCGCGACGTATTTTGAGCCGCGGACTTCTGTCCTCCAAACCCCGGCGCCTCCGTGCTCGGCGTAGCCGTAAACGGTCGCCGATTCGGGCTCGTCGTAAAGCGTCTCCCTCATGGCGGTCTCAGCTATTATCGCGGCGTCGGGGGAAGAGAGCGCTATTCTGCGATCCGTGCTGACGCCGTTTTCCTCGCACAGACGGCGAAGAGTCGTCACGTCATACGACGCGAGAGCGTCCTCTGTATATCCTTCCTTCAAGCCGACAAGTCTGATGAGAAACGATGCCGCTCCCTTGGAGATTCCGTATTTTCCCGCTATTTCGCCGACGCGGGCGTCAGATATGACGCGCTGCGTTATGGCGTGCCCCTCGGGAAGGTTTTCGGTGAGAAAAGCGGAGGCGTCGTCCCCGAGCTTACCGATGAGTTCACGGGATACGGCGTCGTCCTCACATTCGACCGAGAGAAGCATGGTGTCTCTTTCTTCTGACAGATAGCCGTTTTTCATGATCTTTCCGAGAAGCGAGCCGACGGTATATTCGTCCTCACCGCCCGCCAATACATTTTTTGCGTCCTCGTTGCTCGCCGCGACGGAGAGTATCCTTCCGTTATCCGAAACCTCAAGCGTGAAGCTCGGGTTGACGTCGAGATACACGCGCGCCGCGACGGCGTCCGCTATGGCGCCTCTTGCGGCGAAGCCCGCGGCGAGAAGCGATATGACGGCGACGAGGACGAACGCCGCGGCGAATTTCACTTCGCGCGGGACCCTCAGTCTCTTTTTCCCCGGCTCCGCCGAGCGGATCATGGCGGGGTCGACGTCGTTCAGAGCGAAAACAAGAGAGTTTTTCATATTTCAAAGCCTTCCTTCTTCAAGTGATTTTTGAGCTTCTCACGCGAGCGGAACAACGACGCTTTTACGCTCTCCTCGCTCATCGCGAGATCCTTCGCGATCTCGCCGATCGTCCGGAAGTACCAGTATTTCTGGATGAAAACGATCCTCGACCTTTTTGAGAGAGACCGGAGGAATTTTTGAAGCGCGTCGCGAAGAGCTATTTCGTCCGCCGCGTCGCCGCCCTCTCCGAGAACGCCGTCGAGCTCTTCAAATGCTATAATCGCTCTGCCCTCTCCGCGCTTTTTTGCCAGCCGTCTTTCAAGCTGTTTCAGCGCGGTCTTCCGGCAGACGGCGCCGACGTACGAGCGAAGGTCGCGCGGCGCGTTCGGCGGGATGCTGTTCCATACCGCGAGGTACGTGTTGTTGAGACATTCCTCGGCGTCTTCATCGTTGTCCAGAATACTCTTTGCGATAAAGCGGCAATAGGAACGGTACTTTTCCTGAATCCCGACGATCGCGCGCTCGTCGCGCTCATTCAGCATGGATATTATCTCCCGGTCTTCCATATCTTGACCGCTCCTTTCTGCGTTTGACGCTCTGCACATCAAGTACGGAATTGAAGCTTTGAGGTTACGAAAAAACAAAAAAGCAGGCTGAAAAATCAGCCTGCTTATGAGAATCAGCCGATATAAGTGACCTTCGCGGGCTCGGCGACGAAGACCTCGCGGTCCGCCTCGAACCATACGGGGACGGCGGAGGGGTTGTATACCATCGTGCAGTCGGTCGAGAACTTCAGCGCGCGCACCGCCTGCATATAGTCGTAGATCTCGATGCCCGTCGCGTACCAGACGTCGTCGCGGCCGGAGATGACGCCGAGCATACGCTCGAGGTCAGCCCATTTTTCCTCGGACGAGAACTCGTAGCTGTGACCCCAGACGTAGAAGAGACGCAGAAAATCGTATCTCATCGGCGAGAAGAATTTTTCGACGAGACCCTCGACCTCCGACCAGTGGCAGGTCGGGTCCCACCTCATATAGTCCTCGGGAAGACCGAAGGCGTAGGTGTTGACAGCCGTGCGGGAGTACTCCATGCCGGCGGCGCGAAGCACGTTAATAACGCGCTCGTCAAAGCTGCCGAAGGGGTAAGACATACTGCGGACGGGATAGCCGACCCTCTCCTCGAGAAAACGCTTGTTTCTGAGGCACTCCTGGAGGATCGCCTCCGTCGGCTGCCACTTCGGGAACGGATGGAGAAGAAGATGGCAGGAGACCTCGTGCCCGACGTAAAGTTCCTTGTAGTCGTCGGGGTCGACGAGGCGTTCGACCTTGTAGCCGCAGCTCTCGAGAAATCCCGGGTTGTTTATGTGGAACGAGCCCTTGACGCCGTACTTGTTGAACGTTTCAACGAGGCGGTAGTCCTCGTATCTTCCGTCGTCAAACGTGAATGAGAAGGCGCGCGGGCGCCCGCCGTGCCAGAGACGTGTTTCGATTCTTTTCATTTTCAAATTATCCTTTCACCGCGTCGAACTTTTACAAAAAATGTAGACACGCGGAAAAATATCGGTTATAATATAGTCAATACAGTTTAAGGAGGACGTCATGTCGTTTGTTAAAAGACCCGTCGCGGTGTTTGCAATGGCTTATTTCGTCCTCTTTTGCGTTATGGCGTCGGCAGACTCGCTCCGTTCCGCTGCGGCGGTCATTATGACCGGCGCTCTTTTTGCGCTCTTTCTGTTTCTCTCTTTCGTGACGGAGGATAAAGTCCGCGTCGCCTCGCGCTACGTCTGTATCGCGCTTGCCGGCGCGACGGTCGCCGTGTCTTACGCCGCGGCGTTCTTCTCAAAGGTGACGAACGAATATGCTTATCTTGCCGGAGAACGCCATACAATAGTCGGTACGGTGGATTCCGTTATGTGGGAGTCGGGTTATCGCAGGTGCTATCTGCTCGACGTCTCGTCCGTCGACGGGAAAGACGCCTCCTTCGGCGTCGCCCTCGTCACTCCGCGCTATCCGTCCGTCGGAGATATAATAAAGACGGAAGCGGATCTGTCACAGATCGAAAACGGCGACGATTTCGATTCAAAGAAATACTATCTGTCGAACGGCGCAGTCCTTATGGCGGAGTGCGACACGGTATATAAGACCGGGGATTCCGCGTCGTTCAAGTCCGCCGCCGCGCGCCTTCGCGAGACCCTCTCGCGCACGCTCCACGGTAAGACGTCCGACGCGTCAGCCGACGTCGCTGACGCCGTGCTTCTCGGAAACCGTATCCATTTGTCGCGGGAGAACAAAGACACCTTCTCGAAGATAGGTATTTCTCACCTCGTCGCGATAAGCGGTATGCACGTTTCGTTCGTTTGCGCGGCGCTGTTTTTCATCCTTTCAAGGTTCGGCGTCGGACGCCGCTTCGGCGCCGTCATAGCTATCCCGGCTGTCGTTTTCTATATGTTCCTGACCGGGCTCTCTCCGTCCGTCGTCAGAGCGTCGGTCATCGCCTGCATACTTATGGCGTCGCGGTTTCTTCGCCGAACGTACGACGAGGCGACGGCGCTTTCCGTCTGCGGCGCGGCGATGGTCACGCTCGACCCGTACGTCGCGCTGAACGTTTCGATGCAGTTGTCGTTCCTTGCGTACATCGGATGCCTCGCCGGTGTGTCGGTCCTGAAGAGGGCGCCGGCGCTTACGCCGGAGAAGGGCGCGAACATACTCAAAAGGACGGTCTTCTTCGTCGTCCGCTCGTTCGTGTTCACCGGGGTCATAGTTATGACGTCGCTACCCGTTATGCTCCTTCATTTCGACTCCGTGTCTCTCCTCTCGCCGCTCTCGAACCTCATATTCATCCCGGCGTTCAGCGTCATATTGTACCTTTCCGCCCTCGTGATAATCTTCTCGCCCGTCGCGCCCGTATATGCCGCGCTCTCGTTCGTCTCGGATAGATTCACGGGGCTCGTTATGTCCGTGGCGCGGGCGATGGCGAAAATACCGGGCTCGAAGGTCTCCCTTGCTTATCCGTTCTCGGCGCCGCTCGTTATTCTGATGTGCGCGGCGACGTTTACGTTCGTTTTCGCAAAGAACAAAAAGATAAGGATCGCCGCCGTCACGGCGCTCGCCGTCAGCGCAGCGTCTTACGCCGTCGGCGTCATTCTTGCCGGCGCGTGAATCAGACGACGCCGTTTAGCCCGTTCGCGCAAAGGTTTCCGACGATACCGGAGACGCTTGCGAGCGGCGCCCTTCTTCCGGTGCGGAACCACATCTGATATGCGGAGACCATGCCGGATATCACGAATTCGAGCGCGACGTCCGCGGTCTCCTCGGTGAGACCTATCTGCGAGCAGATAGTCTTCTTCGACCTCTCTTTGATAAGAGAGGTCATTTTTGAGATCAGGTCGAAGTTCTCGTCAGCCGTGAAGAAGTTTTCGTAAAACTCCGGGTCGGCGAGGATAATGGCGTCTATGCGGTCGAATATGGTGCGCGGATTCTCGAGCGCCTCCTTGAGGTCAAGCCCATCGAGCGCGATCTCGAAGTTTCCGACAAGATCCCGCTCAAGCTCCTCCACCACCTGGTAGATGCCGCTGTAATAGTTGTAAAAGGTCTTGCGGTTTATGTTCGCGCGGTCGGAGAGATCCTTTACGGTTATGTCGTTGAGGTCCTTCTCCGCGAACAACTCGGAAAACGCCATCCTGATGGCTTTTTTCGTGCGGACGACTCTCTTGTCGGGAGTCTTCTTTTCTCCGTGCGTCATAACTTGCTCCTTTTTTCGACAATTATTCAAAGATGTGTTGCTTATGCCGCAAACAAACCGTTAATTGTCGTTGATTTCTTTTTCGTATCCATTATAATACACATGTGTGGTAAAAGTCAATAATAAATAATTATATTCGGAGGTTTCCATGTTCGTTCTTTTCACGGATACAGACACCGACATCACGCCGGAGGTCGCAAGAGAGTACGGCTATAACCTTATAAGTATGCCTTACAGCATCGACGGAGACACGGTCTACCCCTACGTCGATTTTGAAAAATTCGACGCTCACGCGTTCTACGACAGGCTCCGCTCCGGCGTGCTTCCGACGACGAGCGCAATAGGAAAAGAGCAGTACGTCGAGTATTTCGAGCCGCATTTCGCCGCGGGCGAGGATATCCTCTACGTCCATTTTTCAAGGGCGATGACCGCGACGTTTGACGCTATGGATCACGCCGTCGCCGAGCTTCTCGAGAAGTACCCCGAGAGAAAATTCTACGAGGTCGACACGAAGGGCATCACGATAGGAAGCCTCAACATCGTCCTCGAGGTAGGCGACCTTTACAGAGCGGGACGCACCGCCGAGGAGATCGTCGAGTGGGCGAAGACGGAGGTCGACCGCTTCGCGGTATATTTCTTCGCCGACGACTTAAAATTCTTCAAGCACAGCGGCAGAGTCTCCGGGCTCGCGGGCACGATGGGAACTATCCTCGGCATCAGACCCATAATCTATATGGATGAAAACGGAAAGATGGTCTCGGTCGGCAAGGAAAAGGGAAGGACAAAGGCTCTCGAGCGCCTCGTCTCCTACGTTGAAGAGCTCGGCGACAACATCAAGGATCACCGCGTCATCGTCGCGAGCGCCGACTCGAAGGATATCGCCGACGAGCTTGCAGATATGCTGAGAGCGCGTTTCGGCGAGCTTCGCATCGAGTACGTCGACGTCAATCCCACGGCGGGCAGCCATTGCGGTCCCAACACCGTCGGCGTCAGCTTTTACGCAAAAAGACGCACTGTGTGATAATTATAAGGACCGCGGAAGCGGTCCTTTCAGAGCGAAGACAAACTTGGTAGACCAGCAATGACTGGCAAAAAAGGTGAGGCAAGCATAACATCATAAGAAGATAAAGCATCACCGAAAATCAAAGAGGCG
>CADBQA010000056.1 GCA_902796675.1 uncultured Ruminococcus sp.
ATCATGTTTTTGATCTCTTCTTCGTTCGTCACCTGCGCTATGAGTCCGCGCGCGACGAGTTCATCATACAACTTCATATCATTTGTCCTTTCGGTTTTCAGTCGTTTTTCTTTAACATTTCCTCGGCGGTATCTATGACCTTTTTCGTGATCTTGACGCCGCCTATGATACGCGACAACTCTTTTATCCTTCCGTCGCGGTCAAGTTTCTCGACGGAGCTCTCGACTCTGCCGCCTTTTTCGGATTTTGAAATTTTAAAGTGCGTGTCCGCCAAAGACGCGATCTGCGCGG
Organism: uncultured Ruminococcus sp.; assembly: GCA_902796675.1. Lineage (GTDB taxonomy): Bacteria > Bacillota > Clostridia > Oscillospirales > CAG-272 > RUG14199. The sequence continues at coordinate 292 of CADBQA010000056.1, forward strand.
AATGAGTGATGCAGATAAGCTGAGACGCCCTCGACATCTCGCGAAGCTTTCTACCTATCCTCTCGCTCGTCGCGCCGGAGACGCCGGCGTCTATCTCGTCGAAAACGGACGTGACGCCGCTGTCCTTCTGCATGGAGCTCTTAACTGCGAGCATAATGCGGGAGAGTTCGCCGCCGGAGGCGATCCTCGAGATCGGCTGCATCTCCTCGCCGACGTTCGCCGACACGAGAAAGTCAACGTCGTCGTATCCTCTGCGGTCGAGGTCGGCCATTCCGTCCTTTATCCTTTTCGTGACGGAAACGAGGAAGCGTACTTTCGGCATATCGAGGTCGTAAAGCACGGATGAGATCTCACCCGTCAGCGCCTGCGCCGCCGCGCGGCGCTTCGCCGAAATACTGTCCGCCGCGGTCTCGCACGCGCTGCGCGCTTCAGCGATGGCGTTCTCAAGGTCCTGTATCGTGTCGTCGCTGTTTGAGAGTTCGGAGAGTTTCGTTTTAATTTCGTCTCTCTTTTGTATGACGTCCGATACCGTCTCGCCGTATTTGCTTCTGATCCTTTTTAGAAGCGTAAGACGCTTTTCGACGGCGTCGAGCTTTCTCTCCGGATCGTCGAGGTCATCGTCGTCGATTATCGACGAGACGCTGTCTGCTATCGTCGTTACTTCGTATTTGATCTCCTCGAGCCTCGATGCGGTCGCCTCCGCCTCCGGCATTACGTCCGAGAGCTGTCTTATCGCGCTCGCCGCTCTGTCGAGCATATAAACCGCCGTGATACCCTTTTCATTCTCAACGAGCGCCTTCTCTACGACCGAGACGTTCTTCGAGACTTTTTCAAAGCTGCGGAGCTTTTGTCTGATTATTACGAGTTTATCCTCTTCATCCGGATCGGAGAGCTTTGCCGAATCTATCTCCTTTAACTGGTATGAAAGGATATCGAGCATCATCGCTTTGTCCTTGAGGGATCCTTTGAGCTCGGAAAGCCTTGACGACAGTTCGCAGAATTTTTCGTACTTTTCGTCATATTCGGCAAGCTCGCCGTCAAGCCCGACGTATTCGTCGAGCATTTTTATGATCTCGCTCTTTTCCGAGAGCGCTCCGCTGTCCTGCTGACCGTGTATCGACATAAGGTTCTTCGCCGTCTCACGAAGGACCGAGGTCGAGACAGCCTTGCCGTTTATTTTGGCTATGCTCTTTCCGTCGTCCGTTATTGAACGGTAAAGGGTTATCTCACCGTCGTCGTCCGACTCCGCGCCGCGCGGCGCGTCGAAGACCGCAGTGACCTCCGCTCTCGTCTCGCCCGTCCTTATCATATCCTTCGAAGCCTTCGCGCCGAGGCAAAAGGCGACGCTGTCTAAGAGTACGGATTTACCGGCGCCGGTCTCGCCGGTTATCACGGTAAAACCGTCCGGAAACTCGACGGTGAGGTCCTTAATTACGGCGACGTTTGAAATCGAAACTGCTTTTAGCATCACGTCACCGTATCAGAACGCTCTGATGCTCGACCTTATCATATCGGCGACGTGAAGCGCCGACGCCGGGTCCTTCGTCGCCGCGAAAATCGTATCGTCGCCGGCGACACACCCGACGATCTCGGGCGTTCCCTGCGCGTCGATATTTGCGGCGACCGCGTTTGCAAGTCCCGGATACGTCTTGATTATCACGAGATTCATCGCTGTTTCGACCGATTTAACGGAAGCGGCGAAAGCGGCGACGTAGACCTGCTGACCGTCGTCGGGCGTCGCCTGGGGTACGATGTACTTATACTTGCCGAGCTCTCCCGTGACTTTTATAAGTTTCAGTTCTCGGATGTCTCTCGATATCGTCGCCTGCGTTACGTTGAAGCCGCGCTCCGCGAGAAGACCTATCAGTTCCTCCTGCGTCTCGATATCGTTGCTTTCGATGATCTCGATTATTGCGTTCTGTCTTGAGCTTTTCATATTTCCTCCGTTAAATCGATTATTTTTTATTCAGTTTGTCGCGGAGAGTCGAGACGAAACCCGCGTCCTTAACTCTCACCAGCTTTGTTTTACAGGCGCTTTTTTTGATTTTAACAACGTCCGCCGGCGTGATCTCCGTGTTATCACGCCCGTCGACCGTAATATACATTTTGTTTTTTCTGCACGATGCGTTTCTAATCTCAAGCACGCTCTCACCGGTGAAGACTATCGGACGGAGCGAGAACGAGTGCGCGCATATCGGCGTCGCTACGATACATTCCATCGTCTGATAGACTATCGGACCTCCCGCGGAGAGCGAGTACGCCGTCGAGCCGGTCGGGGTCGAGACGATGATGCCGTCCGCGTCGTAGTGAGATACGAGCGAGCCGTCACAGTACAGATCAAAGTCCGTCAACCTTGAAACGGGTCCGTTTGAGAGGACAGCCTCATTGAGGCAGGGATATTTGATCTTGTTGACCTCTCCCTCGCGAATTATCTCAACGTCGAGCATCATCCGCTCCTCCGTCTTATAGTCGCCGGAGACTATGCGGTCAAGCAGGTCTAAATCGCCCATTTCAAGCTCGGCGAGGAATCCCACTCTGCCGAAATTGAAGCCGACGATAGGGACACCGTACTTCGACGATTTTCTCGCCGCCTTGATGATCGACCCGTCGCCGCCCATGACAACTGTAAGAGACGCGCCTTCGAACAAATCGTCCGCCGTATATTCCGCAAGGTGGAACTCACGATACACGTCACAGTTATCGTCCGAGGGTATTGCGACCGTGCAGCCGAGCGAGATGAGTTTTTCTATCACAGCCCGTAAAGCCGCGTCCGGTATATTTTTCTTTTTATTTGAGATCAGTACGATTTTTTTCATTTTGTGACCTCTTTTACGATATCGCGCGAAACTTCTTCGCCAACGCGCGAAAAATATGCTAAAAATTCACGGTTGCCGTCGCCGCCCGGAACGGGTGAAGGTATCAGCGCGAGGAGCTTCAGTCCGCACGCTAAAGCAGCGTCTGCGACTTTGATTATCGCATCGGCATGGCTTTTTTTATCTTTGACGATACCGCCCTTTCCGACGGCGCCTTTCCCGACCTCGAACTGGGGTTTAATAAGTGTGACGAAAACGCCGGAATCGGATAGCACCTTTACTATCTCCGGGATAAGGAGCGTCTGCGATATGAACGAAACGTCGCAAACGCATACGGAGCATTCTTCCTCGATCACATTTGAAAGTTCCTTCGCGTTGACGCCCTCGAGATTTACGACGCGCCGGTCTTTTGCAAGCGTCCCGTCAAGCTGACCGTGACCCGAATCGACGGCGTAGACCTTAGCCGCTCCGCGACGAAGAAGGCAGTCGGTAAAGCCTCCGGTTGAAGCGCCGACGTCAACGCAAACCTTTCCGGCGATGTCAATACCGAACGAAGCGAGCGCGGCTTCGAGCTTGACGCCGCCTCGTCCGACGAACGGATAAAGCTCGCCCGTCACTTCGACCCCCACGCCGTCCGTTTCGAACGACGGCTTCGTAACTACGACGCCCGAAACTTTGACAAGTCCTTTTTTTATCAGCTCCGCGGCGTAGCTTCTGCTCTTTGCATAGCATGACGCCGTCAAATACACGTCAAGTCTCATTTATTTCTTGAATTCAGGTAATGCGGAAGCTCGGCTAAAAACTCTGAACCGGGATATTTTGAAATGATAGCCGACGCGCGCGCGGCAAGCCTTTCACACTCATCCCTCGCCTCATCCGGCGTCATAAAGGAGAGCGAATTGTATCTTCCGTTTTTCTCGTCGACGCCGACACGCTTGCCGAGAGTCGCCGCGTCGCCCTCAAGGTCGAGCAAGTCGTCCTTTATCTGAAAAGCGAGACCGAGACACTCGGAATACTCCGTGATATCGGAAACGACGGCGTGATCGATCTTATCGATTACCGTTGCAAAATAACCGGAGAGCGACGCCGCTTTTATCAGCGCCGAGGTTTTGAGGCTGTGAAGCTTCATGAGTTTTTCGTATGTATCGCTCACGTTCTCCTCGTCCATTACCTGCCCGCCGGTCATACCGAGCGCGCCGGCATAATAGGCGAAGGTTTTAACGGCTTCGATAACGCCGAGGGGAGATGCCGCGGCGCCGGCGGCGACTTCAAAAGCGAAAGTCAGCAGCGTGTCTCCGGTGAGGAGCGCGGCCGCTTCCCCGAACTTTATGTGGCTCGAGGGCTTACCGCGTCTCATATCGTCGTCGTCCATGCACGGCATATCGTCGTGGATAAGCGAGTATGCGTGGATCATTTCGATAGCCGACGCGAAAGGCAGAGCGACGCCGGCCGTGCCGCCGAAGAGCTTTGCAAACTCTATCGCAAGAGCCGCCCTTATTCTTTTGCCGCCGCCCAAAGTTGAATAACGCATCGCCTCTCGCAGCGTTCCGCCGCCGACGCGCTCTTCCGAAAGGTAACGGTCGAGCGACGCCTCGGTGAGCGACGCGTCTTCTTTTATGACTCTCTTAACGTCGATCATTGTATGATTTCCTCATCGTCCTTGCCGACGGTCAGTATCTTCACCTTTTCGCTCGCGGCGTCAAGTTTCGCCGAGCAAAGTTTTACAAGGGAGACGCCCTCTTCAAAAAGGGTCAGCGACTCGTCAAGGTCGCATTTGCCGCCCTCGAGTGTCGATACGATCTTTTCAAGTCTTTCTATCGCTTCTTCAAATTTTAATTCTTTATTTTCTTCTGCCATTTTTTATTTCCTTTCAGCGTCGACATCTTTCACTTCGGATATGAGAGCGCCGTCGCGAAGTCTTACGTTGATCCTGTCTCCCGGCGCTACATCCCGCACGGATTTTATTATCTTTCCGCCGTCGGACGTCACCGCGCCGTAGCCTCTCGACAGAACGGCGAGCGGGCTCAGCGAGTCGAGTTTGCCGGATGAAACGGAGAGCTTGTTTTTCAAATCCCGAAGCTTTTGCTCCGTCATAACTTTCAACTTTTCATTTGACGACGCGATCCGGTTTTGAGTTTCGATCAGTCTGTGCTCCGTCAAAAGCTTAAGTTTATCGGAAAGACCGCCGAGCTGAAGGATCCTGTCGTCAATGAACGCCATAGGGTCCTTAAGAACCCTCTTTTCGGAATACCGCTTTAATGTCTCTGCTTTGCTCTTGACAGCGGCGGAAAGCGCCGTTTTCTGTCTTAAGTCGAGTGAGGCGACCGCCCTTCTGATCTCGGTTATATCGGGTAATGCGATCTCTGCCGCCACCGACGGCGTCGGCGCCCTCACGTCGGATACGAAATCGGAAATTGTAAAGTCCGTTTCATGACCGACGGCGGATATTACCGGTATTTTTGAATTATAGATCGTTCTTGCGAGTTCTTCGTTATTGAACGCCCAAAGGTCTTCGATAGAGCCGCCTCCGCGGCCGATTATAAGAACGTCGGCGTTCATATTTGCATTGAAATAATCGATGCCGGATATTACGCTCGCGGCGGCTCCGTCGCCCTGGACGAGCGCGGGATAAAGAATTATCCTCGCGATCGGCCAACGTCTGCCGGCGACGTTAATGATATCGCGCACCGCCGCGCCGCTCTCCGACGTTATGACCCCGACGTTTTTCGGAAAGTGCGGAAGGGGCCTCTTGTGCGACTCGTCGAACAGACCTTCCGCACCGAGTTTTTTCTTAAGCTGCTCGTACGCCGCGTAGAGCGCGCCGACGCCGAGCGGCTCCATCCTGTCGCAGTATATCTGATACTGCCCGTCCCGCGGATACGCGGAGATCCTTCCGTGTACAGTGACTTTCATACCGTTCTCCGGTTTGAATTTCACCTGAGACGCAAACGTGCGGAACATCACCGCTTTTATCGCCGAGTTTTCGTCTTTCAGAGTGAAGTAAAAGTGACCGGTCGCAAAATGGTTTTTGAAGTTAGATATTTCACCCTGTACCGAAAGATTTGCAAACTGGGGTACGCCGTCGAAGAGTCTCTTTATAAACTCGTTTATCTCGGAGACCGAGAGAGCGCGCGGAAAAGAATACTCGGCGTCGCCGCCGTATTCACCGTAATACATATTTACCTCCGCGCGTCAGATTTCAGTTTTGTGAGATACGCGATACCCGCGGCGTTATCCGCGGAAAACTCCGGCGGCGCGAAATATCTGTCGCCGCCCTTTAGCATATCTTTTATCAGCGTACAGCTCATAACGCCGCCCGCGTATACTATCGGCAAGTCGCCAAGCGCCGACGAGACGTTGTCCGTCAGCGCCGACAGCGTTTCTCCGACGGCATTCAGTACGAACGCGCTGACGATCCCGCGGTCGCCTGTTTTTTCAAACAGTTCCACCGATTTATTTTCGATCCCGGAAAGATTACATTCGAGTCCGTCGACGCAGATCCTGTATTTCGGAAACTTATCCTTATTCTCACTCGCTGCCGCTTCGAGATGACGGCCCGCCGGAAAAGGATACCCCATCATAACGCCCGCACGGTCGATCACCTGCCCGGCGTTGAGGTCGCGCGTGCCGCCGACCCTTTCGATCTTCATATCTCCGTTTACTGTCGATTTTACGTGAAGTATATCGGTCGTACCGCCCGACACGTGAAAGGAGACGAACTCTTTTCCGAAAAGATGAGTCGCGCCCGCGCCGAGCAGAGCCGCCGCGACGTGACCCGCCTGATGTGAGAAAAGGTAACTCTCGCATCCGAGAACGGACGCGGCGCACAGGCTGACCGACTTTCCGACGAGGAAGCAAGGCATGTACGATCCTTCGGCGTCGCGCGGCTTTGCGGAGCAGCCGACGGCGTAAATCTTACCGCCGCATCCCGCGAGAAATTCACGAAGCGCCGCCGACGCGTCTACCATATTGACGGTGTGCTGAAAGACCGCGTCGCTCTGACGAAGCCCACGTTCTCCGTCCTTTACCGCGAGCATCTTCTTGAAATTAAGAAGAACTTCACCGTCGCCGTCGCAGACTGCAACGGAAGTCGTGTAATTGCTCGTATCGAAGCCGACGAAAAGCTTACTCATCGACGGTCGCATCCTTCGCTATTTTACCCGTCGCGCGGGCATAGTTGTTTAGGATCCCGTTTATAAACCCGGATGCCTTTTCGTCGTCATAGGCTTTGGCGATCTCGACCGCTTCGTTTATGACAGCCTTAGGCGGGGTATTTGTAAATGAAAGCTCGTATACCGCGAGGCGCAGGATCGACCTTGTGACGCGAGACATACGCTTCACTTTCCAGCCGACGGAATACTCCGTCACGTCGCGGTCGATCTCGGCAAGAGACGATATGACGCCCGTAAACGTTTCTTTTACAAACGGCGGATATGAAGTCTCCGCCATTTCCTCGCGAGAAGAAATAAAGGCGTCGGCGTTCGCGCCCTCGTAGAAAGTATATTCGTAGAGCAATGTAAAAATCAGTTCTCTTTCTTCGTGTCTTGTCATTTGAGCCTCCGGCATATTTTATAATATAATTATACTATATAAAATTAAAAAGTCAATGAATATTTCAGAGAATATTCATTGAATATACAAAAAGAAAAACGGCTGATCTCTCAGCCGTCAGTTTATAAGGTCATTATAAAATATTATTTCTTCCGGAAGCCGGAGATTAAGCTTTTCACGCGCCTTTTTCTCGTAATAATCGTCGTCCTTCGGCGTTGCGAGGTCGTTCTTGTATTCGTCGATCTCGTATTTCAACTGTTCGTTCTCAAGGCGCTGTGCATCGTTCTTTGCGCTTTGCGCGTTTATCTCTATCTGCAGCTTGATTATAGTCATGGCGCAGAAAAAAACGAAGAGCACGACTATTACGTTGAAGAGCAAACTGTGTCTCGACCTTTTCATTTTACATCACCTTGAAAAACAAAGAATTTATCAAGTTCCTTTATACACTTTAGAGTATACCTTCTGTTTCTCTTTTTGTCAAGTGCCGACCGGATTTTGAATATTGCCGGCGCTGATACTTTCTTAACGGATACGGCAGCGCGTTTCAGCGGATAAAAGAGCGCGAAAAGAAAAACGTTTATAACAAACCGCAAAAAGTCGGCGGCGGCTCCGGTGACGCCTATCACAAGCCGACCGAGTGAAACGTGGTAAAGCAAGGCTCCCGCCGCGCACGACGCAAATATGAACCATCTGAATATACCGTGATTGAAGGCGTACAGAAACAGAATAAAGCATACGGTAAATACTACCGAATACAAAACGTCGCAAACCGCCGTCACGGTGATGGAAAACACACGTCCGGCGCGGCGCGGCAGAACGTCCTTGACGCCTCTTTTATAAATCCCCTCAAACCTGCGGCGTCCTCCGTAGTCTGAGATGCGAAGGAGGCATTTAACTATCCTGAAAAGGTCGTATACCGCTCCGAGAAATACGCCGAGGATAACGGCGCGCGCTCCGGTCAGGACGAGCGCCGACATGGATACTTTCATTGCGCCCTTATCCGAACAGACGTCGTTTGCCCTTGCGCTCCGCGTCGCCGTAATATATGAGCGCGTTGATTTTTCCGTTGACGGTGAGCCTGCCGCTCTTTGAATCGAACGAATCTATTTTGAGACCTTCGCCCTCCACAGTCATATCGCCGTCCGCCATATTCAGAGTGATGCTCTCGTCGCTGAATGAAACGACGTCGGAAATACCGGTCATTTCGGTCTTTGCTCTTCCGTAGATCATCACGTCGTGATTCGACAATTCCGCTCTTTCCATATAACCCACCTCCGACGGTCAATTATATGGAATACGGCAAAAACTTATTCCGAAACTATCTCGTAAAGCTCACCCGCTTCATCTTTCGCTGTGTGCTCTCTTATATCCTTTACGATAAAAGCGAGCGTCTTTTCACCGAAAGTGATCTCCACCCTGTCGCCGACCTTAACGTCGTAGGATGCCTTGGCGCGTCTTCCGTTCACCGTGACGTGCTCGGTATCGCACGCGTCGTTAGCGACGGTGCGCCTTTTGATAATTCTTGATACTTTCAGAAATTTATCGAGTCTCATAACTGTCTCCTTATATTAAATCAGCCCCGCTGCTGCGGGGCTGACAAGGCATTTTGCTTATTTCTTCTTTTTGCCTGCGTTGACCTTCTCTTTGAGGGGAGCGCCTGCGTTGAATGCGGGGTACTTGGAAGCCTTAATCTTGATAGCTGCGCCGGTAGCGGGGTTGCGGCCCGTGCGAGCTGCTCTCTTCTTGACTTCGAAAGAACCGAAACCGATGAGCTGAACCTTCTCGCCTGCTACGAGAGCTTCCTCGATAGCTTCGATGGTTGCTGCAACTGCTGCTTCAGCGTCCTTCTTCTTGAGGTCAGTTTTCTTTGCGACTACTTCGATAAGTTGTGTCTTATTCATTTTGATGAGTCCTTTCTCATTAAAATTTTACTGCATACGCAGTAGCCTGTTGTTGTAAGTATACCATTATTATTTGCCGATTTCAAGTATTTTTGAAAAAAATCTACTCAAAATATAGATATTTTTTCTATATTTTGCAATAATTGACCGCAAAATGTGGTATTTTGTCGTCAGGCGACGAGTTTTAACCTGCGAAGAGCTCCGTAAATCTTCTCGCCTTTCGGCAGGAGAAGCACGTCGTCCCGATCGAGGGCTTTGGTCAAGAATATCATAGCGAGGTAAACTATCACGGCGACAAGCACCGAGAAGAGCGTCTTCACCAAGCCGTGACCGATGGGGATATAATAGTAGGTACCGAAAGCGGCTCCGGCGCAGATCACGGCGGAGATAAGGGGTTTCAGGAAAAGCTTCACAACGTTCGGCGTGTATTTGATCTTCTTCGCAACGAAGAAAAAGTTAAACAGCATCGTAACGAGATAGCAAAGGAAGGTCCCTATCGGAGCCGCAAACATGACCCGTCTGAACTCCGGCGGACATTTGTCGAGGTCGAGCACGCCGAGTGGCGCGCCGACGGAGGAACCGATTATCCCGATAAGGAAGAAAGTCGTCGCGAGCTTGAAGACGGCGCCGCTGACCATGGATATTATCGGAAGCTGTTGATGTCCGTGAGCCTGGAGGAAAGAATTCGTTATCGAGATCATCGAAAGGAAGAATATCGACGGCGCGATAACGGAGAGCAGCGGAGATGCGGCGTCGACGGCAAAATCGTCCTTGAAAAGTATGCCGAGAAGCGGCTTTGAGAGCGCCGCCATTCCAAGCGCGCAAGGAAGCGATATGATAGCGGTTATTTTCAACGAGCTGTTCATCGTACCCTTAACGAGCTTTGCGTCCTTCGCGGCGACGGCTCTCGACAGAAGAGGCACAATGGACGCCGAGATCGGATAGATCAGAGCGGGGGGCATATTGAACATCGTAACTGCGAGCGCTTTGTAGTTGCCGAACAGAGCCGCCGCAAGCTCCTCGGTGTAGCCGAGCCCCTGAAGTCTTGTCGACAGGATCATACCGTCTATGACGTTCGTAAGGCTCATAACGGACGAGCTAATCGTTATCGGAATACCGATCATAAAGAGGGTCTTTACGATCTGCGACGTCGGCGTGACGGTCTCGCTGTCTTCGACGACGTCGAGCGACGCGTTATATCTTTCTTCCTTGAAGAAAAGCTTCGTTATGAATAGATATATCATGCCGAGCGCAGTACCGACGGTAAGACCGACGAGCGCGTAAGCGGCGACGATGTGGATCGGGTATCCCCTGTTCAGCGCGAACTTAGCGAAGAAAATGCCGAGCGCGAACTTTCCGACAGCCTCGATGACCTCGGAGATCGCGGTGGGGGTCATACTCTGGTGCCCCTGGAAATAGCCTCTGAACGCGCTTGAGACGCAGACAAGAAGGAGCGTGGGGGCTATGACGAGAATACACGACTCGATAGGCTGTTGATACTGACTTGCAAAGACCTTATGGAGCGCCGCCATAAGCGTCGTACCGACGACGCCGATCGCGAGAAAGACGGCGAATATGACCTTGAACATCCTTCTCGAGTCGCGGAACCTTCCCTTCGCTCTCGCGCCGGAAATCATTATTGAAACGGCGATGGGAAGTCCGACCGTCGATACGGTATAAAACCAGACGTAGATCTCGTATGCCGCCTGATAGTAGCCGATACCGCGGTTGCCGAGAAGAGACTCGCTCGCGAGCGGCACCTTCAGGAGCATACCGAGAACTTTTACGAGAAGGTTTGATAATGTAAGGATCAAAACGCCGGAGAAGAACAGATTCTTACTGTTCTTTGCCTTGACGGTTGTATTTTTCTTGTCAGGATTCATCTGATACTCTCCGTGTGGTAATTAGTTGCGATAGAACTCGAGCGCGCGAAGGAACGCCGGAGGCGTAGATTCAGCCCTCGCTCTGAGATATTCGTACGGGTATTTGCATTCGGCTACTCTCTCTATGACGTTCGCGCCGTCCGCCCCGCGCTTTACGAATTTGGATACGGAAGACGCGCCGACGGCGATTATCGGCTGTATCTCCTCCATCATCAGGATATTGTAGATACCCTCGTGACCGGAGAGCGTGTAGCCGACGTTTTCAAGGTTGCCGACCGCGTTCTTCTGTCTGTACATATAATACGGCGTGAAGCCTTCAAAAATGAGTTTACCGTAAGAACCCGCGACGCCGTCCTCCGCCGTCTGACATTCGGCGGCGAAAACGTTTTTGTCTTTAAGCTCCGCGGAACGTTTGACGCAAAAAGTGTGCACAGTGACGTTATCGGGTCGCAGCGCGGCGACGCTGTTTACGCTCTCAAGAAAGCTGTCCGCGCTCTCGCCCGGAAGTCCGGCGATAAGGTCGACGTTGACGTCTTTTATACCGGCGCGGCGCGCCGTTTCGAACGCTCTGAAAAAGTCGTCCGCCGTATGCCGTCTGCCGACGGCGGCGAGGATTTCCTCATTAAGCGTTTGCGTATTGACGCTTACCCTCGTCACGCCGTGACGTTTCGCAGACATAAGCTTTTCTTCCGTTATCGTATCGGGTCTTCCCGCCTCGAGCGTGAATTCGGAAAAGGACGAGACGTCAAACGACGACGATACGGCGGAAAGAAGCCTTTCAAGCTGCGCTTCGTCGAGCACGGTCGGAGTCCCGCCGCCGATATAAAACGACGTGACCCTCTTACCGAGAGCTTTTACGGCATCGCCCGCCGATGCGATATCCTTCACGAGCGCGTCGAGATATTCGGGTATTAAAGACAGAAGCCTTTCCGACGTAAAAGAAACGAAAGAACAATAACTGCATCTCGTCGGGCAGAAAGGTACGGCGACGTAGACGCTACACTCGTTTTCATATTCGGGTTTTATTATTTTTCTTTCGGCGAGAGCGACGTCGCACGCAAGACGCGCTTTTTCCGCTCTCATTGAGTAGTCTTTTGTAAGCGCCACCGCTGCGTCATGCGCGCTCATACCGCCGTCGATCAGCGACATCGCGAGCTTTGAGGGACGCACACCCGTGAGTATCCCCCACGGAGGCGTAACGCCGACGGCGTCCCTTCCCGCTTCGAGAAACGCTCTGCCGACGGCGATCTTCGACGCCATGGACGGGCGCGACACGGTCTCGCCTGCGGCAAGGACGCCGTGACCGCGGCAGACGTCGCCGTTGTCGTCTATGACTACGTCGGAAACAAAGCCGCCGTCCTTTTCTTCAAGTGATACGCTGACTGTAATTCCGTCCGTATCGTCCTTGTCGGAAAAATGACTTCCGGGATAGAAAAGAAGACAAAGGGTCTCCGCGTAGTAAGAGCTGACGTTGCCGCTGATTATCAGTTTCATCCTCTGCGGCTTCCTTTCAGTTTATCCGTGTCGAGATATATCGTTACCGGTCCGTCGTTGACGAGTGAGACCTTCATATCGGCGCCGAAAACGCCTCGCTCGACGCGCCCTATCCTCTCGCTCATCAAATCGCAGAACTCCGCGAAAAGAGGGCGCGCGGCGTCAGGCGCGGCTGACGCGAAAAAGTCCGGTCTGTTCCCTTTTCTGCATGACGCGAGAAGCGTGAAATTCGGTACGACGAGCGCCGAGCCGCCGACGTCGGTGACGGAGAGATTCATCTTTCCGTTGCCGTCCTCAAAGATGCGAAGTCGCGATATTTTATCCGCGAGCAGGACAGCGTCGTCCCGCGTGTCGCCCGAGGCGACGCCGAGGAGTATCATAAGACCGCGATCAGTAGCGCCGACGGTCTCGCCGTCGATTTTCACAGACGACGACAGAACTCTTTGTAATATTGCAATCATTTATAAAGACGCGTCAGTTGAAGCCTCTCGTGACGCTCTCGACTCCTTTGATCGTTTTGAGTTTCGCCACTATGGAATCGTAGTGGTCGATATTTTTACATCCGACGCCCATATTGAGGACCATCGTATCTCCCGCGCTTCTCGTATTGAGCTGTGTGATGGACACCTTCATATCCGCGAGAATTGAAGAAATCTCCGCGAGAAGCCCGATCCTGTTTTCGTAAACTATTCGGAGCATAGCCTCGTAAAGACCGTTCTTCTTCGATACGACGGCGGGGTCCCACGACGCGGGTATCCATCTTTGGAAGGACTCCTCTTTCTTGAGCCCCTCGATGACGTTAGGGCAATCCCTCTTGTGTATCGAAACGCCGTAGCCCTTAGTGACGAATCCGATGACCTTGTCGCCGGGAAGCGGATTGCAGCATTTCGCGAACTTTATCGCGTAGCCGCCCTCGCCGTCGAGAATGATACCGCTGTTGGAGCGCATGTTTTTCGGCGTCTTCGTGACAACCTGCTCCTCTTCGGTGAGCTCCTCCGCCTGCTCGGAAGTCTTTACGATCCTGTCGTATTCGTCCTTTATCTTCGCGGCTATCTTGCTGACCGCGAGGCCGCCGTAACCGACGGTGTTGCACAGGTCGTCCGCCTCCTGGATACCGATGCGCTTCGCGACGTTGGTAATGATCTCCGTCTTCTGCGCCTCTGTCGCGCGCTTTCCGCAGCGGAGTATCTCTTTCTCGATCTCAGCGCGACCGATGACGATGTTCTCGGGTCTCTTTTCTTTTTTGAACCACTGGCGTATCTTGTTTCGCGCCTCGCCCGTTTTTACTATCTTGAGCCAGTCGCGGCTCGGACCTTTGGACGACTGTGACGTGATTATCTCGACGATCTCGCCGTTCTGCGGTATCCTGTCGATTGGCGCTATCATACCGTTGATCTTGGCGCCCACCATCTTATGACCGACCTGCGAATGTATCGCGTACGCGAAGTCGATGACCGTCGAACCCTGAGGCAGAGCTATGACGTCGCCCTTCGGCGTGAACACGAAAGTTTCGTCGTGGAAAATATCTATCTTCAGCGCGTGCATGAAGTCGTCCGGGTCTATCGTGTCGTTCTCGACGTCGATAAGCTTAGAGATCCATTGAAGCTTCTCGTCGATGTCGGCACGGCTCTGCTCGCCGGACTTGTACTTCCAGTGCGCCGCGACGCCGTATTCGGCGACGTGGTGCATCTCACGCGTCCTTATCTGAACTTCAAACGGTATGCCGTCGCGCCCGATGACAGTCGTGTGGAGAGACTGATACATATTCGGCTTCGGGGTCGAAATGTAGTCCTTGAATCTGCCGGGGACGGACTTAAAAAGCTCGTGGATTATACCGAGCGCGGTATAACACTCAAGCTCGGTGTCGACGATGATCCTCAGCGCGTAAAAGTCGTAGATCTCGTCGAAACTCTTGTTCTGGTTGTAGATCTTTCTGTAAATACTGTAAACGGTCTTAACGCGGCCTTCGAGAGTATAGTTGATCTCGTACTCGTCGAGCTTTTTTGAAATATACTCTCTGACTTTTTCGATGAAGTCGCGGTTCTTGCCGTACTTCTCCTCGATGTAGTTGCTGATCTCCTGATAACCTATCGGGTCGAGGTACGCGAGAGCGAGGTTTTCAAGCTCCTGTTTTATCCTCTGCATACCGAGACGGTGAGCGAG
>CADBQA010000057.1 GCA_902796675.1 uncultured Ruminococcus sp.
AGCGAGGTATCAAGATGTTCCAGGACAAGACACTGACATGCAAAGAATGCGGAAAGGAGTTCGTATTCACCGCAGGCGAGCAGGAATTCTACGCTGAAAAAGGCTTCCAGAACGAGCCTCAGAGATGCAAGGAATGCCGTGACGCCCGTAAAAACGCAAGCCGTGCCCAGAGAGAAATGTTCACGACTGTTTGCGCAAACTGCGGCAAAGAAGCGATCGTTCCGTTCCAGCCCAACAGCGACAGACCTGTATATTGCAGTGAGTGCTTTGCGGCTATGAGAAACGCTCAGCAGTAATTTTCGCATTCGGCACAGATCTGAATAAACTTGTTTCTGATATCGGGGGTATGATGCTGACGCGTCATACCCCCCGATACTTTACAGAACGGTAAGCGGCGGGAAAATTTCCCGCCGTTTCCTGTCGTTTTTTGAGTTTTTGAGAGAAATTTTTATAAAAGGGTATGTACTTTTTAATTATAATATGTTATAATATCTTGAATAAGTACACGATGGATAATTGTGACTGCGTAAGGACAGGTGCCAATGGAAAGAGCGGCAAAGGATCACAGAGGGCGCGACGCGCGGCGCGACGCTGAAGGAGCGCCGGGAGCCGTCGTCGGACGAAACGCCGTCCGCGAACTGCTTAAAAGCGGCAGGGCGGTCGACAAAGTATTTGTTAAAAAGGGCGAACGGGAAGGGTCCATAGTCGTTCTCGTCGCCGAAGCGATAGAAAAAAAGATCCCGGTCATCGAGGTCACGCAGGAGAAGCTGTACGAGCTCTCCGGCGGCGGCAGCCACCAGGGGATCGTTGCGATGGCGTCCGAAAAAGAGTACACGGACGTCGAGGGCATCCTCGCCATAGCGAGAGAACGCGGCGAAAAGCCGCTCATCGTAATTGCGGACGGCGTCGAAGACCCTCACAATCTCGGCGCGCTGATAAGGTGCGCGGAGTGCGCGGGAGCTCACGGAATAATAATCCCGAAACGCCGCGCGGTCGGCGTCACGCCGGTCGTCGCCAAGGCGTCGGCTGGGGCGATAGAGCACATGGCGATAGCGAAGGTCACGAACATCGCCGACGCCGTGATGAAGCTCCAAAAAGAAGGCGTATGGGTCTTCGCCGCCGAGGCGGGAGGAACTCCGTATTACAAGACCGATTTCGATCTTCCCGCGGCGATAGTTCTCGGCAGCGAGGGCTTCGGCGTCAGCCGCCTCGTAAGAGAGAGAGCGGACGCCACGGTCTCGATACCGATGTACGGTAAGGTGAATTCGCTGAACGTTTCCACAGCGGCATCCGTCATTCTTTGCCACGCGGCGAGAATGCAGAGAGAGCACGGCTGATAAACAGATAATTACAGACCGTAAAAGGTCTGTGAAAGGACGGATATTATGGATCCCAAGAAAAACGAAGGATTTGACGACGAGCTCGATATACAGGCTCTTCTCGACAAATATCTCCCCGACGAGGACCGTGACGACGCGCCGGTAAAACTGCCCGAAGAGGCTGCCGATGCCGTGAGCGCGGCCGAAGAAACCGCAGAACAAACCGTTGAAGAAGCCGCGGAAGAAACGGCGGAAAACACGGAAGAGGCGCCCGTCGCCGATGTCGCGGAGACGGTTGAAGACGTCTCTGAAAACGCCGCCGGGGAAGAGGCGCCGGGTGACGCCGTCGATGAGGCGGATACCGCGTTCGATTTCGACGGTTTCGAGCTTACCGGAGCGGACGACGACGGAGAGCTTAAGGATTTCAATACAAAGGAAATCGACGCTGTGAAACCCGGGGAAGACACGAGTGAATTTTCGTTCTTCGACAACTTCGGAATATCCGACAGGCAGGACGACGGGCAGGACGACGGGCAGGACGACGGGGACTACGACGCTTACAGTGAGTTCGCGGACGAGGTCGCGTCAGACGCTTCCGATGAAATACCGCTCGAAGAAGAAGTCGTTGAAACGGACGACGCGCCGGAAGAAGCGCCGCGCCTTTCCGCCGACAAGGTCATCAAGAACGCCGCGGACGCGGTGCTCGACCTCGGCGACGACGAGCTTGTGATAGACGAAGATATTATAGCTGAGCTTATGGCTGCCGACGACGGACAGTTCGGCGGGATCGAGGGTTTTGAAGACATCGAGACTCTCAGCGGCTTTGACATAACCTCCTCCGGAAAGAAGGTCGAGGAGGCAAAGGCGGAGCCCGAACAGGCAGAGTCAAAGCCCGAGACCGAAGACTCCAACCGTGATCTCACGGAGGACGAGGACGCCGACGAGTATGAAGATTACGTCGGCGCGACGATCGACGAGCTTGCCGCGGAAAACCACGGCGAGACCGATATGGACTTCATCGTCGCCTTCGGGCTTGAGGACGAGCTCGGCAGACGCGTCGGTGACAACAAGGCGTCGAGGCTCAAGAAGAATTACGATAAAGAGGTCGAGCGCAGGGAAGAAATAGAGCGCAAGACCACGAACAACGAGTATCGCGACGTGTCGCAGACCGCCGAGATCTCGTCGATGTATAAAAAGGCGTACAGAGCGTCGAAGGCAAGAATGATATTCACCGGCATC
>CADBQA010000058.1 GCA_902796675.1 uncultured Ruminococcus sp.
CGCCGAACATCTGGCGGAACGCGAGACGGCCGATACGACCGAAACCGTTAATGGCAACTTTTACTGACATTTGTTTTTCCTCCGTATGGTAAATTGAATTTGGAATTGAATTTAACGGGATTGACCCATCAGGGTATATTATATCTCATTTTTTACATTATGGCAAGGTAAAAGTCAAATTTTATAAAAATTTATATATTCTTACAAATTAATTAAAAAGAACATTATATTCTTATATATTTTAATAAATTGTATTTTATATAGTGTACTTGACAAATTAAGCGGAATATGGTACAATATCCGAATGAACGGGCTTTGTGCCCGTCTCTCTGCCGTTGTAAATAAAAAATTCAAACCGCAACGGCCGATAAGTCCATAGGGAGGTAAAAACATGGAAAAGACAATGAACTCTTACGAGACTCTGTTCGTCGTAAATCCCGAGCTCTCCGAAGAAGCCACGAAGGCTGTCGTTGACAAGTTCACGGCTATCATCGGTGAAGCGGGTACCGTAACGGAAGTTAAGGAGTGGGGAAAGAGAAGACTCGCTTACCCCATCAACGACCTGAACGAAGGTTACTATGTTCTCGTTGATTTCGAGGCTGAGCCGGCTCTTCCGACAGAGCTTGAGCGCCGCTTCAGGATCGATGAAGCGATTCTTCGTTCTATCGTCGTTCGTCACACCGAAAAGAAAGCAGTCGAGGCGTAAAAACCTCACCCTCTGATCACGGAAAGGAGATTGAATTTATGGCAAACTTCAATTTCAACAAAGTCATTCTCGGCGGCAGACTTACCGACAACGTTGAGCTCAAGCAGACCGGGACAGGCGTCGCTTTCGCGAATTTCTCTATCGCTGTAAACCGCCCGTACTCCAAAAACGCGGACGCAACTCAGCAGAACGTCGATTTTATCAACGTAGTCGCATGGAGACAGAGGGCTGAATTCGTTTCCCGCTATTTCAAGAAGGGAAGTTCCATTTGCATCGTCGGTTCCATCCAGACGCGCTCCTGGACTGACCAGCAGGGAAACAAGAGATACGCTACGGAAGTCGTAGCTGACGAAGTAAGCTTCGTCGACTCCAAGGGCGAAGGCCCGCAGGGAGCGCAGAGCGCTTCTTTCTCGCCTGACGGATATCAGGCGCCCGCCTTTTCTTCGGACAACGCTCCGAAGTTTGAGGACGTTTCGGGAGACGAGGATCTGCCGTTCTGACAGATCAAACTTAATTTTATTACGGAGGAATTATAATGGATACGGAAAAGACCGTTGAGACCGAAGCAGTTGAAGAGGCTGTTGAGGAAGTAAAAGAAGTTGCGGCTGAGGCCGTCACAGAAGAAGCGGCGGAAGCCGCTCCCGCAGCAGAAGAAGCTGCACCCGCTGAAAACGGCGAGCGCCGTGAGCGCGCACCCCGTCAGAACAACCGCAAGAGAAAGAAAGTCTGCGGATTCTGCGTCGACAACATCGACGAGATAGATTATAAGGATACTCTCAGACTCAGAAAGTACGTTTCCGAGAGAGCGAAGATCCTTCCTCGCCGTGTCACCGGCACGTGCGCTAAGCATCAGAGACAGCTTACCATCGCCATCAAGAGAGCGAGACAGGTTGCTCTTATGCCCTATATCTCAGACTGATCTGCTTTGAATATGAAAACGCGACCGTTTTTTCGGTCGCGTTTTTTCTTTTCAACTGTCCTCTCTCTCAAAATAATACTTCTTTCTGTGCGTCCAGATGGAGAGGACGATGCCGACGGCGATATGAGAGGTCAGTACGGAGGAGCCGCCGTAGCTGAAGAAGGGGAGAGTGATACCGATGACGGGGAGGAAAGCGAGGCACATACCGACGTTCTCTACCGTCTGTACGATGAACATCGCGGCGACGCCGACGCATATCGTAGCGGCGTAGTCCTTTCTCGCTTTTCTCGCGATAAAGAGTATCCTTATTACGAGGGTCGTCATAAGTCCGAGGTAGACGAGGCAGCCGAAGAGACCGAACTTCTCGGCGAGGACCGCGAAGAGGAAGTCTGACTGCGCCTCCGGGATCACTTTATATGCCGAGCCGCCCGCAAGGCCCGAGCCGAAGACGCCGCCCGCGGCGATCGCCGCTTTACTTTTCAGCGGCTGATAACCGAAGTGGAGCGGGTCGATCTCCGGGTCGAAGCCGCTTAGTATCCTGTTTCTCTGAATGTCGGAAAGGTGGGTCCAGAGTATCGGGAAGAGCGCGATGACGACGAGTCCCGCGCCGATAAAATACCAGAGAGACAGACCCGACGTGAAGAGCATAAACGAGAATATAGCTATATAGACAAGGATCGTGCCGAGGTCCTTCGTCAGCGCGAGAAGACCGATGACGAGCCCTGCGTGTAATGCGAGCTGAAGCAGGCTTAACGGGTGGTTTATGCTCCGCTTCAGCGAATGGATATGCTTTGAGAAAGTGATTATAAAGAGCGGCTTGCAGAACTCCGACGGCTGTACGTTGAAGGGCATACCCGGTATGTAGATCCAGTTTTTGTTTCCCATCTCGCCCCTTCCGAAAAGGACGAGGAAGATGAGAAAGCCTATCATGAAGACGAAAATACCTTTCGCCGTTCTGCCTATAAGGTTATCGTAATCGACGAGCGCTAAGAATATCATCATTCCGAAGCCGATCGCGGCTGAAAAGGTCTGCGTAAAGAAGCGCGTGAACGTGAATTTTGCGTATCCGCCCGCGAGGTAACCGCCGAGTATCGTCAGAATACTGAGCAGCATCATACCGCCGACGCATATCAGGACGATTTTGTCGATGGATCTGTATTTTTCCTTCGGGGAAGTCGAATACTCCTTCACGTTAACACCTCCTTTACTCTTTTTTCAGTCTTGCGTATGTCGCCATCAGCTTTTTGACGCCGACCTTGTCGAAGTTTATCTCATACAGCGTATCGCCGCCCATTTTCTTGACGGAGACGATCTCGCCGCCGCCGAACGTCGAGTGAACGACGCGGTCGCCCTTTGAAAACTGCTCGATCGAAGTTTTCGTGAATGACGCTCGCGGCGCTCTCGGCGCGGCGGGCTTCGTGTAGCTTTGATAAGCGGGGCTTCTCCTTCTGTAAGAGAACTCCCCGTCGTCCGTGAACTTGTAGGAGACCCTCGGCGCTCTCGCATCCTCGACGACGCAAAGCTCCGACGGTATCTCCTCGATGAATCTCGACGGCGGATTGTACTGTGTCGAGCCGTTGAGCATCCTCTCGTGAGTGCAGGTCATATAGAGCTTTTTCTTCGCTCTCGTTATCGCGACGTACGCGAGGCGGCGTTCCTCCTCGACCTCCGTCGGGTTGAACTGCGCCTGGAAGCCGGGGAAAATGCCCTCTTCCATTCCGGGGATGAATACTATCGGGAATTCAAGCCCTTTCGCAGAGTGGATAGTCATCAGGATAACCGCGTTCGCGGTCTCGTCGTAGCGGTCGACGTCGGAAACGAGCGCGACGTCCTCGAGAAATTCGGAGAGGGACGGGTCCTCCGCGCTCTCCTCGTACTGTCTCGCCGTTGAAATAAGCTCTCCGATGTTGTCTATCCTGTCTCTTTCCTCTTCTCCCGCCCGGATGAGCATACCCATATATCCGCTCTCGACCGAGACGCGGTCGATAAGCTCCGCGACTCCGACGTCGGAGAGCGCGAGTGTCTCTATCATGTCGGCGAGCGCCTTCATATTCGCGGCGGCGGACGCCGGTATCGCACGGTAGCTGTCGGCGCGGCTCAAAACCTCGAGAAGCGGTATTCCCTCCGAATAGGCGATTATCTCCGCCGCCTCGATCGATTTCTGACCGATCCCGCGGCGCGGAGTGTTGATTATCCTCTTTAAGTGGATGTTGTCTTTTCTGTTGTTTATGACGGCGAGATAGGCGAGTAAGTCCTTTATCTCCTGCCTGTCGAAGAAGCGCAGCGCGCCGAGCATCCTGTAGGGAAGACCCGATTTCGCCATCGCCTGCTCAATGCTTCGCGACTGCACGTTCGTTCTGTAAAGAACGGCGATCTCGCGGTATTCCGCCGCTCCAGACGAGACGAGCCGTTCTACCTCGTCGGAGACGTATTTCGCCTCGTCTATCTGCGTCGGAAGGTGCTTGACGGTGATTTTGTCGCCGTCCTCGCCCTTTGTCCATAGATTTTTTCCGCGTCGCTCGTTGTTGTTTTTGATGACCGCATTCGCGGCGTCGAGGATAGTCTTCGTCGAGCGGTAGTTTTCCTCGAGCTTTATGACCTTCGCGTCCGGATATACCTTGTCGAAGTTCATAATGTTCTTAATCGTCGCGCCGCGGAACTTGTATATCGACTGATCGTCGTCGCCGACGACCATAAGATTTCGGTATCCCCCGGCGATAAGAGTCACAAGGCGGAACTGCGCCTCGTTCGTGTCCTGATACTCGTCGACGCTGACGTATTGAAATCTTGACTGTACGGTCTCGAGAACGTCCGGATTCTCTTCAAATAGGCGGACGGTCTGCATTATGATATCGTCGAAGTCGAGAAGTCCCGAGGCGCGAAGTCTCTCCTGATAGAGCGCGTACACCTTCGCGGCGACCTTGAAATACGCGTCGTCGCCCGCCTGCGCCACCGAGACGTCCGGGGTTATAAGCTTGTCCTTGTCGGAGCTTATCGCCTTCATAATGCCCTTGACAGGGTATTGCTTCTGATCGACGTGAAGATCCTTCATACATTCCGTCACGAGCTTCTTCGAGTCGTCCGCGTCGCAAATGCCGAAGTCGGAAGGGTAGCCCACGCGGTCAGCCCAGCGGCGAAGGAATCTCATACAGACGGAGTGGAAAGTCCCCGCCCATACGTCGGACGCCGCCGCCGCGTCGCCGAACGCCTTTGCGATACGTTCTTTGATCTCGTTCGCGGCTTTGTTCGTGAATGTTATCGCCATGACGCGGTACGGCGCGGGAGGAGCTACGGTAAACTTGGTAAGATATTCCGAGAGCGTCGCGCCGCGAAGGTTTTCGAGCGCCGTCTTCATCTCCTCGAGGTCGCGCTCCGAGGCGTCTGTCGGAACGAGCTCCGACATATAAGCGTTGCCGTATTTTATCATATACGCGAGGCGGTTTACGAGGACCGTCGTCTTTCCGCTGCCCGCGCCCGCGAGAATGAGAAGCGGTCCGTCTATGCTGAATACCGCTTTTCTCTGCTCGGGATTGAGATGTGAGTACGCGGCGGAAAAGAGCCGCCTTTTAAGCTTTATGTAGTTTTCTCTGAATTCAGAGGTCATGTCGTTTATCTCTTTCGGTTTGATCTGTTGTTTTCTGAAATGCGAGGCGCTCGTCTCCGTTTGCAAGATATATTATCCCGCAATACTTGAATCCGTTTTTCTCAAGCGTCCGCCTCATCGGCGCGTTGTCGCGGTGAGTGTCGACGCGGACGTTTCCGTATTCGGAAAGGGCGTAGTCGAAGCATTTCCCGGCTACGTTCTCCCCGCGGTACCCGTCCGATACCGCTATCCTGTGTACCGTCGCGTACGGACCGCCATCGAGCCACGCGCCGCCGTAGATCTTGTCGTAAGTCGGTTCGGGCCGCGTCATCATGCAGAAGACCGCCGCGACGCCGCGTGCGCCCTCGGCGACGTATAGTTCGCCGAGCTCGATATCGCGAAGGGAGTCGTCCTTCGAGGGATAACCTCCCGCCCACTGGGTCATATTCCCGACGGAGCGCATAAACGTTCTTGCGCCGCCGTAAATCGCGGCGATCGCCTCGAGGTCGTCTGGTGTCGCCCGTCGGATCGTGACGTCGTCAACCATATTTCATACCTTCTTTATAATATCACCCTATATTTTATCATATCCGCGCACATTTTGCAATAAAAGTCCGTAAATAACTCTTCCGTGTTGACAAAACAGCGCGCCGGATATAAAATAGAATCAGAAAAATACGGAGGCGCGCTATGCCGAAAATAACCGAAATAGATAAGAATTTTGCCAAGCGTACGGACTCGGACGGACTCTATTATTTTGACCCCATGACGTCGAACGTCAGAATTTCGGGGCTTCCGTGGCTCTCGACGAACCGTAACTACCACCGCATGGACGACAGGCTCTACGAAAAGTTCAGCTACGGCGTAAGAGCTTTATCCGCGAATACAGCGGGAGTTCAGATCTCATTCAAAACCGACTCGCGCCGCCTCGGCGTCCGCGTCACCGTCGAGGAGAACAACCTGCTCCCTCATATGGCGCAGATCGCGTCGACGGGGATCGATGTCTACGTCGGCGCCGGTCGCCGAAAGGTGTTTCGTACCGTCTTTTTTCCGTATATGGAGGGCGACCGGTACGGGAGCGTGCGTGAGCTTGAGACGGACGGCGCTGAGGAGATAACTCTTAATCTTCCGCTCTACTGCGGCGTCAAGTCACTTGAGATAGGAGTCGACTCCGATTCCGTTATAGAGCCGCCGGAGCCGTACGACTACGAAAAGCCGGTCCTTTTCTACGGTTCGTCGATAACGCAGGGCGCGTGCGCCTCGCGCCCCGGCAATTCTTACTGCAGCGCGCTCGGCAGAAGATTCAACTTTGAGGTGATAAACCTCGGCTTTTCCGGCTCATGCAAGGGCGAGACACTGATTGCAGAGCAGATAGCGTCCCTTGACCTCGCCGCCTTCGTCTACGACTACGACCACAACGCCGACACGGCTACGCAGTTGAGGGAAACGCATAAACCGTTCTTCGATATAATAAGAAAAGCGCACCCGGAGCTTCCCGTTATAATGATCAGTAAAGCGGATTTGACGGGCGGTTACGAATTTACAAGGGCGAAGCGCGACGTCGTTAAGGAAACGTACGATATAGCCGTGGCGAACGGAGATCGCAAGGTGTGGTTCGTCGACGGCTTGACGATGTACGGTGAGGACGCGGGCGACTGCACCGTCGACGGATGCCACCCGAACGACCTCGGCTTCCGCCGTATGGCGGACGCCATAGCCCCCGCGCTGTGCGAAGCGCTCGGTGAGAATAATAAATAAAAAGTCGAATATAAAAGCGCTCTTCGAAAAGAGCGCTTTTGCTTTTATAGAATATAACTCGTAATGCAGTCGTACCAGTGGACGTACGTCTCACCGTTGACGAATAGCTTTTCGTTGTCGGGGAGCGCCTCGCTCCAGAGCCTGCCGTATCTTTCATAACACCAACTGTCTTTGTTGAAGCGCCTCCAGAGAACTGTTCTGCCGTTTTTGTCGATATAGTTTTCCGTAACTATTTCAAGCTGATAAGTGGACGCGTCAATAACGCATATCGTGTCGTATTTTTTGCCGCATATTTCAACGGTATATCTGCCCGCTACGTCAATTACGGGGTCGCGCTTTGTCGTTATGACGTTTCCCTTTCTCTCGATATTTCCCGTTTTTGAAATCCTTGTTTCTTTCCCGCGGTTGTTCTCTCCAAAGCCCCAGTTTTCCATGAAAAGGTCGCCGTCGAGAAAAGTGTAGTATTTCCTCACGCCGTTCTCAGAGTGAGTTTCGGCAAGGTATCTGCAGTGCGTGTCTGTAAGCTGAGCTACGAAGCGCCTTTTTACGGGGTCGTCCTCGCCTATCATGTTGTTGATGAGCGGGGCGTGTTCGACGGAGGTTATCTCGACACCCTCGATCCCGTGAATCTCGGCTCGTCCGACGACTTCCTGCTCACACTCTTCCGTCTTCGTTCGCTCCGGCATGTCGTACGCCGCCCAGGTGAGTTTTTCTCCGAGCCGGGGAACTATGAACCAACCCATCAGTTCTTCACAGTTGACTTCGAACGGCTCGCCGCCGGATACTTTTATTCTGTATTCGGGCATTAATTCAGGCATTTTTTTCATCGTTTTATCTCCTTTCGGTCTGTACGGGTATTTCTCTTTGAATCTGTTCTTTGCGGTATGGATGCGGCTTTTTACCGTTCCGAGAGGGATGCCGAGGCGTTTCGCTATGTCCGCCTGCGGCAGCTCTTTGAAATAGTATAGATAAAGGATCTGTTTATCCTTTTCTCCGAGCGCGTCGAGCGTTTCCCTTACCGTTTCGGCTGTGGTGACGCCGTGAGCAGAATGGACGGTTATCCTCTCTTTAATTGAGTCGAGAGGGATTTCGAGCAGCTTTGCCTTCCGCCTGAAATAATCGTTGCATTTGTTCCTCGCGATCCCGATCAGCCACGCTTTGAAGGAAGACTCGTCCGACAGAGCGGAAAAGCCGGAAAGCGCGGCGACGCAGGTTTCCTGAATGATATCGTCGGCGTCCGCGGCGTTTCCCACTCGGTACTTAACAAACCGTTCGAGCGGGACGATGTTCTCACGCAAAAGTTCTTCAAACCTGTCCGTTTTTCTCCCTCCTTTCAAATGTATCAAAACCGGTTTCACAAATACAGTCGTTTTTTATTGCCGAAAGGTTCATTTTCATACCAAGTATATCACAATTTTGTTGACACGGGGAGGGAAATTAATTATAATTATTTTGGCGGAGTATTATGGGGAGAGTATATATTTATGAAAATTTATAACCTCGGCTCACTCAATATTGATTACGTATATTCTGTCGACCATTTTGTCGCGGCGGGGGAGACCGTCTCGTCGACAGAGCGAAAGGTGTATCCCGGCGGCAAGGGGTTGAATCAGTCCGTCGCCGTCGCGAGAGCGGGCGGCGAGGTAGTCCACGGCGCGCTGATCGGTGAGGGCGCGGAGTTTCTCGTCGAGACGATGAAGTCCTCCGGCGTCGACGTGTCGAAGACGGTTAAAACCACGTCCTCGCCAGGTCACGCGATAATCCAGGTCAACCGCCACGGGAATAACTGTATTATGATATATCCCGGCGCGAACCGCGAACTGACGGCGGAGTACGTCGAGGATTTTCTCTCGGGGGCGGGAGAGGGCGATATCCTTCTTGCGCAGAACGAGACCAACTGCGTCGATAAGGCGTTTGAGATCGCAAAGAGCAAGAATATGAAGATCGCGTTCAATCCGTCTCCGTGCGACGACGGTATCCTCACGCTGCCGCTCGAGCTCGTCGACTACTGGTTCTGTAACGAGACGGAAGCAAAAAGGCTCTTCGGCTCCGACGACCCGAAGACTGTCTGCGGGGCGTTTCAGAACAGTCCTTTCAATTCATCCCTTATACTGACTCTCGGCGAAGAGGGAAGCTACTTCGTCGATAAAACGCGGATAATCTATCAAAAGGCGTATAAAACGAAAGCCGTCGACACAACGGCGGCGGGGGATACGTTCACGGGATATTTTCTCGCGTCCGTCTTGCGCGGAGAGCCCGTCGAGGCGGCGATGGATATCGCGTCAAGGGCTTCTGCGATCACGGTTTCGCGAAGCGGCGCGTCAAGCTCCATTCCTTATCTTCGGGAGGTCGTGAAATGAACGAAAAATCGACAGAGCGCGTCAAGAAGATGGATAAGCTCTACGACAGAATACAAAACGCGATAGACGCTCTGACCGACGCGATCGACGGAATGTACGATATCGTCGACGACGTCGTGCTTCTCGAGGACTATTATGAAAACGGAAGCTGGCTCGAGGACTTCGAGGCGGACGAGCGCGGAGAGATACCCGAGGACGCGAGCCGCGGAATCCTCAACGAGGACCTTATCTATGATATCCTTCACGAGTACGATAAGAAGCTCGACTTCCTCGTAAAGTACGAGGAAGAACAGAAAAAGGGCGAGCTTTGACCACTTGACAAGACAGCATATTTTTGATACAATATGTGAGTCGCGGGATGTGGCGCAGTTGGTAGCGCGCGACGTTTGGGACGTCGATGCCGCAGGTTCAAGTCCTGTC
>CADBQA010000059.1 GCA_902796675.1 uncultured Ruminococcus sp.
CGCGCTCGACACCGCCGTCGGCGGTGAGCGCCCGACGGTACAGCTCGTCGACGTTTATCTCAACGGCGGGGCATACTCCTTCGGCTTCGAAAAGCTCGACCGCTGGGTAGACCTCTGCCTCTCGCTCGGCGTAAAATATTTCGAGATAGCCCACCTCTTCACGCAGTGGGGAGCCGAGCACGCGCCAAAGGTCATGGCGACGGTCGACGGAGAATACAAAAAGATCTTCGGCTGGGAGACCGACGCCGCGGGAGAGGATTACAGACGCTTCCTCGAGGCGTTCCTCCCCGCGCTGAAGCGCGAGCTCGTACGCCTCGGCGTCTTTGAGGTCTGCTTCTTCCACCTCTCCGACGAGCCGGGCGGCGACAAGCTCGAAAACTATCTGAGAGTAAAGAAGGTCGTCGAGGACCTGCTCGAGGGATGCACGATAATGGACGCGCTCTCCGACTATTCGTTCTACGAAAAAGGCGCGCTCGATACGCCCGTCGTCTCGACCGACCACGTAAAGCCCTACATCGACCACGGCGTCAAAAACCTTTGGGTCTACTACTGCTGCTGTCAGTACGTCAAGGTCTCCAACCGCCTCGTCGCGATGCCGCAGGCGAGAAACAGGATAATCGGAACGCAGTTCTACAAATACAACGTCGCGGGATTTCTCCAATGGGGATATAACTTCTACTTTACGCAGTATTCCGTTGAGCCCGTAAACCCGTACCACTGCACCGACGGCGGATACTTCGTCCCGGCGGGCGACGCCTTCTCCGTCTACCCCGCTCCGGACGGCACCGCGTACGAAACGCTCCACCTCGCCGCATTCACCGAGGCGCTTTACGACCTTCGCGCGATGAAGCTTCTCGAATCCCTCGCGGGGCGCGACGCCGTAATGGAGATCGTCGAGGACGGGATACCGCCCATAAAATTCGACGAATATCCTCACTCGGACGGGTATATCCTTAATACGAGAGAGAGGATAAACCGCAAGATCAAAGAACTTGTCGGCGAGAGGTAAATATGTTTTATTATGATTCCGGCGTCTGGAGGAGCGACGCGCTATCATCAAGCCGCGTCGGACACGCGTTTTCGACAAGGCTCGGAGGCGTAAGCGCGCTCCCGCACACCGCGTCGATGAACGTCGGCTTCGGCAGAGGCGACGGCGACGACGTCGTCAGGCGCAATATGGAGATACTCTGCCTTGCCGCGGGGCTCGACTTCAAGGGGCTTATCGGCTCGCCTCAGCACCACACGGCGCTCGTCAGATACGTGACGGAGGATGACCGGGGCGAGGGGATAACAAAAGATAATTTGTCCCCGTCCGACGGTTTCGTCACAGACCGCCCCGGCGTTTCGGTCATCGTTCGCACCGCGGACTGCACGCCGATACTTATAACCGGTGAAAAGCCGGACGGCTCGCCCGTCGTCGGCGCCGCGCACGCGGGCTGGCGCGGAACGGTGAACCTCATCGCCGCGAACCTCGTCGAAGCGGTCCTCTCGCTCGGCGTCCTCCGCGAGACTCTCGCGGCGGCGGTCGGCCCCTGCATCGGACCGTGCCACTTCGAGGTGAAGGACGACTTTATAGGCGAGGTCGCATCCCTTCGCGGAGAAGATTTCGTCCGCCGTCACACGGCGCGGCGCGACGGAATAATATTTGCCGACACGCGCTCGATGAACGTCGAGATACTTGAGGAGTCGGGCGTTTCCCGAGGCAGGATAGACGTATCCGCCGAGTGCACCGCATGCCGCCCGGACCTCTACCACTCGCACAGAATGACCGGCGGCGTGCGCGGAACGATGGGGAACGTGATAGGCATTAAAGGCGATCTCGGGTAATATTAAACTTTTTATAAATTCGGTGATTTGTATTGCATTTGACCGAAAATGTGTTATACTATAAACAGAAGGATGACCTATCGGTCGAGTAACAACTAACAGGAGGGGTGTTAATTATGGAAGGCAAAAAGCTCAACGTCTGGAAAATTATCATAATTTCCGCAGGAGTCGCCGCCGCCGTAGCCGCTCTTTGCATCACCGCATACAAGCTTTTCAAAAAGTATTTCAAGATAACCTTTGACTGCGGAGAAGATTGCGAAGACTGCCCGGAAGGATGCTTCACGGACGAGATCGAGGATGACGATTTTATCCCCGACATGGTCGGAGATCCGGACGATATCACGGTAGAAACCGCTGACGAAAAGTAAATTAAAAAATCAGGAAGGTCAGAGAGGGGTCGTCTCCTCTCTGTCTTTTTATGAGACAGTAACGGAAAGGGTCGTCTATGAACGGCAGAATAAAGGCGCCGGAGCTTCTTTCTCCGGCGGGAGATTTTGAAAAAATGAAGGCGGCGGTGAGGTACGGCGCCGACGCCGTTTACCTCGCCGGCACCTCTTTCGGCATGAGGACCGCGTCGAACAATTTCACAAGAGAGGAACTCGGCGAGGCGGTGGAATACTGCCACGCGCGCGGAGTCCGCGTTCACGTCACGGTGAACGTTATGCCCCGCGACGCCGAGTACGCCGAGCTTGAGGACTATCTGAAATATCTTGACAAAATCGGCGTCGACGCGCTGATAATCTCCGATATGGGCGTCTTCTCGCTCGCCCGCGAGGTCTGCCCGAGGGCGGAGCTTCACGTCTCGACCCAGGCGAGCGCGGTCTCGGCGAGAGCGTGTCTTGCGTGGCGCGCGCTCGGCGCGAAGAGGATAGTCCTCGCGCGCGAGCTGACGCTTGACGATATAATCTCCATCCGCCGCGCTCTCCCCGCCGACGTCGAGCTCGAGACCTTCATCCACGGCTCGATGTGTATCGCGTACAGCGGACGTTGCCTGCTGAGCGAATATATGATAGGCCGCGACGCGAATCACGGCGCGTGCGCCCAGTCGTGCAGGTGGGCTTACCGCCGCACCGGGGAGATCTCGACCGAGATAACGGAGGAAAAGCGCCCGGACGAGAGCTTCCCCGTCGTCGAATCGGACGGCGACACCTTCGTCATGTCGAGCCGCGATATGTGCATGATAGAGCATATACCGGAGCTTATAAAAGCGGGGATCTCGAGCTTCAAGATAGAGGGGCGCGTCAAGTCGGCGTACTACACCGCCGTCGTCACCAACACCTACCGCATGGCGATAGACGCTTACGTCGCCGACCCCGAAAGGTACGAGTACCGCGAGGAATGGATGCGCGAGCTATGCTCGGTAAGCCACAGAAAATACGACACGGGCTTCTTCTTCACGCCGCCTCACGAGAGAGCGAACGTCGTCGACGAGCCCGGTTACATAAGGGAAAAAGCGTACCTCGCGACATCTCTCACGGATTCGGACGCGGACGGCTTTGCGACCTTCATCCAGAGAAACAAGCTCGTCGCCGGCGAGCCGGTCGAGCTTCTCACCGTCGGCGCGCCGGGCATACCGTTCACGGCGGAAACTCTGACCGACGAGGCGGGCGAACCGATAACGGAAACGCCGCACCCGGGCCAGATCTTCAGATTAAAATGCCCCGTGCGCGTGACGGAAGGTGACATACTCAGGGGAGGAGACAAATAGAATATAGCGTAATGAATCATCGAGAGGTGAAATATGACTCTTTTCGGTTTCATATACGCTCTGTGCGCCGGGACGGTACAAGGCGTCACCGAATGGCTGCCTGTCAGCTCAACGGGACACCTTATCCTTCTCGGCTCTCTTTTTCCGCGCGACAAAATCCCCTTTCTTACGCCGTCTTTCGAGGCGCTCTCCGACGTCACGATACAGCTCGCGTCCGTCGTCGCCGTGATGATCCTCTATTTTGACCGTCTGAATCCACTCTCGGGAAAAAAGAGCGCGGACGAGAAACGGGAGTGCCGCTCGCTTTTAGCGAAGATCGCCGTCGCCACCGTCCCCGCCGCCGCCCTCGGCTTCTTTCTCGACGATTTTCTCACAAAAACCGTCTTCTCGCCCGACGTCGCCCCGTACGTCGTCGCCGCATCTCTCGCCGTATACGGCGCGCTCTTCATCGCGGTCGAGCGGAAAAACAGAGGGCGTGAGTACAGGATAACCGAGCCGGAGGCGATAGATTTCAAAACCGCCCTCGGCGTCGGAGCTTTTCAAGTGCTCTCGCTGATACCGGGCACGTCCCGCTCCGGCTCTACCATCCTCGGCGCGTCTGCGCTCGGCGTCTCCCGCCGCGCCTCGTCCGAGTTCTCTTTCTTCATGGCGATTCCGGTGATGTTCGGCGCGACCGCGCTTCGCGCGGCAAAATTCGCCGCCTCCGGCGTCTCGCTGACGACGGAGCAGACCGCCGTCCTCGCCGTCTCCTCCGTCACGGCGTTTCTCGTCTCGACGGCGACGGTAAAATTCCTCATATCCTTCGTGAGAAACCATACCTTCATCCCCTTCGGCGTGTACCGGATAGCCCTCGCCGCAGCAGTGCTCATCTCCCGATTTGCATAAAAAGGACGCGAGGTCATCGCGTCCTTTTTCCTTGTCATTGTTCCTTTTTTATGCTCGAGTGGACGTATTTTGCCGTTATCGTGTCGCCGTCGGATACGACGGCTCCGGAAGCGCCGCCCGCGCCGACGTCTTCGCCGTTCAGGATGTATTTCCAGAAGTTTCGCTCGACGGTGGTATCCGTCACCTCGACGTCCTCTCCGTATCCGGCGACGGTCTTCGGAAGATCCTGACCCTTTTCCTCGGTGTACTCAAGCCCCGTACCTCCGTCCTCAAGCGCGGATCTCACGATCTTTGCCGCGGTCGGTCTATTTGTTTCAAGGCCCTTCCACTTCACGTCGCACTCGCCGACCTTCTCGTCCGCTTGGCGGATGACTCCGTCGGCGTCGGGTGTGCCCTCGGAGAGTACGAATTCCACGTGAACGGTGTATTCGAGCTCTTTTATCGTGAGGAGCTCATCGGAAAAAACTTTCTCGAGCGCGTCGTTTTCTATTCTGAATTTATAATTCACGCCGTCATCCGAACCGTCGACCGAGACGTTGAACTCCCCGTTTCCGAGGCGGGAAACGAGATATATCGCGTTCTTCTCCCCTGACGTGGTTATGACGACGACTTTATGAGACGAGCTGTCGTTCACGTCGTACGGCAGTATCTCCGAGGACGTGTTGTACGCCTCGACGAAGGCGCTCCTGCATTCGGCCGTGTCGATATTTTTCGGGAACGCTCCCGACGCGGCGTTCAGCATGGCGACGCTCTCCGCGTCGATCTTTATAAATCCGTCCGGCGCGTTGACCTCGATCGAAGGCTCGTCGCCGCATGCGGTGAGCGCTGTAAGCGCAAAGATCATCACAAGTATCAAAGCTGTTATTTTTTTCATAGTCTTCTCCTTATCTTACAGCGAAAAGTATGTCGCCGTACGTCGGGTACGGCCAGTATGCGCGGTCGGTCAGCTCCTCGAGCCCGTCCGCCGTCGCGCGGGCTTCAGCCATGCAGGGGATAAGACAGTCGCGGCAGAACGCGGCGCCGTCGGTGTGGTCGGCGATCTCCCTCAGCTTTTCCGAGAGTGACGCGAGACGCTCGGATTCGTCGTAAAGCGAGTTTTCAAGGGACGAAAGTCTTGACAAAAGCTTTTCTTCAAAGCGGACGTCGCCCTGCGGCGTCATGTTCTTCTTTGCAAAGACCGTCTCTGAGAGAGTCTTTACGTACTTCGCGGCGGCGGGAAGGATCTCCTTCCTTATCATATCGACCATAGTGTCCGCCTCGATGCCCGTCACGGTGACGTAGTTCTCGAGGATGACGTCGCGCCTTGAGGCGAGCTCCTTTTCCGTGAATATCCTGTGGCGCTCGAAAAGCTCCACGTTCTTTCTGTCGCACATATGGGCGAGCGCGTCGGGCAGGGTCTTGTAGTTGGAAAGACCGCGCCGCGCCGCTTCCGCCTCCCACTCCTTCGTGTAGCCGTTGCCGCTGTAAATTATCCTCTTGTGTTCTGAAACGTAGCGGCGTATGACTTCGGAGAGCGCGGCGTTGAAGTCCTCGGCGCCCTCCAGCTCGTCGGCGATGCGCGAGAGCTCCTCGGCGACTATGGTGTTCAGCACCGTGTTCGGCCCCGCGATAGAGAGCGAGGAGCCGGGCATTCTGAATTCAAACTTGTTTCCGGTGAAGGCGAACGGCGACGTTCTGTTTCTGTCGGACGTGTCCTTCGGGAACTTCGGCAGGACGTGAACGCCGATCTCCATTATACCGCCGCCCTCGCCGCGGTACGTCTTTCCGCTCTCGATCGCCTCGAGAACGGAGGTCAGCTCGTCGCCGAGGAACATCGAGATCACCGCGGGCGGCGCTTCAGCCGCGCCGAGACGGCGGTCGTTGCCCGGAGAGGCGACGGAAATTCTTAAAATATCCTGATACTCGTCGACCGCCGCGAGAGTCGCGACGAGAAAGACCAGGAACTGCGCGTTCTCAGCGGGCGTCTTGCCCGGGTCGAGAAGGTTCTGCCCGTCGTCGGTCGAAAGTGACCAGTTGTTGTGCTTGCCGCTTCCGTTGACGCCCTCGAAAGGCTTCTCGGCGAGCAGGCATATAAGGCCGTGACGCGCGGCGACGCGCTTCATCACGTCCATCATTATCTGGTTGTGGTCGCACGCGGTGTTCACCGTCGTGTAAAGGGGCGCGAGCTCGTGCTGTGCGGGTGCCGCCTCGTTGTGCTCCGTCTTCGCGGCGACGCCGAGGCGCCAGAGCGACTCGTCAAGGTCCTTCATAAACTCCTTGACCTTCGGCTTTATCGAGCCGAAATAGTGGTCGTTCAGCTGCTGACCCTTCGGCGGGCGCGCGCCGAAAAGCGTCCTGCCCGTGTAGAGCAGGTCGCGCCGCGCAACGTAGTCCTCGCGGCGGATGAGAAAATACTCCTGCTCCGCGCCGACGGACGGCGTGACCCTCTTCGTCTTTTCATCTCCGAAGAGGCGGAGAATGCGGAGCGCCTGCTTCCCTATCACCTCGATAGAGCGAAGGAGCGGCGTCTTTTTGTCGAGCGACTCTCCGCCGTAAGAGCAGAAGACGGTCGGGATGCAGAGCACGTCGTCTTTTATAAACGCGAAGGACGTCGGATCCCACGCCGTGTAGCCTCGCGCCTCGAACGTCGCCCTGAGGCCGCCGGAAGGAAAGCTCGACGCGTCCGGCTCGCCCTTTATGAGCTGACGTCCGGAGAACTCCGTTATCGCGCTGCCGTCTTCAAGCGGCAGGATAAAGCCGTCGTGCTTTTCGGCGGTGATGCCCGTCATAGGCTGGAACCAGTGGGTGTAGTGTGTGCATCCGTGCTCGATGGCCCAGACCTTCATCGCATTGGCCACGCTGTTGGCCACGGCAAGGTCAATGTCCTTGCCTTCGGAGACGGTCTTTCTTAGGGTCTTGTAGATGTCCTTTGGAAGCTTCTCCCTCATGACGGCGTCATTGAATACGAGACTTCCGAAATAATCAGCCACTGTTTCCATTTGCAACCCCGTGCGTTTCTGTGTATAGTTATGCAAACTTCTACTTTATTTAGGCCAAACCGTCAACTTATTTGCGGTAAAAACTGGACATATGTGCAGGAAAAGGCAACAATTGCTTATCTGAAACAGGGGGTTTTGGAAGAAATGGCACGTGAAGGGATCATCGATTTCATGAAGAAGCAGGACGTGAGATTCGTCCGCCTCGCATTCTGCGACATCTTCGGGCAGCTCAAGAACATCTCAATCAGCTTCTCCTCTCTTGAGAAGGCGATGGAGAAAGGTGTTGGCCTTAATGCAGCCTCAATCAGAGGCTTTCTCAACATCGAGGAGTCCGACCTTCTGCTCTTTCCGGACCCGCAGTCACTGACCATCCTCCCCTGGAGACCATCGGACGGAAAGGTGGC
>CADBQA010000060.1 GCA_902796675.1 uncultured Ruminococcus sp.
ACGGCGCTTTTCGCGGCAAATTTTCGCGGCAAAAATTATGTAAAATTCGTGTGCTAATTGTGAAAAAAAGTAAGAACATATACTTGACAAAACCGGGTTAGTATTTTATAATATATTCGATATAATATATAATAATAGATGTATTATAATTATTTGGAGGAGAGATTATGAGAAAAGGCATTAGCGCACTCAGCAAAGCGTTATCCTTCTTGCTGGCTTTACTGCTGGTGATCCCTACCGGATCCTTACCTGCGGTCATGCTCGCAAGTGCGGCGGAGGGTTCTGTCGTTGTGACAGACGGTGATCTCGTAGCAGAGAATTACACTTCGCTGACGGACGGAGAAAAGGAGATTCTCAAGTCCGGACTTGTGAAAGGCAACGCTTACACACTTAACACACCGGATGATTCCGACGATCTTGTAAAAGTCGACGCGGAAGCGCTGACGATCAAGGCTTCGGACTTCAATGACGGTGAATACGTATGGAAGCCCGTCGCCGCGAGAGTAATTCACGGCGAAGAGGTGGAAACGGTTGAACTTACCGACGGCGAAGGCAAGTTCAATTACGACGGAAACGTCTACTCCGTTGAAGTTGACTACGTTACCGAGATCACCGTTCCCTCGGAAACGCAGAGAACGCTTCTTAACGGACCGTACAATCTTGTTAAAGCGATAGACAATTTGAACGTCCTTGCCGATTATATTTCGGACTTCGACACTATCGCAAGCAACACGCCGTCGCTTATGCGTCTGACTGACGGCTCGCTTCCCGGCGGCACGGTTCTTTCTTCTCAAGACACGATAAACGCTATCAAGAGACTTGATAACGAGTCGAAGAAGAACGACGGAATGCTTGACGTCGAGATCATGCTTATGGATTACCAGGACGCCGACAGCGGCATCGCATATCTTTTCGCGAACGGTGCTGAATTCCACAATCGCATCAAATCGACGTACGCCGATATCGCTCAGTTCAAAAACGACGAAGGCGTAGAAACGATCGTTAAGTACTCTGCCGATAGGCAGACCGGCAGAAAGATCCAGCTCGCGCTCGACGCGGTAGGCGCGCTTCTTGATAACACAGAGGAAGCTGTCAACGACGAGTGGGCGGTACTTGAAGACGCGAACAACCCGTTGAAGGGCGGCCTTACCGCTGACGACTACACGGCACTCGATGAACTCGTCGCTGCAGCGGCGGGCGCGGAAGCTCACGAGGAAGAGATCATAAATCCTCTCAAGACCGCTCCCGTAACTGTCAGAGCGAACATCAATCAGTTCAACGTAGCGGTCACGCTCAAGGCTTCTTACATTGCCGGCACGACGGTTGACTCCGCGACCACGACGGCTCTTGAAGACCACAGCAAGACGATCCAGGTGCTCGAAGGCTCAACTGCCGCCGAGATCGAAGCGGCTGTGGCTGCATCAGGTATCGAGGGCTCGGCTCTTGATGCGTGGGCTGTGATCAGCTCCGACAATTATGACAGAACCGCAAGCGATCTTCCCGATACGCTCACGGGTGACATTGAATACACGATCACGTACACTCCCAAAACGATAAACGTTACATACGGTTTTGAGACAGAGCTTCCGACGGAGGTTCCGTACGGATATCAGATCACCCTTCCTCTCAACGAGGATGACAGTCTCGTTTACGACTATGAGATAGGCGGCAAGACTTATCTCCAGGGCGAGGTCTATAAAGTCGAGGGCGAAGTTACGGTCAACCGTTCCGAGGGCAAACCGTGGAGCGTTTCCAAGCTTAACGCGATAGTCGCGGACGTTTACGCGGACGAACTCACCGAGGACGAGAAGGCTGTTCTTAAGTCGGTAGCTCTCAAGGGTGAGAACGTACTGTTCAGAATCCCGACGAACGACGACGGTCTCGTAACCGTTGAGCGCGACGGCGACAACTTTAAGGTAACTGCCGAGGATTACCAGTCTGGTATCCCGGGCGTTGCATGGAAGGCTGTCGGCGGCAGAGTGATGGCAAACGGCTCGGCGGTTGCAGAGCTTACGTTTGAGGACGGCGAAGCAACGTTTGGCGACGTTGAGTTTGACAACGTTGAAGTCGATTACGACGTAACGCTTACCAGCATAGACGCCGAGAAAGTGGTCGAGTCCCTCAACACGCCCGGCGAACTCGCGACGCAGCTGAAGGATCAGAAGGAAAATATGGAGATCCTCAATTCGCTTTACGATCAGTTCGCAAAGCTCGACTCCAAGACGCTCAACCAGATCAAGGTCGGCGTCAGAGGCAGCGATATGACCGAAGAGGCGAAGGAAGCGGTTCAGACAATCATCGACGGATGCGTCGATCAGAACGCAAAGAGACTTTACATCTACAACTACCTCACGGAGTACAGATCCAAGGGTCTCACATATTACTATCAGAATAACAACTACGCAAGGATCAGAAGCCAGGCGGATATTCTGAACGCTAACCTTTCCACTATCTATAACGACGAAGGATTCATGCCTTTGCTCAGAGATACGATGGAAGAGGACGCTGACGATTATTACAGAAGGGTCGGAGAAATAGTTGAGACGATGAAAGACGTCGTTCTCACCGATCCCGATGAAAGAATAGACACATCCAGCCCGAAGCTCGGCGATCTCGTTAAGGCTATCGAGAAAATTGCCGAACCCAAGGTTTTCGACAGCGCGGACAAAGAACTGACGCTTTCCACGACCCTCGTTGCAGCCGCTCCCGAAAGCGCGATAGTAACTGTCAAGGTCGTTATCAAGGACAGCAAGGGCAACGCAACGGCAACCGAGACCGACACCATGACGTTCTCCACGGTCAACCCCGTGACAAGCGAAGAAGCGGAGACTCTTCAGGATAAGATCGACGCTCTCGTCGAAAACGCCGGCGTTGACACGGCTCACTACTCCACGGCGGATGCGTCGACGATCGGCGCGGGCGACACGGTCGCTGAAAACACAACGATCACGATCACGTATACTCCCAACGAGTACACGGCAACCGTCTTTGACGAAGCGGAAGAAAAGGTTTACGAGCAGAACTTCTACTATGACGTTCCCACGGTAACCCTTCCCGCTTGCGGCGAGAACGGTATGCAGTACAAGTACACCTACGGTGACAAAGAAGTTCTCGTGGGTACGGAAGCAAAATCCGTAACGTTTACCGACGCCGAGATCGACGGCGGCGCGTATGTCGAAATCAAACGTGAAACGGTCGACGTTGAACGCGAGTACTTCCTCGAACTCATCGACGGTCTCAACAAGAGCGTCGCCAAAGCCGGAATGCTCGACGGAAGAAGCGTTGCGGTCGCGTTCATCCCGATGGAAGATGCTGACGGCAATCTTACGATAGTTCTCAGAATCTCCCCGAAGAACGTATCCAAGGCGAAGAACGCGATCCGCAATATGGCGGAAGAGATAACCGGCAGCAACTTCACTCACATCAAGCTCGGCGACGAGTATCTGCGTGAGGAAGAAAAGGTTTCCATTCAGGCGGTAATCGACGCGGTGCTTAACAGCGGTATGAGTCTCGACACGATCCTGAACGCCATCACGAAGGACGGCGAGATCGTAGAGATGGCACCGATCCCCGGCGCAACCGTTATCGGTACGGAAGAGGACGGCGTGACGATCAAAGTCGGCGCTTCCGCAATAATAAAGGATACGAGCGTTCTCGGCGCTTACCTTATGGAATCCGAAATGACTTTCGGAGTCAGCGCTAACGACGCGGGCAAGAAAGCGAAACTTTACGTAACTCTCGAAGACTTCGGAAAATCGACGAGCTCTCTGAAGAATCTCCGCAAGATGGTAAACAAGGCGAGAGGCTACGGCAACGCGGTAGCACACGACGGAATGCTCGACGTCAACGTCAAGCTTCCCGAGAAGGCGTACCAGATGTTCCTGACCGCAATGCTCGGTCTCGACAACGTCAAGCTCTCCAACCTTGAAGATCCCGATCTCGTAGCGGCGGCGAAGCTCGCGCTCGATGCGTTCTACTTCATAATCGGCGATGAGACCATCACGACGGAAACGTTCGAGAACACGGCTGCAAAGGCCGGCAAGACAGTTGATCTTTCCGACTACTCCAAGTATTATAATAAAGCGCGCAAGGCGGCGGCTAAATTGCTCGAAGAGGGCAACCCCGAGTTCACAAACGAACAGAGCAGCCTCGGCGTATATTCCGCAGACGTCAAATATGACATCGCAAAGCTCCTCGACGAACTGAACATCAAGGACAGCCTGCGCGGACATATCAAAGAGAACGACAGCGGCGTCAAGGGCAAGGTCAAGCTCACGATAGACAACACGCCGAACTATCAGGCTATTATAGTCGATACGGACGCTAAGGGTCTGAACAAGCTGAACTACGTTCGCAACCTGCCTCGCGCACTCTCCAAGATCCACGACAAATCCGC